>JAAEPE010000408.1 GCA_024222395.1 Myxococcales bacterium
AGGGACTTCTCGCCTGCTACCTTTGTGACTCAACCGCCGGTGTATGGGCCCATTTGGCCCCGCGATACGTTGGCCTTTCGGTCTGGCTGTTTTGCCGCTTCGCCGCCTTGTGAGGCGCGCTGGGTGCCGCTACTCTGCAGGCCAAATCTTGGTCTGGATAGGGGTTCGCAAGAAGCGGAGGCCTGGAATTGCAGAGAGGGAGCCATGATCTTCAAGAGATTTTGGGCATCGTTTCGAGCGCAGGTGAACAAGCTTGCCAACGTCTTTTGGGAGGCGGATCCAATTGCTCAGATGCAGTACGAGTACGACACTGCAGTCGAGCAGATGAAGGAAGGCCGTGAGGGCCTCGAGCAATATCGTGGTCTCGTCGAGCGTGTGAGCCGTCAGGTCGCGCAAAACGAGAAGCACGTCGCCAAGCTCCAGGGCCAGGCGAAGGCATATCTCAAGCTCGGAGATCGGGAGACCGCCTCCAAGTTTGCTCTTGAATTGCAGAAGGCGGCCTAGAGTGCCGCGGTGTCGGAAAGAACGAGCGCTACGAGCAGGCTCGCGGCTGGATCGACAAGGTTGGTCTCTCCGTCAAGGACGACTGGGACAAGTACCCGCACCAGCTCTCGGGCGGTATGAGACAGCGGGTCGCGATTGCTCGCACGTTGATTCTTCGACCTAGAATTATTCTGATGGACGAGCCCTTCGGAGCGTTGGACCCTGCAACGCGCATGTTGATGCAGGACAACCTAGTGAGTTTGTGGCGCGAGCTTGAAGCCACGATCTTCCTCGTGACACATTCGATCGAAGAGGCAGTCTATCTCGGCGACAGGATATTCATTCTATCGTCCTCTCCAGGAACGATCCTGCGTGAGATGCCCGTTCCTGCACCTGATCGTCCTGCGAAGGAGATGCAGCGGGAAGAGTCCTTTCAGGACATCGTCTTCGAGATTCGCGACACCATCGAAAAGCTCGAAGCATCTGATCGGGCGGGGGACGACTAGAGCCCGTGGCAAAGAAGAAGAACAAGGCAGGCATGTATCGCTATCTGAAGGAGGCGTTCACCTTTCGGTGGAACTTGCTCTTCTTGGGCGGGGCAACGGTTGCAGCGGCGCTGGCCGCGCCGGATATCCTCCTTCCGCTGGTGGCCGCCGGCGAATTGGCCTACCTGGTCGGGCTCAGTGCCGTGCCGAAGTTTCAGGCGGCAATCGATGCGCGCGTGCATGCGGAGACTGGCGAGATTGGCCAACTCATCTCCGGCAGAAGCAAGCCCAAGCAAGAAGTCAGTCTCTCGCAGACGATTCGTGCCCTTGACCGAGAGTCGCGTCAGCGTTTTCTCGAGCTGCGGAAGCGCTGTGGAACCATGCACAAGATTTCCAAAGGCGTGCGTGGCCATCATCGCGAGCAAGGCGGTGGAATTGGGGGCGATGCTCGTACTCCTGGCCTTGAGCGGCTCCTATGGGTCTTCTTGCGACTCCAGGTGTCTGACAAAGCTCTTCGTTCCTTCCTCGACGCGACGGATGAGGACGAGATCTCCGAGGGGCTTGCCGACCTCGAAGAGCGTAAGAAGATCGCTGAAGAGAAGGGGCAGGCCCGCATCGTCAATTCTCTCAACGACAGCATTAGCACTGCGATGATGCGCCTAGAGAACTACCAAAAAGCCGAGGGCAACGCTCAGTTCGTCGAAGTTGAGCTTGATCAACGACGCCAAGCTCACAAGTTACAAAATTCATGCTTACGGATTTGCGATCACTGATTTTTACGCCGACAGCTATGGTTCACATCGTGTCGTCTGCGTGCCCCTAGCTTCCAGACGGCTGTCGTATTCCTCCGCGTGTCGCTCCACATCGTTGAGCGGTACGGCAACAAAGCGCTCGCCAAACGAAATTCTGAAGACTGCACGCATACGATGTGCAATCTGTGGCCGAGAATCCCCCCAAACCGTACTACTGCACAATTGGGTTTGGCCCAGGCCATAACGCTGCTATCGACGGCTATGGAACGATTGGGTACCAAGGCGCAAATCAGAAACACAGGTCTAGCCTCCAGAAACACAGGTTTATTCTACCTAGCCTCTCCAAGGCCATCGCAGATTTCTTGTTCCTATCGAGGACTGCCTGTCTATTTGGCGGTGCGTGACATTTCCCAAGCTGCGAGAGCCTTGACGAAGTGTTGACGAGAAGGAGCTTTGACGTTCTTGGTTGTGCCACTGCCCATCTTGACGCTCTTGAGCGCCTGCTCGTATCGCGCGTAGGCTGTCTCCAACGTGATCGTCTTGCCCGCTGTAATTTCGACGTTGAGCTTTTGTGTGAGTTGCTCGAATGCAAAGAGCCGGGCCTCGGTTCGGCGACTGAAACCGTTCTTTGCGCTGATCGAGGCGGCCGTCAAAACTACTGGCCCGAGGGCCTGAAACTGTTCAACCATTTGTGGACCTAACTCTGAAAAGCTGCTGTGCCCAGCCAACACAGCCAGGGCGAGTACGCCTATTCCGGAGACACCCTTGCGGACGCCAGAGGAGGAGGCGATGTCACGAACAATTCGGGAGACAGCCAATTTCTCATTGACCGTGCGAAGCGCCCTGGCAAAGCGACCGTCACTGCGATTCCCTATCACTGTGGCCTTTCCATTCGAACCAATGTGGACGATAAACTCGCGCTTGTTCGCCGAGGGAAAGACCTTTCCCTTAACGGGCCCTTCCGCCTTTACAATCACTGTTGCGTAGCCAGTTATTGGGTGTTGCTTCGGGTCGGCGTTCGCAACCAACTTAGTATCTTGAATCTTCCATTGCCCTTGTATTTTGGTGAGAGCTTCGCCTTCTGTGAGCCGCTTGCCTTTTGGCCCACGAGTGATGAGGGGCTGAGCGAGATGATCCATAACGGCGCGATCGGCGCTTTTTACCGACGTCGCTTTGTCGTGAATCTTTGAGCTCGAGAGTAGAGGTTTTTGGACCTTTCTCACGGTTGTGAGCGGAACACTTCGGGCTCTTGTTTTGGCCGCCTTTGTGGGCTTAACGAGCTTGTGAGCTGTCCCGCGGCGCCCATTGGCGCTTGCAGGTGAAGTCATCACAACACTCATAAAAGCCACCAAGGCCAGGCGAAGTATCGTTTGGGCCATCATGTGCCCAAACAGAGCAAGTCTTGATCCAACGCTTACACGTGTAATATCAGCCCCTTAGATCCTAATGGCGACTGGCGACCACCGGTCCGAATGCCCCACGCGAGTTTTGTCAGCGATTTCTTGGAGCCCGGCTTCAATTCCCAGCAAGTTCATCGTCTAGCCAGCGCCGAAGGACCACTGGTCTTCAATACGAGCGATGCGTGCCAGATCAATGTGTGTTGAGAATCCAGCACTCAAAGAGTCAGCAAGCTCGATGGGAAACCGCATGCCGAATGATGAGGCGAGGTCGAGACGATCAGAGCTAACGCCATAGAAGCGTCCGCCCCACTCGCCCATCGGCGCGTGGATCTTGTGATCGCCCGCTGCACGATATACTTGTGTGGCGACAGCTACCTTCGCAGGCGCATTCTTGTTGAGAACCATGGCCATACCGGCTCCCTCAGTCTTTAGCGAGCTGCACCCACTGAAGAGGCTAGGAGGAGCTCGCCCGGGGAGACATTGACGCTGAAGCTGTGGAGGTCGGTGGAGTGGTGTATCGCCGCGCTGTTCGAAGCATAGGCCGGTATCAAACTGCTGCGGGCGAAGTCTGCATCGAGCGAACGCTGTACCGCCGTCG
>JAAEPE010000409.1 GCA_024222395.1 Myxococcales bacterium
CAGTGCTCTAGTGCGTAGCTGCTTAGGGGAAGCCGAGCTTGTCGAGGCTTCGTGTAAAGCAGCGAGCCTAGAAGCGAAGACGCACACTCGCCCGAATAGCTGCGTTCTGGAATCCCACGGTCCAACAAAATTACGCTTAGTCTTGGAGCGGCATCTCACAAAGCATGCGCCCTTAACGCTACACGTACCCCTCGAAGTGGGAGTGAATCAATACTTCCTACGGCGGAATCAGTACCAACCAACCCTCCCCCCCTTCTCAGACTAGACTCTGACTAGCCGCCTTAACCCTCCGAATCCACAACAAGATCAATTCCATGACTACGCGCTAACAAACTACATGTGCTTGCACAAACCGGCAAGAGAGGTCACCTCAAACGGTGCCAAACTTGCCAACCAGCCATTGAAAGACCTACCAAAGCCAACTTGAAGCGAACGTGCTGGTTACAAGCCACGAACATGCTGCTTACGAACCCATCACTTTTGCGCTCTCTCTCTTCTCACAATTTCGTCGATCAGTCGATCTGAAACGAAATACTCCTAGAAGTAGTTAAAACCCGCCCTCTCCGCCCTTTGGATGGCAGCCTGGCGTCCCGTGTCGCCAGGCGCGCCTCGGCTTCCATGCTCGCTGGTACCTTTAGCCCTTTATGGGCACCCCTCACCAGCGACATGGCGCCTCCAGAGTTGTGGAGTTGGTCGGTCCAGTAAATGGCCGAGTTTCTCCATCAACCCTATGTCCTAATCTTCCAGTGCTCTAGTGCGTAGCTGCTTAGGGGAAGCCGAGCTTGTCGAGGCTTCGTGTAAAGCAGCGAGCCTAGAAGCGAAGACGCACACTCGCCCGAAGAGCTGCGTTCTGGAATCCCACGGTCCAACAAATTTACGCTTAGTCTTGGAGCGGCATCTCACAAAGCATGCGCCCTTAACGCTACGCGTACCCCTCGAAGTGGGAGTGAACCAATACTCCCTACGGCGGAATCAGTACCAACCAAACCTCCCCCATTCTCAGACTAGACCTTGACTAGCCTCCTTAACCCTCCGAATCTACAACAAGAACAACTCCATGACTACACGATAACAAACTACATGTGCTTGCACAAACCGGCGAGAGAGGTCACCTCAAACGGTGCCAAACTTGCCAACCAGCCATTGAAAGACCTACCAAAGCCAACTTGA
>JAAEPE010000410.1 GCA_024222395.1 Myxococcales bacterium
AGCTTTTTGATTTGGCCGTTTGTCTTGGTAGTTGCGTCTTGCGGAGGGAACGAAAACGGGGAATCGCTGGACGGGGGCGCCAGCGTTGGTGACGGCCAAGTGAGTCCAGACGCTCGCTTTGTTGGTTGCAGTGATGGCCGAATTCAAAATGGAGAAGCCTGCGATGATGGCAATGCGGTTTCCGATGATGGCTGCAGCGCCGATTGCACCGAGGTGGAAGAAGGCTACGGTTGCGCGCTACCTGGGACACCTTGTGTTCTAACGTTGATCTGCGGCAACGGCCTCGTCGAAGACGCCGAGGAATGCGACGACTACAACGAATCAGAAGGCGACGGCTGTGCCGAGTGCGAACTAGAGACCGGGTGGACATGTCCACAAGCCGGACTGCCTTGCATCGCGGCAGAATGTGGCGACGGCATCGTGGCCGGATTTGAGGAATGCGACGATGGCAATGCTGCCGCGCCCGGCTGCGACACGTCATGTAACACGGAGTCCGGGTTCAAGTGCACGGATCCGGGGCAGCCCTGTGTTGCAACGGTCTGCGGCGATGGCGTGGAGGAGGGCCTCGAGGAGTGTGACGACAATAACCTACTGCCATTCGATGGTTGCGCCCCAGACTGCACGCGGGAGCCACAGTGTACCGGCGGCGTATGTTTAGCGATTTGTGGCGACGGGGTCATCTTGCCCGGTTCAGGTGAACCTTGCGACGATGGCAACAAAAGAAACGGCGATGGCTGCTCTTCGACTTGCACCATCGAGCCCGGATATGAGTGCCCCATCGAACCAATCGTGCTGCCGGATACACTCAACGTGCCTGTGCTCTTTCGAGATCAGCGTGGGTCTACGTTAATCGCGCCTTCTCATCCAGACTTCAATCCTGGTGGCAACTGCGGCGGGATATGTTCCGGGCTGGTCGAAACCTCTCTCGACGCTGAAGATAGACCGGTTGCTTCCAATATCGGCATTCCTCGTCCTTCTGGAGGCCTAGGAGACGGGGCGGAGTTTTACGATTGGTATCGATCCAGTGAACGCAATGTGACTGTAGTTGGGAGCTTGGCTTTGACGAATCTCGGAAACGGTGTCTACAGCATCTCTTCTGGTGGCTTCTACCCAATTAACGGTCAGGGATTCCAAGAGCCTGGTCACCCTGTCGGTGAGCCCGGCAATCGCAACTATCACTTCACAACCGAAATCCAATCCTGGTTTCGGTATTCAGGGCAGGAGAGCCTTGTTTTCACTGGCGACGATGACCTTTGGGTTTTTGTGGACGGGCAACTCTGCTTGGACATTGGTGGATTGCACCCTGCCATGAGTGGCGAGATGAACTTCGCAAATCCCCAGGCTGACGTCAGCCAAGCTGCCATCGTGACCGCGTGCCGCGACCGTTTAACGGTGGGCAACGTCTACTCGATGATCATTTTCCACGCCGAGCGACAGCAGTATGGGTCGAGCTTTGCATTGAGGCTGTCGGGTTTCGCTGGTGATGCTTCTTCCTGCTTCAGCACCTGCGGTGATGGCATTCAGACGCCTTCTGAACTTTGCGACGACGGGCTCAACGACAACAGCTACGGCTCGTGCTCGGAGGACTGCGGATTCGGTCCGCGATGTGGTGACTACATTATCCAGGACGAGGATGGCGAACTCTGTGATAACGGGATCAATATTGGCCAGTACAATGGGTGCCTACCGACCTGCCTGCCAGGTCCGCAATGCGGAGACGGCAACGTGGATACCCTCTTCGGCGAACAATGCGACGACGGTAATACCGAGGGCAGCGACGGTTGCGACTCAGAGTGCCGCGATGAAGTGGGCTAGCCTGAATCGATCACCTTCGGTGAGAGATTCAGGCTGGTTGTGAACAGTGTGGCGGCTCCATCGGGGTCCGAAGGACTCGGGCATCGCTTGCAGAGCGTGTTCCTGCCTATGGGTGTAGCTGGCATCATGGGCGAGGGAATGCCGTGTGCTCCGTCGCCGTGCTTCAGCTAGTAGACGAGGTTGAGGGGATTCTTCGCAAGTTCGTCATGGTCATCCAAGTCTTAAATACCCCAACGAAAGACCAAGAATGCGCTGCGCCAAAAGCTCCTGCACCGTGTGGTCGACGAGGTCTGCTCTCCGGTGATTGGTGAAACAATCTGAGAGTCGCTGGCTCAGACGCAAACGCTGATCAGCCGAGCGAAGAACAAGTCCGCCGCCATCGCGGCTAACCTGGCCGGCACTGAAATCTACGTCCAATCGCCGGCGACCACCCACTTCCAATTCGATCTTCGGCAATGCACACATGAAACAACAACACGTTCCACCTTGCCGAAATTCCCACTACAGACTGTTTGGGAGAGTTTCTTCTCTCGCCAACCACAAACACTCATGACCTTTGAGGCTTTGGCGTCAACTAGCCTGAATCCCTCACCGAAGGTGAGCGATTCAGGCTAGCATCCGTGTCGGGATTCGGTTCTCCTTCAGGAGCAGAGAAGAGGAGTGAGCAGCCAGTCAACGGCGCTACCAGCATCGCCAGACAACAAATTGCCAGCGGCTTCACGATGCTAGTCCGCTTCCATGTCGATGTGGTGAATCTCGGGGAACTTCTCAACAATCTGCCTCTCGACGTCATCAACCTCGACTGCGAGGTCATTGACAATTTTGTCACCGAATTCGGCGGCAATGCGAGCCCAATCTTCGTCCCCGTCGGCGCTAGAGGCTTGTTCTTGAAGCCATTCAACATGTTGGCGGCCGAGATAACCGCCATCAAAGTCAATATCGGCGGCGATGCGGAAACTGCCAGCCGCTACGACCCGAGTTCGCAAGGTATGAACCTCTTCGACAGATTTGTGGTCACGCAAGAACGCCATAACCGCATCTTGCGTTTCCTTGGGAATTGCCGGGCCGAGAATCAGCTGACGATTCCTCCATCCGAGCCAAATGGCCATGACTCCGAGCAACGCCCCAATGATGATCGACGTAATCGAATCGTAGACCGGATTGCCGGTAATGTTCGCCAGACCAATACCGGCCATGGCAATGAGGGCACCCGCCGTGGCGACGAAATCCTCAAAGAGCACGGCAATCAGCGTGGGATCGGTACTCGAGCGGATGAAGCTGAGAAACCCTTTGTCGCCTCGACCGCTGTTTACTTCGCGAACGGCAAGGATGAACACGTATCCATCGATGACGACTGCGGCGCTAAGCACAGCGTAGGTGATCCAGCTAGTGGTGAGTGTGGGCGGATGCAGCAGGGAGTGAATGCCGTGATAGACAGTGACACCGCAGCCGAGAATGAAGATTCCCATCGCGCTCATCAGCGCAAAGACATAGCGATCGGCGCCATATCCGTAGTGGAAGCGCGAGTCAGGCGGCCGCAAACTGCGGCGCATGCCGAAGTAGAGAAGCCCCTGATTCGCAGTATCCGCTCCCGAGTGGACGGCCTCTGAGAGCATCGCTCCCGATCCAGTCACCATGAACGCGACAACTTTGAGCGCAGTGAGCACTCCGTTGCCTATGAGGGCCATATATACCGCGCCCTTGCCGCCGCCTGCCATGCCAGCGTTCTACCGCATCGGCTTGAGTCGGGCTAGAGTTCGGGGCATGAGCGACACCATATTCACCAAGATCATCGCCGGCGATATCCCCAGCCACAAGGTTTACGAGGACGACAAGGTGTTCGCCTTCCTTGACATCAATCCCTTAAGCCCGGGCCATACCTTGGTCATCCCCAAGGAACCGGCCAAGACTCTCGATGTGCTCAGTGATGAGTCTTCGGCGGCCATTGGCAGGGCACTACCGCGGATTGCCCGGGCCGTGATGGCCGCCACGGGCACCGACCAGTACAACATCCTGCAGAACAACGGCCCACGAGCACATCAGGCCGTGTTCCACGTCCATTTCCACATCATTCCCAAGACGGATGGGGGGTCAGGTTTGGGTGTGGGTTGGAAGCCCGGCAACCTCGACAGTGTTGAAGGTAGCGCTCTCGCGCTGCGTATCGCGGAAGCGATCACGAACTAGGGTTTCGCGTTATTTTCGCGGAGCGATCCGCTGTCAGGCGTCAGAAGTGCCGTATGCTCCCGCTAATCTGCAACGTTCGCTTCGCAGGCTGCATTGTCCAGCCCTCAACATCGGTACGGGACATGCAGAACGTCGCGCGGTACTAGACGATATCAACTGGCCCCCCTAATTAGGTATTAGGCCCCCCGCATTCTTCGCCGACTCCCATATACAATTTCGCCGAAATCCACCCAGGAGAAAGATCCATGCAATTTCAGTTCAGCACAGAATACTTCCAATACCTCGCCAACGAGTATCTAGTGCCATTTGGCATCCGCGTGGTCATTGCCCTCGCCGTCTTCATAATAGGCAAGATGCTTGTGAACGTTATCGTCAACACTGTCGACAAGATCTCCGAAGGCCGCATCGACGAGTCGCTACGAAAATTCCTCTCAAGCGTTCTTCGCGGCTTGCTCATGGCCGTGGTCATCATCGCCGCACTCGAACGCCTAGGTATTCAAACAACAGCGGCGGTCGCAATCCTGGGTGCCGCGGGTCTCGCGGTCGGCTTCGCACTGCAGGGCTCCCTCGGCAACTTTGCCTCCGGTGTCATGATTATCGTCTTTCGCCCCTACAAGATTGGTGACCTCGTAAAGCTTGCCGGTGAAGTTGGTGTCGTAGAGCAAATCGAGGTCTTTAACACTGTGGTCGTGACGCCTGACAATCGCACGATCATCATCCCGAACGGTCAGGTTGCAGGCGGCACTATTGAGAACCTAAGTGCCAAGGGCGAGCTTCGTATCGACCTTGTCTTCGGTATCGGCTACGGCGATGACATTCGCAAAGCTAAGGAAATCATGGAAAAGATCGTCGGCGAAGACGATCGCGTGCTCAAAGAACGCGGTGTCCAGATTGCGGTTTCCGAACTCGGCGATAGCAGCGTCAACTTCGTATGCCGTCCGTGGAGCACAGTGGCCGACTACTGGGACGTCCGCTTCGACATCACCGAGCGCGTCAAGCTCGCCTTCGACGAGAACGGCATCTCAATTCCGTTCCCGCAACAAGACGTGTACATGCACAACGTCGCATAGCTTGGAACTTGTCGGCCGCCTGCTTCAGGCGGTCTGGCAACATCCAACGAACTCACTACCATCCCCGGCCTCACGCATCTATTTCCGAGGTCACTCCAATTGCGGTTCAGCCCTTGGCTACGTCGCCTACTTATCCAGCTGTAAGGAGCCTATCTTGACGAATCACACATCACGAACGTTCATAATTTCGGCCGCCATTCTCTGCGCCACCGCCGGTTTCGCAGAGGCGCAAGATCCGAAATTCTCTCACTCCTCGGAAGAGGACCTGGAGGAACTCAAGAAGCAGGCCGACAAAGTGGAATGGAAGGCTGGCGCCCTCGCGGGTTTGATCCTGACCAGGGGTAACGCGCGGACCACCACCCTTTCAGCCGGTGCCAAGGCATCTCGCAAATCTGGCAACAACAAGCTTCAAATCGATCTTGGAGGAGCATTCGCTCGCTCAAGCTTTTTCCGCCCAAACGACGCCAACGGCAACGGGGCAATCAGCGAGAACGAATACGATCGACTCAGCCAGACAACGGCCCGCATGCTCGAGGGGAAAGCTCGTTACGACCGCTTCCTCTCCGACCACGACGCCCTCTACGCAAGTCTGCAAGGTCTCACCAACGAGCCGGCTGGTAAGGAATTCACGGGTGGTGGCCAAGCAGGCTACAGCCGCACGGCATTCAAGGACGACAAGCACAACCTTGTCGTCGAAGCCGGCTACGACTACTCCTACGAAAAACCTGTCACGGACGCAGGCTGGTCCAATCACTCGCTCCGCGCGTTTGCTGGCTATGAGAGCAAGCTCACGAAGGACTCTGGATTCGATGCGTCGATCGAAGGCCTCTTCAACGTGAACGAACTCGACGTTCCAACTCGTCCCATGGACTCAGTCGGGGCTTTTGAAGACGCGCGAATAAACACTCAACTCGCGCTAACAACGAAGCTCTTTGAAGACATCAGCTTCCGATTTGGCTTCGCAGCTCGCTACGATAACGTGCCTTCTCCGCTTCCCGCGTTCTCGACGCCCTTCGAGATGGACTACCTCCCCGAAGCACAGAAGCTCGACACAAAAGCCGAAGCAAACCTGATCATTAGCTTCCTCTAGAGTATTAAGGGTCAAAACAATGCACAGACTACAAATTGCAGGAACCCTAGCGGCCCTAGTACTCGTTTTCGGACATTCCTAAGGCCAACGCGGACCGGGACGGTGAATTCGGAGCCTTTGCCGGAATTCGCATCTTCAACGAGAACAACGAGCTTGGGGTGCTCGATGACGTCAGCTCGGACTCTCTATGCCCTTTGAGCGCAGCCAATCAGTCCGCCTGTGAGGTCGTCACCATGCGCTATGAGTGTGATGGCTGCAGGTACCAGTGGAACGAAGCGGCTGATCAAACGGAAGACCTCTGCGAATAGGACTCGCCAGTGCTTTGCTTGCCGATGGCCACGCTCTGCCCGGCCCTGTTAGATGTTGTGCTGGCCTGGCCAGCGCGAAACAGTCTCCTAGTTGAAGAGTTCAGACCACCCGAATTCTGCTAAGATTGACCAATGGCTGGGCTAGAGTCCTCCACAGAGAGATACATGATCGAGGGCCCCCTGGGACGAGGTGGCATGGGGTCGTTTATCGGGCCTACGATCGGCAGCGGCGCCAGCGATTGGCGCTCAAGACTCTGATAGCTCCCGGCGCTGCTTCGATCTATCGCTTCAAGCGCGAGTTCCGTGCCCTGGCGGATGTTTCTCATCCAAACCTCGTTGCTCTTTACGATTTGATCGCCAGCGGTGAGACGTGAAGCTTCACCATGGAACTTGTGGAGGGGGTGGACTTCATGTCCTATCTCTGCGGCCCTATGCCCCGGCTGCAGAAGCCTCGGTAAGCAAGACCGTTGAATTGAGCCAGCCCCTTGAAGCGGGACCAAGCTCATCGGTTGAGGACGTAAACTGTTAAACCGTAGCCACAATGGCGCTCGCAGAGATGGCTCCCGCACCAGGGGTACTCGCAAGAGACTTTCCTTCACCGGACGCAGAACGACTTAAGGCCGCCCTTTGCCAGCTAGACCGTCGAGCGCAAGCGCCGGCCGGCACCAAGCATGTAGAAGAGGCCAAGACTATTGCCCGCGAGGCAAAAGGCAGTGCCTACTTTGTTCACGAGATCGTGCTGCATTCGGCCAGCATGAGTTCTGAGGCGCGGGGCGAGAGTACGACACTTGCCTCCGTCATTCAGGCTCGCGCCAGCATGCTCTCGGGCGAGGCTCGTCGCCTGTTGAATGTGGTCTGCCTGGCAGGCTGTCGCTTGACGCTGTGCACTGCGCAAGATTCGGCTCAAATGGGACTTGAGCCGGGTAGGTCTTTCATCGAGCTGCGAGCCGGTCACTTTGTGCGCGGCTCAGGGACGAGTGAAGACGACACCATCGAGCCTTATCAAGACAGGGTTCGTGAGACGCTAGTGATGAAGCGACGACGCGCTTTGCAAGTGCACGAGCGATGTCCTCCGATCCACTGGAGCGTGCGGCTTGCCATCTCGGCCTGGCTCGGGTGTACCTGAGCTGGCTCGATAGTGGCCGTTCGATCAAAGAGTCCCTGCCGGGATATGGTGGAGTGGTACGTGCTGACCAGTGGCATTGCCGCAGCTATGCGCAAAGGAGGCAGTTCACGATACCTCTGTCGGTTAGCTCATGAGCAAGCCGAGACTCTCGGGGACCCGGTAGCAGTGGCATGGGTTCAACTGTCCCGGGGACTTTTCGCAGGTATGATCGGCGACTGGGCTGAGGCGGACCGCTGGACAGCGAGCGCGCTAGACCGTCGAGCTAAGAGAATGACTGAGGATGGTGAGTTCTGATTTTTCGAGTGCAAGGCGCGAATGAGGATTTTGCCGGGGGCAAATGACGAAATGAGCAACGCTGCAATCGGGAAAGCAGGACCATTAGACCGAATCATTGTTTACGCTCGGCGGTCTATCGGCGGTCTAGTCGTCGATCGTCAGAACGCCGGCCTCGCCCCAAAAGGGGGCATAGATGCGCCGAGAGTGTTCGCTTGAATACAGCTACCAGACGAGGGTGCTGGGATAGAGATCTAGCCACTCCCAGGTGCCGCCGCGATTGCGTGAGCGAAGGATTTCCGAAGTGGAGTCATTGTTGAAGTCGACGTCGGGAGGCCACGGCCCTCATGTACCAAGCTCCTTCTTCACCCGCGTTGGTGATGATGCTGCGAATGGATGCAACCTCAATCGGGGTCTCTAGCGTGGCCCAGGTCATTCCGTTTCCGGTGGGAACGTAGTTCTGGCTGACGAAGAACTCGCCGCTCTGCATCGGCGAAGGCGCAGCAATCGAGACGAGAAGACCGTTACCACAGACAATCAGTTCGTTGCTGTTCGGCCGCGAGCTGCTCTACCTCTTTCATTACCTGCTTGCTGATTTGCATCCGAGGAGGCAACCGAAGAAGGCCGAAGAGCGGTAGCCGGGGTACGGCAAGGTCTTACAGAGTAGGTACTCCTCCAGTACTGGCGCTCCAAATATCGAAGGTGCAGTGCGGTGAAGAAGCTACCCGTACGCCAATCTTCAAGGCCCAAGAGAACCCCCAGGCTGTGCTTTCCCGTAAGATAAAATGACAAAGAGTAGTTCTTTGTTTTTCTCCTGAGTGGGGGTAGACTAGTCAAGAGGGAATATTTTGGAACCAACAAAAAGAGTCCATGCGCCAAAAAGATGGCGTGCGTTTCGCGCTAGCAATCGTCAGCGCGGAAGCGTAATGCTTGTCGCTATGACTACACTCAGTGGTCTGCTGGCCGTCGCCACGGTGACGCTCGTGAAAGTCAAACGAGGCATCAGTGCTTCTAGTCAATCTCGGTTTCAATCGGTGGCTCTGTTCGCCGCCGAGTCGGGCGTTAGCGCTGGTATGGACTTCCTTCGCACGAATTCGGATCCGACCACCAAATACTCAACCTTCATCAGTTCCAACAATAGTTCCGTTCAGAAGCCCACCGGCATTGCCGGCAACATGGTGCCCCATGGCGACACCGGCAATCTTTTTACCAGCACGGTCCCGATGGATTACGAGGTCTCAATTCTGAACAACCTTGATGATCCGGGATATGCAACGGGAACCGACGAGGACGGTATCGTTGTCCTCAGGTCGATTGGCCGCGGCCCGGGAACCTCCATGATCATCGTTGAAGTCGAAGTTAGCGAGGCCATCACCGACAACACATCGAGACCTTGTCCGGGCTACGCCCAACAGGGCATCTCCGAAGACGGAGCTGGGCGCAACGATTGCCTCGGCACCATCAATTTCAAAACTGTTACCACCTTTACCCCCGGCAGCTAGGGCTACAGCTGCTTACGAATGACGTTAGAAATTAGGGAGCACGCATGAAAAATCGTCTTGGAGCACTATTAATAATCGGCACGGGGGCGGGTCTCCTAACGTTGGCCGATGGCACTCAGGAGGCTACAACCGTGGTTGCTCAGTCGGCGGTCGAAGATGGCTGCCCTGAGACGTCCGTACCGGAAAGCCAAACAGGCACGACGCTAGAAGGTTTTGCCATCGACACCAACGGTGGCGTCGTCTACACCTCATCAGGTGGAGGCTCTTTAGGGCTCGAGATGCAAGGTGGACTCTTCAAACAAACCATGATGCCAGTCACCGAACAATTCAACGCGGTTGATGTTGCCGACTTTGACGAAGACGGTTGGGTCGACATCATTGCTAGCCATACAAACGAGAACTATGTTCGATTCTTTAAGAATGAGACAGGCGGCGGTCCAAACTACAATAGCATTGATTGGACCGACCCTGACGACGTCGCCCCCCCAATCTTCACTGGTGCAAAAAAAAGCGACGGCACAATACTCTACGTCGACGGGGACGGAGCAGGCAACCTTTCAGACACCCACCAAAATTATGACCCGGAGAAGAACGTCGGGCCTCCTAGCCTGATTGCCGGCGACTACAATAATGATGGCCACGCCGACTTTGTGTACATTCGAAATCACTCCCTTTCAAGGGGAAAACCAACAAAGAGCGCCGAGATGTTCTTGGGAAAAGGCGATGGCACGTTCGAGCCAAAATACGATCTCCTAGCCAATTCCATCCCCCCAAGCGCTTTGGGCAACAATTCGAAGGGAGCTACGGGGAAGGCTATTGA
>JAAEPE010000411.1 GCA_024222395.1 Myxococcales bacterium
ATGACCATCGCGGCCGATGGGAACGCACTCCTTTCCGAGCCAATCTTGACGAGCTCGTTCAAACCGTCCTTGAGAACTTCCCGTGGACACTCACACCGATCGCCGACTAACCCGGAACGGACTTCCGATCTCAAGTACTAGTCGACGGCTATTGGGCACTGGCCTTCTTCCGGACCGAGGGGCGAAACTGCCAAACAAAGATGGCCAGCCCTCGATCCACACCTCGGAACGCACACTAGCCCTCGACCGCTTCGCCAGGTTCCATCGCGAAGGCTGGGCTATGGATGTACTCGATGAACAGGCCCCTCGAAGGCCATCATCCGGGCATTCCGCAACGACAGAGTTCACTTGGCCCTCACAGGTCCCTGGGATTTGCAGGCACTCTCGGATGGCAATCTCGAATCGCTGGACGTCACTGCGTTTCCTAGCAAGAAGGCCCCCAGCGGCGGACAAGTCCTGGTTGTGCCCCGGTGCTCGAATCGCGCCGTCCAGGCTTGGTCACTTGCCCTCGACCTCACGGCTCCCGGGCTTCAGGCGAGCTGCGCACGCACACTCGCCGCAATTCCAACAACGTCGGACGGCCTTGCCGAGGGCGGCCGGGTTGCCAACGCCTTCTACCTCGCGCTCGAGGGGGCGTCCCAATTGCCGAGACATTTGCGCGCTCCAGAGCTCTTCGACGATCTTACCCCCGCGGTTCTCGCAGTCGTGGCCCAAGACGCAACGAGTGATGAAGCGCTTTCCGGAGTCGCTGGGGCTTGGAGACGCCTCTACGCAGTGCCCACGGAGAATTCGCCGTGAACCTGAGCATTCGATCGAGGGTGAGAATAATTCTGGCGATTACCACCATCATCCCAGTGTTGGCTGTCGGCTCCCTGGCCATCTATCGAGCCAACGCTGAAGTACAGTCCGAAGTCATTCGAGGACGACTGGCGCAAGTGCGCGCACTGGCGTCTTCGCTCGACGAGACACTGCAAGGCGCGAGACGCTCGCTGGAGTTGGCTGCAGCATGGTGGGCCGATGAGAGAGAGGCCGGCGAGACCGATAGCCCCGAAATCGAGGAGCGTTATGCATCGCCTTGGGTGGCGTCTGCACAGAGAAGTACCCATATACAGCGACCTGACCATTCTCGACGTCGATGGCAAGACGATCTTTGGCAATGACCTAGAAGCAGACGCGACATTGGGAGCCCACAGCTTTGCTGGTTTCATCGGCGACGTCGTCTACGACGAGGGCAAGCCGTACGTACCCGTTGTGACTCAGGCGCGGAGTCGTACCGGTGAGCGAATCGGCGTCCTGGTGGCTCGGATCGATCTGAGCTTCGTCGCAAACTCTATCGAGAGTGTTCCCCTGGGACGCAATGCTTGCCTGCTCGTTCTCGATGGCCACGGTCAGGCAATTGCGCGCAGTGATTCGCAGCGTCTTGCCCAGCGTGACAAGACGCTGGAGTCTGTGGTGAGCACGCCCCTGGGGAAGGCTATGGAGGGGGAAGCCCGTGGCCAAGGGCGACTCTCCATCTACCGGAGCTTGGTAGCGTTTCAGTCCAGGCGCGCGGTGCCATCAATTCTTGTGTTCGATCAACCCGAGAAGGACGCCTTTGCCCTGGCTAGGCAGGCTGCCTGGGATACGGCGACTATCGCCTTGGTGGTCTCGGTCTTGGTACTGGTGCTTGGAGCGGTTTTGGCCACGTCTCTTACCGGCCCTTGCGGCTCTTGGCGAAGCGATCCGACGCCATCGCCGACGGGCAAGTCCACAGCGAGAGCCCTCCTCTCAATGCACCGCTACCAAGATAGACGTTCGCCTCATTGCGGCCACCAATCGCAATCGCGCCGAGCCAGTCGATGATAAGTCGTTTCGCGAAGATCTTTTCTACCGGCTCAACGGGATTCCGATCCACGTACCGCCGCTTAGAGATCGAGCCAGAGACATTCCCGCCCCCGCGCTGCACTTGGCAATGCGCGCGGCCCGGAAGTCTCGACGGTCTGGCGTGAGCATTCGCCAAGATGCGTACGAGTGGCTCATCAAGCAAGCGTGGCAAGGAAACACTCGCGAACTAGAAAATGTAGTGGAACGCGCGGTCGTACTCGCCTCCAGCGACGTATTGGGCATCGACGAAATCGAAATGCGAGTGATTGGAACCCCCAAGCGCGAACGAGCGGAAGTCGACGAGTTCATATCCATCGAGCAACTTGAACGCCGACACATCATGCGCGTACTCGAGGCTTGCGATGGCCAGAAGACCAAGGCCTCTTCCATCTTGGGCATTAACCGCACGACTCTGCGGAAGAAGCTCCGACAGTCCGGAGTGGAGTAAGAGCGAAGCACCGTGAGCGATGCGCGCTCGTGCTAGCCTCTGCCCATGCTTCGCCCGTTGCTGCTGCTTTCGCTAGTCGCATGTATCTCCTGCAAGAGCCGTGAGAGCAAGCCCCCCGACCGCGACCACGCTCCAATCGCAGAAGCCGGCGAGCCAACAATGGCCAACCCGGTGAGCACAGGCGATGTCGACCTCTATGGCGATGCGCTTCCAAAGGGCGCGAGCGGGAGGCTCGGGAGCCTTCGCATGGTGGACCGGAGCATTCGGCAAATGATTTTCACTCCGGAGGGGAGCCAGCTCGTTTCAACCCATCGCGATGGCTACCAAATCTGGAATCTGACCGACGGTAGTCGCGGCGCAGTCCTCGAGCACGAGAGCCCAGGTGAGCACATGGCGATTTCACCGAACGGCAAGGTGCTAGCCACGGACAACGACGAGGGAACCAACGTCCAACTATGGGACATGGGTACAGGCAAGAAGAGTGCTCAGGTCGCAGCCAAGAGTCCGCTCGCCGGGCTGTGTTTCCTGACAGACAAGAAGCTCATGGCAGCGTTCTCCGATGGCGCAATTCGAGTATGGGATCTGGATGGCGAGAGCACGGCATTCCAAGGGCCGTGGAAAGATGCCAAGACACTCGCCTGTGCCCCGAAGGCGGGATGGGCAGGCGTCGGCACCGAGGATGGCGACGCCTATGTAGTCGAAATCAACTCCAAGACGTCTGTAGTAGAGGATACGACCAAACTCGGCAACGTGAGCAAGGCCATCGAGAGTTCAGCGGTCGCCTCTGATGGTTCGGCATTTGCATTTGGAAGCGCCGACGAGAATATCTATCTCTGGTACGAGCCAAAGGCCGGAGAGCCATTCTCCGTTCAAGCCCACGACCGCACTGTCGCAAATCTAGCCTTCACACCAGATAGCTCGCAGCTCTACTCAACCGGTGGAGATTGGTGGTTTCGCAAATGGAAGCCCGAGAACGGTGAGCTTCTCGAGGAGCTTCCCGGCATTGACGGTCTCGACGCACAACTGATGGCCTTATCCCCCGACGGCAACTTGATGGTCTCGTGGAGCCAACACGGTGGCGCCAGGGGCTCGGAGGCCGGGCGTTGGTGGCTTTGGAATGCCAATACGGGCGATCTACTGCTCGAGCCTGAACGCCACCGAGGCGCTATCACCTCAGTACAATTCTCACCAAATGGAGAACAGATTGCGACCTCCAGTGAAGACAAGTCCATACGCACCTGGGACGCAAAGTCGGGCAAGAATACAGGCCGCCGCGGCGGCTCTGCTGGCATAGTGAACGATGTGCGCTTCTCCGCCGACGGCAAGACTCTATACAGCGCCGGTGCTGATGCACTCATTCGCGCATGGAAACATGGCACAAAGAAGGAGAGTGTTGTCGTCGAGGGCGTTGGAGGTTCCGTAAATCGCTTCCTTCTCACCGGCGATGGGCATCGGGTTATAACGGGCGATCAAATCGGCAGGGTCTGGGCATGGGATAGAGCATCGGGCAATCAGATCCAGGCGTACGATGGCCGCCGCTACTCAGCCATCTACGACATTGCGCAATCCCCCGACGGCAAGCTCCTGGCAATTTCGGGGAGCGCCCGGGTTGTGGGAGTAATAGACTTGGAGCGCGGACAAGAGATTGCCGAGCTCAATCCCGGTGATACGGCAGCGAATTTCGCTGTTGCGTTCTCACCAGATGGCAGCCTGCTTGCGACCGCAGGTGACGGCCATAAGATCCAACTCTGGAATACTTCTGATTGGACGAGGCGCACCACGCTAAGCGGCCACGACGGTACGGTTAGGGCGCTGGCATTTCGCCCCGATGGCAAGACTCTCATCTCGGGCGGCAACGATGAGCTGGTTCGGGTTTGGGACATCGACTCCGGCAAGGAGACCGCAACACTGGAAGGCCACAAGGGTGTAGTTACCAGTATCGCAATCGCGCCAGACGGCAGCCAATTTGTCTCATCAAGCCGCGACCGCACAGCTCTCATATGGCCGATGCCCCGATGATGATGCGCATCGCCATTCTAGGCGCTCTTGTGGCAATCTCAGCATGCTCAAGCCCTGAGGTGAGCCCGGATACCCAGCGGCCTACCATGCCACCCGAGCATGCCCTTCTCACCCGAGACGTACTCAGTATCGCCCACCGAGGCGGAGGGCTCTTGGCACCAGAGGAGACCATGCCTGCCTTCTTGCGCGCGATGGAGGAAGACGTCATGTTCTGGAGATGGACGTGCAGGCGAGTAGCGATGGCGTCTTGGTGCTCATGCACGATACCGATGTCGATCGAACCACCGATGGCATAGGGAAGGTTTCAGACCTGTCCTTGGCAGATTTTCAGCAGATCGATGCGAAGAGGCCAAAGAGGCCACGTCCCGAACAAGAACGTGTGTGGGCCAGCGTGATGAAACCGGCTAATGAAGTGATCGGTGAAGCATTCTCGGAAGCAAGGCTCCGTGACCCTGACCGCACAAAGCAGTGGGTCGGGTTGATCGATGGCAACAAACCGCAACTCAACGAACTAA
>JAAEPE010000412.1 GCA_024222395.1 Myxococcales bacterium
CACGTCCATCGCCATATCGGGAGCGTTCTTCGCTAGTTCTGCTATCCGTTGTTCTTTCGTTGAGACTGATTTCGAGCCTGACATATCGATGGTCTTTCCTTTCAACAGTTTCCGAATCCGACACTCCCTTCCCTCCACCGGGTCCCATGGGTTGGCTCCCCCGCTTCATCGGTATTATGGAGTGCTCCGAGTCGCCGACGCCCATCTTGCTTCGCCTCGTTCTCCTTCGGCTCTGCAATACCAATCCGGCACCAACCGGCTGGCTAAGCCTTGGTCACGCGGAACTCTCATCCGCTGGGCAACGATGCAAAGTTTCTAGATTACATTGTGTTTTCTTTCCACTCTGCCAGAGCTTCGCCTAGCGCAATGAATGAACACGGCTCCTTTGGTGCGTACCTTTCCCAATGGCCCTCGGAGGAACTCGTAGGCCTGTGGGGCGACTTGCATCGCCGAGGGGCTAGGCTCGGCGGCTTCACTCGTGGTCTCTTCCTCCGTGACGTTGGCAAGGATACGTTTCTCCTGACCGGTGACGTTGTGCGCGCGCTCGTTGGAGCGCGAGTTATCAACAAGGAACCGACCTCCAAGCGCGCCCTCAGTGCAGTTCAAGATGCGTTTAGCGCATGGAGAGAAGGGTCGGGACGGCCCCTCTGCCAGCTCAGCAAGATCCTCTCTTGCTCTGTTGATTAGCGAGACCAAGGCCGATGGGGCGAGGCCTGCGCCGCCAAGGCCTAGAAGTCTGCAATCCGCGTGGTGAATTCGGGGAAATCCACAAAGGGGTTTCTGTTGCGCTGCAGGCCGAAGACGCTATCGTTTCGATCTCGCTCATCGATGTCCACCGGATCCATCGCATGCCACTCCCTGAGCATGGTCTCCTGCCACGGCAGGATGTCAGCACCGTTGACAGCAGGTTCTACGCAGCACGAGAACTCGCCCTCGTAGCGGACGGCCATGTAGAAGTAGATTCGCGCGAAATCCCCCTTGAGCGAGTCTGGTGGCTCGAAGCAGTCGCTACCTGGGGCGGTGCCGGCGACGTTGCAGAGGCCGCGCTTGCTACCGTTGCTTGAGGTGTAGTTCGGGCTAACGACGGCACCGAGAGGTAGCTGCGACCGGCTGTTGTTCACATAGCCGTCAGCTGGAATTACCGCCACCAAGTCTTCGTGCTGGTCCGGCCCCGTGCCTCCTCCCCACCAGGACTTTGGCCAACTGTGCTCACGGTTGAAGCAATCGCCTTCTTGCGTGTAGTTGCCGCAGGCCTCAGCGGGCGTCCAGCACTTGCTCGAGTAAAAGTCGTAGATGCCACTGCAGCCGTCGCGGCCGGCGTCGAGGCTCTCATATGCACTGTAGAGTGCATCGAAAGAGAGGCTCTGATGATCGCCTGCGAGTTTTGCGTGGAGCGCACCGACCAAGCCATCGTCAACGAGCGTGCCGGGGATTTCAGAGAAATACGCAATGCCGGCAGCCGTGGGGGCAGCGTGAGGCGGGGGAGGGCTGGCGTCTGCCGCGGGTGAAAGGGGGCGCGCATCTGGCACGCCCTCCACGTCGGGACGGCAGGAAGCAAGGATGAGAAGGCAGGGGAGTACAGCTAGGCGTGCCACGATGATGTGAGTGTAGCGCACTCGCATTGACGTGAATCATCCTGGGTGGGGCAGGCGGGACTCGAACCCGCACATCCTTACGGATAGGAGATTTTAAGTCTCCCGCGTATACCATTTCGCCACTGCCCCGACATGCAGCTAGATACCACAGCTGGGTTTGGGCGCAAATGCCCTGGTCAGAGCACCTGGAGCGGCGTAGCTTCGGCCTATGCTCTCCATGCCGCCCGCTATAAGGCGCGTTTTATCCGTTGCCTTTGTGGCGGCGGTTGTCTTCTTTGGTGCCAAGACCTGCCAGGTGGAATCCGCCGACTGTGAGTTGGTCTTTCGATTCCGAGATGCGGTTCCCAACAAGCTTGTAGAACTGCAAGTTCGGCTCTACGATCCGGGTGAGACCAGTGAGCCCATTGGCACGTTCAAAAAGTACTACCAGGATGGCCAGGCGGGACCTCCTGCGAAGTGGCCGTTGGTAATCTCAGCAGGTACCTACGATCTCGATGGCGAGATCATAACTGAGACCGGGCGTCATGCTTTCGAGCGCGAAGTCACACTCGTCGATGGTGAGGCGCTTTCGCTTTATCTTGATAGCTTCTTGGACTAGCGCTTTCGACTTGCACTAGCGTGAACGACGAAGCTGAACTAGCGACTCGATTTGAGAGGTGCCGGGCATGAAGTCGTACAATTGCACGCTCGTGATCCTGTAGCCTCCTGCGGTGAGTGCAGCAAGATCGCGCGAAAGGCTCTCTAGGCCGCAACTGAGGTAGGCGATGGCTTGTGGTCGAGCTGCTAGAAGTTGAGAGGTGCCTGAGGCGCCCAGCCCTTTCCGAGGTGGGTCGACGACGACGGCATCGGCCCTGGCGAGCACGGCCGGATCAAGGGTCGTGGCGTCTGCACAGACGAATTGTAGCTTCTCGGAATGGCCGCCATTAGCGGCGGCCTCTTGTGCACTTCTAATGGCATCAGAGTTGTTCTCAATGCCGTGGACCTGGTAGCTTTGGGCCGCGAGGGCGAAGGATATGGCACCGACACCGCAGTATAGCTCCACAACCTGTGATTTCGCCGGGAGCGCGAGGCCGCCAGCGAGATCTGCGAATGCAAGAGATGCTTGCTCGCGATTGAGTTGCCAGAAGGCAGAAGGACCAAGTTCTATTGAGACGCCTGCCGCACTCTCTTGGATTGTGGTTGAGCCGAATAGAGGTTCGATGGCATCGGTGAGGAGGACGCCTGTCTTGTGGTCGTTGTCGCACCGCAAGACGCCCACGACGCTTGTCATACTCATGATGTCGGCCCCCAGATCCCGCAGTGCATCAGCGGGGGTATCCGCTGTGCACACGAGGAGCACCAGTGCCTCACCTTTCTCGTTGGAACGCACGATGACATAGCGAAGGCCGGAGCTTGTTGGGTCGCCTTCTCTGTAGATTGGGGTCTTCCTAGATGTTCCTGCTTGGGCTGTGTGCCTGGCGACCGAGTCGATCGCGGGTTCTACGACCCTGCATCCCAGAGTGCTCACGACCTCGTGGCTGCGCGGCTTGTACGCGCCGAGCACCATTTCTCCATGGCGCTTGGAAACCACATACTTGCCCTTGTTTCGATAGCCCTCGTGGCGCGCAACCTTCGGTGTCTCGACATGAACATCCGGGCCGAGCACGCCGGAGAGCGCAGACGCCACGAGGCGGCGTTTCTCCTCTCGTTGGCCTTCGATGCTCAGGTGCTGCCAGGCGCAGCCTCCGCACTCGCCGAACACTGGGCACAGCGACGCTGTGCGCTCGGCGGAGGTGATCGAAGCACGTTCGACGATTCGAGCCCAAGCCTGTTCCCTATGAGGGCTATCGTGTTGGACTTCCACCCATGCAGCCTCTCCCGGCAAGAGATCCTTCACCCAGAATTCCTTGGCGCTATCGGCCTCGAAGGCGATGCCGTGCCCGTCTGGGGCCAGCGTCCTTGCGGTGACTAGGTAGCGTGGAATCGACATATTGACAGCCCTCGGACGAGCGTATACCAAGCCGGATTGTATGACTCAATCGCGCAAAGAGGCTCCAATCGTCGTTGGCCTATCTGGAGGTGTCGATAGCGCAGTGGCCGCGGCTCTCTTGGTCGAGGAGGGGCATGAAGTAATTGGCATCACGATGCGGCTCTACGACGCGCAGGGCAGCACGGCAGCGACGGGCCGATGTTGCGGCCCCAGAGACATCGCCGACGCCCGCAAGGTCTGTGATGTCCTGGACATCCCCTTCTACGTAGTCGACTTCGCAGACGATTTCCAAGATGCGGTCGTTGATGACTTTGTGGACACGTACTTGCGTGGGCATACACCGAATCCCTGTATTCGCTGCAATCAGAGCATAAAGTTCACACCGCTCTTGCGCCGAGCGCGCCAGCTTGGCGCGGAAACTCTCGTAACCGGTCACTATGCTCGCATCGAGAACGAGGGTGGGCGCCTAGCGTTGAAACGTGGGATCGACCGACAGAAGGACCAGAGCTACTTTCTCTTCTCAATGCCCACGGACGAGCTGGCTTCGATTCGCTTTCCGCTCGGCAGCTACGATAAGGAAGAGACTCGCAAGATAGCCGGGCGTTTTGCCCTACCTAATGCTTCTAAGAAAGACTCTCAGGAGATCTGTTTTGTTCCTGATGGTGACTACGCAGGCTTTGTGGAGAGGGCCGCGGCCCAGAGGGGATTGAGCCTCCCGGTTGCCGGCGATATCGTCACCGAAGGGGGCGACGTTGTCGGACGCCACAAGGGGGTGCACCGATACACGATTGGGCAAAGACGGGGTATTGGCGACGTCAAGCTTCCTGGTGGTGGCCCGGCCTATGTGGTCGGCCTTGATGTCCGCAGTAATCGTCTCTTGGTTGGGGCCGCCGGCAAGACGCCAGCCCCGCGATTTGCGATTGAAGGCGTACGCTGGTTTATCGAGGAGCCGAGCGCAAGTTTCGAAACGATGGTGCAGCTGCGGCATCGCGCGACACCTGTTGCCGCATCTGTTGAAGTTCGCGGCGAGACCGCGTCGGTGCAACTCAAAGGCGACGCCATTGTGGCGCCGGGACAGGCCGCGGTCTTCTACGACGGCGATACCGTTCAGGGCGGCGGTTGGATCGTTTAGCCGGCTCGCCCGCGCGTCTACTTCGTTGTCTCTTCCAGCATCTCAGCTAGCGCACTGTTGACTCGCACGTCTCCGCTGAAGCTACGGCGCCATGATGGGTCGGATAGGCAGGCGAGCTTGCGTTCGAAACCTCCCATGGCGCGGCTAAGGACAGCATGACTGTTCTTGGAGCCGCTCTCTTCGAGAAGCAAATAGTGGGTATAGACAATTTCTTCTTCAGAACTCTCTACGTAGATTTGCTTGTCGAGTATCGCTATTGCTATCTCCGATTTCGCCAGGGCGGCGGGCAGTAGCCCCAGGCGGTGTAGCGCCTGGGCTTGTCGCGACAGTGCCGTGGCCTCTGCGCCCGCTAGTGAGGCCTCGGCAGCCTGTTTGGCTGAATCCTCTGCATATTCGAGGGCCCGCTGAATGTCGGCCTCGTCGTCGGACTGCAATAGGGCTTCTGCCATGCCGATGCCAGCATTTATGAGGACGTACGGAGCCTTGATCTCGGTGGCGTATTCCAGAGCAAGCTGCAGTCGCTCAAGACCCGTTTCCATATTACCCAGCATGGCTGCGTTGATGCCTGCGTAGATCAAACAGTTCGCCTCACTCCAGCGCGACTTTGTCTCCCGGTGGAGAGCGAGAGCCCGCTCGAAATAGGTCGAGGCAACCTGGTACTGGCCGACCTCATTGAGGATAGTCCCGCAGACGGAGAGGTTGTCACCAGCGCGAGCTTGATCGCCGTCAGCTTCGCAGAGGGTCACACTGCGCTGTGCACATCGCATGGCGTCATCGAATTCTCCTAGGCACATATGGATTACAGCAAGGTGATTGCTGGCGATGCGTTCGAGCCCCGAATCGCCATTGCGCTGTACCTCGGCGATGACCGGGTCGTAGATAGCCTTTGCGTCAGCGTATCTGGCCTGAACGAGGAAGTTGCGAGCGAGGCTAATACGCGCCCGCGTCTGAAAGCTCCGTGCTCCCAGGCCTTCGAAAATCTGTAGGGCTTCTTCGGCTCGGGCTTGGCTCGTCTCGAAGTCTCCGGTCCTTTCGAGTGCCTCGCCGAGCACTCGCAGTGCTTCGCCCCGCATCAGAGGCGCCCTGGCGTTGGTTGCGATCTTGCGCGCTCTTTCTGCGTGTTCCATGGCCTGGTCAAACGCACCTATGCGAAGAAACCGCTCGGCCATGTGTAGTAGATACTCAGCCTCCTCGGCGCTGCCTGGATCGCAGAGTGCCGCAAGTGCGTTTAGGTCTCCGCCCTGATTCTCTAGCTCGCCCAGGTCGCGATGTGCGCGGGCCCTGCCAGATAGTGCCTCTCGAAGGAGTGCGCGCCCGCCCCCTAGTGCGAGCTCGTCAGGGCCACCGAGAAGGTTGATTGCCGTGGAGTAGGCCTCTTTCGCGCTAGTGGTCTCGAAGGCGGCCAGAGCAACTCGGCCCGCCCGCAGCCACTGAGTAGCAGAGGCTACGGATTCACCACCCTGCTCGAGGTGATGTGCAACGATTGCGGGCGGCTCGTCCAGCCCTGAATCGGCTCGCAATGCCAGGAGTTTGCCGAGGTTTGCGTGGGTAGCCCTGCGCGGCCCGGCGGAAAGCGATGAGTAGACTACCTCCTGTATGAGGCCGTGCCTGAACGAGAACTCACCGCCTTCGCTCTGCACATCGGTCTGGCTACTCTGCACCAGGAGCCCCTCTTCGACGAGTTCTTGCAGGTAAGGCCCAACTGCGCTGCCTGTCAATTCTTCGAGGATGCTCGAGCGAAATGACTCGCCGATCACGGCAGCTCGCTGCAACACAGCACGGGTTCGGCGGCTCAGCCTATCCACCCTCGCGACGACACTGTCTCGGATTGTTGCGGGGGTGGCATCCCAGCCCAGCTCCCGAATTGTATGGCATAGCTCCTCGATGTAGAGAGGGTTGCCGCCAGCGCGGCGTGCAACTTCCGCCGCTCCATTGTCCTCGTAGGCTTCGCCTAGGCGATCTTCTATCAGGGAGGCTCGCGCCGGACCTGAGAGTTCCTCTAATCGAATTACTCGAGCCCGGCGCAGCCGATGCGTGTCGGTGAGCTCGTGGCGAGCGCTGAGCACGAAGGCGCACGGAAAGTCGTGGGTTGTTCTCTCAAGCAGATGACGGACAACATCGACGCTCGCTTGGTCTGCCAGGTGTACATTCTCGAGCACGACAAGGCTTGGGCGGTTTCTGGCGAGGGCGCGATGCACCATGGCAATAGCGTCCGCACAGCGCTCACGGAGGGCAGCTGCTGCGTCCTCGTTGATGCCGAGCGCACCATCGCGTAGCTCCATTGCGAGCTCAAAGCTCTGTGTTGCCTCGAGGATCTCCTCCTCACTGGCACTTCTTCGCAGGCAAGAGGCGAGGCTTTGTGCGAGCTGGGCCCTGGCGTGTTCACCGCGTCCGGGGGGCAGGTTCAGCGCCGCTTGCATGTGCTCGACGGCCATCGTGAGCGGAGCCGCTGAGGCCTGACTTGTCGCAGCAATCGCAATGAGCAGTGGAGCGATGTCGCTCGAGTCTAGTCGTGCGACAAATTCGGCGATAAGCCGGCTCTTGCCAATGCCCGTATCCCCCTGCACAATTATGCCCACGGGTGTCCGATTGTTGATGGCCTCTTGGAACTGGTCCCAGAGTTCTTCTAACTCGGATTCTCTACCGACAAAACGCCCTCGGCGATCGCGCAGGGCCCTGCGTCTGTCGTCATGCCCACTTGGGCCGGTGAGTTCTAGGACACGTAGCCTTCGGCTTCGGTACCGGCGTGCAGGTAGCTCCCTGAACTGGAATTGCGCGGACGCGACCCGTCCTGCACCACCGCTTAGCAGTGGGCGAAATGGCTCCGCGCCTCGGGCAAGGTCGCGCGCTTCATTGAGTGCATAGCCTCGTAGTTGGTAGGTGGCGGCCCGCCGCTGCGCGACTACGCCCGAGCGAGCAGCAGAGCGCAGGCGTATCGACTGTCCATCAGATTCAGCGTCTCTAGCAAGCTCGGCAGCGTCCAGGGCGAAGTGCATCGAGCTGGCAATATTGTCTTCACCAACGAGCTCTAGTCCAAATATCGCGACGACCTCCCGAACACTGTGTTCGTGCACGACAGCGCCACGTTTGTAGGCCAGATCGCAGAGCGCGCGGCTTACCTGAAGCCTTCTGATGTCGTCCCCTCCGTCGAGTCGCAGAATTGTAATTACTACGCGGCGTTTGTCGATGAGACTCGCGAGGGTGGGCGGTGGCTGTTCGATGCTGCCGCTATTGTCGTCGATCTCTGCGTCACTCTCGCCAGAGTCTGTGAGAGCGAGCCGCAGGCCTGTCCGTGTTCTCTCGCTGACCAGGGGCTCGGAGATACTGTGCACAGCCGTGGTTGCAGAAGGTAGGGAGGCTGGCGCTGGAGCAAGATCGGTGAACGTCTCCTCAATGGCTTCGGGGGGTGGGCAGTTCTCGGTGAGCCAGGTGGAGAGCGCTTGGGCATTTGAGCCTTCGGAGAGCTCGCGTCCTGCACGTGCCAGCGCGCTGGCGATTTCGCGAGCCGTACCTCGTTCTTCCGGATCGCGGTGCAGTGCCCGCATGACTGCGGGGCAGAGGTAGTCGGGCAAGTCGGGCCGTAGCTCCCCGAGTGGGCGAATCTCATGATCTCGAACTGCGGTGAGAATATCTCGGAGTTCCGCGCCCGTGAAAAGCTCGCGACCGCTCAGGAGCTCCCAGGCCAAGATGCCGACAACAAAGACATCGGAGGCAGCTGTGGGGGGATCGCCGCGGGTTTGTTCTGGCGACATGTAGCGGGGCTTGCCCCGAAGGCGACGGGACGAGGGGGCTGCGACAAAACGGGCGCGTGCAACGCCAAAGTCGAGGATCTTCACAAAACCCTCGCGACTGAGCAGCACGTTGTGAGGCGAGACGTCGCAGTGAACTATGCCCAACGGAACGCCTTCCCGATCCTTTTTGCGGTGGGCGTAGTCCAGTCCTGCCGCCACCTCTGAGAGAAGATAGGCGCTAATGGACCCTGGCATTGTCTCACCCTGAGGGATGGCTAGCAGTGCCGTTCGAAGGTCGACGCCCTCCAAGAGCTCCATGGCCAAGTAGAGTTCGCCATTGGCCTTCCCGAAATCAAAGACCTGTACGATGTTTCGATGGTTGAGCGTCATCGCGATTCGCGCTTCGTCGATGAAGTTGCGAATGAAACGTGCGTCGCTTGCGAACTTCGGCTTGATGCGCTTCACCGCCAACACCTTCTCGAAGCCTGCGATGCCTACGGTCTTTGCCTTGTACACCTCGGCCATACCTCCTTGGGCCAGCATGCCAAGGATTTGATATTTACCGAGTCGCTCGGGAGCCGTCGCCACGTCACCCAGTATATAGTGCCCCCATGTCTAGCGCGCGAGACAATGCACCTCCGAACGAGTCTGATGGCGAAGCGGGGGGGGTGGCAGGACTAGAAGAGGCGCTCGGTTATGGATTCTCGAATCCTGCCCTGCTCATACAGGCGCTAACGCACCGCTCGTACGCCAATGAGCGCGCCAGCGGTGAGTGTAAGGACAATGAGACACTCGAGTTCTTGGGCGATGCGGCTCTAGATCTATTTATTGGGCACCACCTCATAAAGTGCTTTCCCGACCTCGGCGAGGGGGCCCTGTCCATGACCCGGGCGCAGATGGTGAGTGAGGAAGGGCTAAACCTGGTGGCCGAGCCCATGGGCCTTGGTGCTTGGCTGCGCCTTGGAAAAGGAGAGGAGCGCAGTGGTGGTCGCCAGAAGTCGTCGATTCTGGCCGATGCGCTCGAGGCGGTGATTGCGGCGGTCTACCTCGATGGCGGCTTTGATGCCGCTCAATCTGTGGTTATCAATCACTTCGCTAAGTGCACGCCGGCAACTCCTGGCCAGCGTACCGACTTCAAAACGAAACTGCAGGAGCGGGTGCAGAGGAAACACAAGACAACCCCGCAGTATGAACTCGTCGGTGAAGAGGGGCCGGACCACGAGAAGATTTTCGAGATTGCAGTGCTCGTGCAAGGCGCGGAGCTAGCGAGGGCAACGGGCCACAGCAAGAAGGCGGCAGAACAGGCCGCAGCCGCCCTAGCTCTCGAATACGAAGACTAGAAAGAGCTCCTAGGCCATGCCCGTAGCGAAGACGAGGCCGGAGAGGAATCTTGACTCGACTGAGGTCTCGTTGTCGAGATCAGCGAAGCTCTCAGAGAGTTCCCCTAACCAGGTGTTTATGAGGGTCTCCAGTGAATCGCGAGCCTCGACAACACCCGCTTCGTCCAAGAGGCTTACTAGTGCCATGCTGGCAGTCTCGCGGTCGCCCGCGCTAAGGCCAGCGACACTCACTTGGTCTCGGAATGCATCGAGTTCACTCTGCTGAAGGGGAGCCGCACTCGCGACTTTGCCGCCAGCGGCACGCAGGAGGGCTGTTCGAGCGAAATCGTCTAGGCCCGGTCTTGGCTCTGGGTGTGCTGCCAATGCGGCAAGGTCCACCCCTAGTGCATCGGCGATAGCGATGCGTAGCGCTAGGGACTTCAGCGAATCGGCGATTGCTTGGAGGTCGGCGCGAGACTCGATAGGCCGCATGGATGTGGCGCCTGTCTCGCTTAGGGACTCGGGAAAGAACGGTCGCTTGGATAGTACGGCTTCGAGCAAGAGCTGGGTGTCCGAGTCTGCCGACATCGCACGTGGCGCCAGCATCCGAGCGAAGCGGGCGAGTCGCAGACAGAGGGAGTAGCCGACTCTGTGAAGCCGAGTTAGGGAAACGCTGCGCAGGGCTTCTATTGCTCGCTCTTGATCGCCGCCACTGAGGTACTCAAGGCCCAAGGCGGCAGTGGACGTAGCGTGCAGGGTCGCCAATTCTAGGGCTTCTGCATTCCCCGGGCTGAGACTTCCGGCGGCGAGCACGCGATTGACCAAGTAGAGCAGTGCGCCCTGCATAGCCTCGATTTCTGCATCGTCCTCAAGCGCCTCAAGGGCTTTGGCGAAGAATCCGCGACCCATGATCGGTTGGACCATAGGCGATGGAAGGTCGCTGGCAATCGGAAGCTCACCTGGGATGTTTGCGCTGTTGCTAAACTCTGCGGTCCCCTCACCAACCTGCACAGATGCTGGATCGATGGGGCGAAACACCTCGAGCGCCTCGTAGAAGTCCACGTAGCCCAAATCAGCCATGCGACAGGAGCGCCACCGGTAACTCATCTCTTCGAGATGCGCCTTGGGCTCGGCTCGGGCAGCCATGAGCGTCATCCTTGCCTCGGTCAGGTCATAGCGGTAGAGGTCCTCAATAATGGTGTAGAGCAGCTTTCTTTGCACGTCGTCTTCCGCCGTGATCACCACTTGGAAGAAGGTGTCGGGTGTATCGAATACCTCTCTATCCTCGTCGTCTGGAATCTCTTCACCGAGGGTCTTGTCGTAGATGATGCACAGCCTGGCCAGAGTTAGTGCTGTGAGCTCTGCGTCCAGACCGACCCAGGCCTTGCCGAAGAACTCAAAGCCGTTCTCTTGCAGGGCGGCGAGCCAGGGCATGAAAGCCTCGAGTGACGGCAAATCTCGATCCCAGATTTCCATGTCGACGCAGCCTTGGATCTGCTCCGCACTGCAGAGGGATAAGAGTTCTACTGAGTCTCCGAGGCCGACTTCTGCAATCAGATGGTACAGATCCGTGACTGCGAGCGCCTGCACCTTCTCCTCGGCATCGTCGCCCGAGATCAGCGCATCCAATCGCTTCTCGGCCCTGGGGCTGGCGAGAGCTGTTCGGAATCGTTCAAGGGGCATACTCGTTTTGCTTGGGGTACTCATGGCAAAGGTCCGAAGCGGCTAGGCGTCAGGGGGCGGACATTCGCAGCATCCGGGGGGCGGTGGCAAGGGTTGCCTTGCTTCTCGAGCCATGGGCGCCAACAATGTCCCCGTGGACAGCAAGCTCTTGGATTCGTTTGCGGGACAATTCATCGTGGCTTGTTCTGGTGGCGCAGACTCGCTCGCGCTTGCGCATCTTGCCATTGAACGTGCTCGCGCCGCGTCCCTGCCGATGCCTGTTCTTGCGCACATCGACCACGGGCTGCGACCCGAATCCAAGGTGGAAGCCAGGGCGGTGGCGAAGTTCGCCGAGAGCCTTGGTGCGCCGTCACTCGTGCGCACGGTGGTCGTTGAGCAGCGCGGGGCTTCGCTGGAAGCCGCGGCCCGGGATGCTCGTTATGAGGCCCTAGATGCGTGTGCTGCTCAAGTAGGTGCAGACTGGATCCTGCTGGCTCACACGCGATCGGACCAGGCCGAGACTGTGCTCATGAGAATTGTTCGCGGCACCGGCCTCGTGGGGCTTGCCGGTATGTCGGAAAGGCGTGGCATCTACGCCCGACCACTCCTAGGGCTAGAGCGCGCACAAACCGAGGAATACTGCCTGAAACACGGTCTATCGTATTCGCAAGACCCCATGAATAGGGAAGAGCGCTACACCCGCGTGCGGATTCGACACACCGTGTTGCCGCAGTTGCGGCTAGAAAACACGCGCATCAACGAGGCGCTCTGTGGCTTGGCGGATTCGGCTCGGGACCACCGAGAGGTGCTGGATTGGGCCGCAAGTGAAGTCCTGCAATCTTTTGATGATGGGGCGGGGCGCCTTCGCCTAGGCGCGAGCTTCGATGCGCTGCCGCAGTCGCTGGCAGCGCGAAGTCTCGCCCTCTTCGTGGAGGGGCAGGGCGGCGGCCCGCTCGAACGACGCCATCAGCGTGATGTGCTGGCCCTATGTCGCGGCGCCTCAGGGGGAAGCAGAGACCTGCACTTGCCGGGCGGAACAGTGTCGCGCCGTTATGATGTGCTTGTGTGGGAACCCACCGCTGGCCAGGTGTATTCGGTTCAGGCACCGGAGGGCTTCGTCTCTCGCCTCTGGCAGAGCGGTGATCGCATGCGGCCGGAAAGACTCAAAGGTCGCTCTCGCAAGCTCAGCGACCTCTTCGCCGAAGCCAAAGTACCGGCCGCCTGGCGTCGCCAGGCATGGGTGGTTTGCTGTGCCGAGGGGGAGCAAGCTGGCGAAATCGTGTGGGCACAGCACATCGGGGCGGCTTTCGGGTGGCAGGTTCCGGTAATGCTAGTTGGCACGGCCTAGCAAAGGCTCGAATAAACTCCGTTTGTCACTTGCACCGGGGGCTCGAAGGAATGAAGGTTCCGCGCTGGCGCTTGCCTTCCAAACCACTACACTTGCGTGGCGAGTCTTTCGCGGCGCACTCTCAACTCAGGTATCTCCGCTTTGAAACAATCCCATAAGACGATCCTCCTGTGGGTCTTGCTGATTCTCATGTTTGTGAGTGTCTACAAGCTCTTCACGGACAACGGCACTCAAGACGAGAAGAAGGATGTCAAAGACCTCCAAGCACTAGTGGATTCTCCCGAGGCGTCGAAGACAATCAAGAATGTCGTGGTGCAGCCACGCGAGAACGACAGCGCCAAGTATGTCGTGCACTACAAAAGTGGTGGTCCAAAGACAGTTGTTCTCGGCCCCTATAATGGTGCCGGCAACGAAATCACGAAGGCGCTCAACGTCAATGGCGTGCCCTGGACCGTGGAACCCAAAGAAAAGAGCACGTTCTGGGAGTCTCTGATCATCTCTTGGTTGCCGATGATCTTCCTCGTCTTCATCTTCTTCTTCTTCATGAAACAACTCCAAGGCGGGGGGGGGAAGGCCATGAACTTTGGCAAGTCGAAGGCTCGCCTACTTACAGAGAATCAAAGCAAGATCACGTTCAAGGACGTCGCAGGGATTGAAGAGGCGAAGGAGGATGTTGAAGAGATCATCGCCTTCCTAAAGGACCCGAAGAAATTCACCAGGCTCGGTGGGCGCATTCCAAAGGGCGTCCTGCTCATGGGAAGCCCTGGTACTGGCAAGACGCTGCTCGCCAGGGCAATCGCCGGCGAAGCGAGCGTTCCATTCTTTACGATTTCGGGCTCCGACTTTGTTGAGATGTTTGTGGGTGTTGGCGCGTCCCGCGTTCGCGACCTCTTTGAACAGGGCAAGAAGAATGCCCCCTGCATCATCTTCATCGACGAAATTGATGCGGTAGGCCGTCACCGTGGAGCTGGTCTTGGCGGCGGACACGACGAGCGCGAGCAGACCCTAAACCAACTCTTGGTAGAGATGGATGGCTTCGAGTCCAACGACGGTGTCATTCTGATTGCAGCCACAAACCGACCCGACGTGCTCGATCCGGCGCTCCTTAGGCCCGGCCGCTTTGATCGCCGGATCAACGTGCCACGCCCCGACGTCAATGGCCGACTTGGGATCCTAAAAGTACACACCAAGAAAGTCCCGATGGATGGCAAGGTCGATCTGCCTATCATCGCTAAGGGGACGCCAGGCTTCTCTGGGGCGGATCTAGAGAACCTCACCAACGAAGCCGCTCTTCTCGCTGCACGACGCGACAAAGACCGTGTTGAAATGTCCGACTTCGAAGATGCCAAGGACAAAGTCCTGATGGGATCTGAGCGTCGTTCGCTGTTCATCTCCGACAAGGAGAAGCGCAACACAGCAATGCACGAGGCGGGGCACGCACTCATCGCCGTCCTCATTGGCGGTGAGCAGGTGGACCCACTGCACAAGGTGACCATCATTCCTCGCGGCCGCGCCCTGGGGCTTACGCAGCAGCTTCCGTCGGAAGACCGACTGAGCATGACGCGCGAATACACGCTGAATCGCATCTGCATCATGATGGGTGGACGATGCGCAGAAGAACTCGTCTTCGGCCAGCGAACGACCGGCGCCGGTAATGACATCGAGCAGGCCACAGATATGGCTCGCCGTATGGTGACTGAGTGGGGCATGAGCGAGATCATTGGTCCGCTCAACTACTCAGGAGCCGCACAGGAGGTCTTTCTCGGTCGCGAGATGACTCAGAAGAATGACAACTGCTCTGAGTCCACCGCGCAAACTATTGATGCGGAAATCGGACGGATTGTCAACGGCGAGTACCAGCGAGCGGTTGAGTTGCTGACCGCGAACAGGGCCCAGTTGGAGATGGTCGGTGAGGCGCTACTCGTGCATGAGACGCTGAGCGGCAAAGAAATTGTTACCATCCTAGATGGTGGCACTCTCGATCGCCCCTCCATCGAAGACTCCGACACGGCTGATGCCAAGGGCGAGTCGGACGAAGACGAAGAAGAGGAAGCCGACGAGAAGCGCGCTTCTCTCTTTCCTCCAATACGCCCGGTCGGCAAGAAGGACCCAGATCCGGAGCCTGCCTAGGAGAGTGGTGTGAAATACACCAGTCTCCTAGTATTTGGGGGCAAAGCCCCGAGAAGCGGCCCCCTTGGGCCCTAAGAGCTAGGAAGCTGTGTTCTATGCAGAGAAACACCAGTCTCCTACTGCCCCTTAGACCCCTCGTCTTTCGTGGGACTCAGTGGGATTTTTCTCGCGCGCTCATCCAGGGCGTGCTGAATCTCACGCCAGACTCGTTTTCAGACGGCGGTCGCTATGCGTCCGTCGACGAGGCTTTGGCCCAGGCCGAGCGCATGCTTGAGCAGGGCGCCGATTGCCTCGATGTAGGCGGTGAGTCCACTCGGCCAGGTGCCCCGGCCGTCTCCGCCGACGAGGAGAGCAGGCGAGTACTACCTGTGATCGCCGAGATTGCGCGGCGCTTTTCAGTACCGATTTCGGTCGATACCTGTAAGGCGGACGTTGCCAAACGCGCGGTAGAGGCAGGGGCAGAGCTCGTTAATGATGTATCTGGTGGTCTCTTTGACCACCGGATGTTCGAGGCTGTTTCCATAAGCGGCGCTGCATATGTATGCGGCCATGTGCGCGGTGAGAGTTTGACTGAGGTGCACGCTGCCGCCTGCGGTACCGCTGCCGCCGTGAGCGCGGAACTCTCCGAACGCTTAGCCGCAATGCCACAGACGCTTCGAGAGCGCGTCATCGTCGACCCTTGTCTTGGCTTTGGGAAGACATTGGCGTGTAACATTGAGCTCATGCACAGTGGGGGCGCATTGGCTGAACATTTGGACGCGCCGGTCCTCATTGGTCCCTCGCGAAAACGCTACCTTGGGGAGATCGCCGGTCGGCCTGTGGGAGAGCGTGATTGCGCAACTGTGGGAGCCAGCCTAGCCGCTATTGCGGGTGGTGCAAACATGGTTCGCGTGCATGACGTGGGCATGACTGCGGATGCCCTCCGTGTATTCCTTGCCAAGCCCCAGGTGGATGCTCGTGGGTGAACTCTGGGCAGATCTCGGAGGCCTCGGCGTCAGGGATATCCTGGTCTCGTGCATCGACATTCTCCTCGTCTACTATGTGATCTACCGAGTACTGCTCACCATCAAGGGCACACGAGCCGCGCAGATGGTGATCGGCATTGTTCTGATTGGAGGTGCCTTCTTCGCCGCCGAGCGTTTCGAGATGACTACCGTCTCGTGGTTGCTCGACAATTTTATCAAGTACTTCATGATTATTGTCATCGTTGTCTTCCAACAGGATATCCGGCGCGCGCTCATGCGCATCGGGCAGAACGTCTCGCGCTTTGGCCGCACGCAAGCCATTTCACACGCCCTCGAGGAAGTCTTGGCAGCCGCTGAACAGCTTGCCAAGGCGCGTATGGGTGGTATTGTCGTCTTCGAAGGAGAGCTAGGTCTCGATGAGTTCATCGATCACGGCGAAGTTGTGGACGCCCGCATCTCCAAAGAGCTGCTTGTTGCGCTCTTCGTTCCCTCCCGTGATAACGAGCTTCACGACGGCGCCGTGATTATTCGAGATTGGCGACTGCAAAGGGCAGGGAGTGTGCTTCCTTTGAGTCGCTCGGATATCGCCTCTGAGTTCGGAACACGGCACCGAGCCGCTCTAGGCATCACCGAAGAGACCGACGCTGTCGCAATTGTAGTGTCCGAAGAGCGAGGAGAGGTGAGCCTGTGTTTCAAGGGGAATATCGCCAGAGACCTTGAGACTCGCGAGTTGCGCGTGGCGCTCCAGCGTCTCTTCGATGATGCGCCCCGCGAGTCGACTACCGTGGCGGATGAGGCGGATGCCGCAGCGGCGATTTCAAAAGCGGTGGCTGCGATGGCGGGTGGTGGTGAGGCGCGAGCCAAGACTCTGGGTAGCTCCCTCACAGCTCCCACGAAGAATCGGGACGAGATACCAGCTCGGGCCGCAACTCGATCTGAGCCAACTCATCGCACCGTCTCGGCGACTGATAGCCTCAGAGCCGCAACGACGCGCCCGGCGAAGGATTCTTAGTGAGCGAGCCTAGAAAGACCTCGGAGTCGCTCGCAAGGCCAGTGTCGGAGCCGCCAGGGCCCGCGGGTGAGGCCAGCACACCCGGAGTAGGGGACGCCCTTCGGCAGTTTGGGCACAAGGCTTTCGTTGAAAACGCGGCCCTCAAATTCGTCGCTCTGGTACTCGCACTAACGGTGTTCGTGTTGGTGCACAGTGGCGAGAATGACGTCTATCATCCCTGGGTGAGCGTGACCTACTCACAAGAGACCGACCGCGTAATGGTTTCCAAGCGAGTGGACCAGGTGCAAATCTCCGTGCGAGGAACTCGTCGCCGTATCAAGCGATTGCAGAAAGAGCGGCTCGAGAGCATTCACATTGATGCTTCCAGGCTCTCAAATGGCGACCTCCTGCTTGAGCCATCCATCTTTAACCTGCCAGAGGGCGTGGAACTCATCTCGGTGAATCCACCGAGTATTCACCTGGAATTCGATCAGCGAGAGGAGAAGATGCTGACGGTGGAGGTGGATACGGTTGGCTTGCCAGCGCGCGGATTCAAGATTGGTAGCGCGATGAGCACTCCAGCGAGCGTGAGGGTGAGTGGTGCCCGCAAGGCCTTGGCAGGCGTGCAGACGATTGCCACTGAATCCGTGAATCTGACCGGGCGAACAAAACCCTTCGAGGGCGCTGTAGAGCTACTAAACGGCGATTTGGATGTGCTCGACGCTCCCACGGTTAACGTTAACGTACAGATTATGGAAGAGCTTCAGGCTAGAGAACTTGAGGATATGCAGGTTGCACTGCGCGGAGCCGAAGGCCTGGACGTCGAACTCAGTGGGTTTTCGCTCGAACCGGCCTCTGCAAAGGTGGTGATGTACGGGGCAGTGCATGCCCTAGAGGCCATTGACGAAGGCAAGGTGAGAGTCTTTGTCGAGATGACCACAAACGACTTGATGCAGGGTGCGCCGCGACGACTGGAAGTCCGGGTGGAGCCGATGCTCACAGATATCGCCTACCGAATCACCCCTACTCACATCATGCTCACCGCTGCAGAACAGGTCGCACCGACCGAACGGGGCGAACCGGTCGACTGAGCTTGCCTCGGCGACAATTGGCAAACGAGTTGGCGCCACTTGCCTACGTCTAGCGGCAGCTTGCGATAGACTTTTCGGGTGAGTGGCAAGCGCAGGTATTTTGGAACCGATGGAGTGCGGGGCGTTTCGAACGTCGAGCCCATGACGGCGGAGTTGGTGACGCGTCTTGGCATGGCGGTGGCCGCCAGGCTCCGACAAGAAAGCCGCCACACTCGCATCGTTATCGGCAAGGACACGCGACTCTCCGGATACATGTTCGAGAGTGCGATGGCAGCCGGCATTGTGGCGATGGGGGCAGACGTTTGGATTACCGGCCCACTACCAACGCCGGGCATTGCATTTATTACCTCGTCGATGCGTGCCGACGCTGGCGTAGTGATTAGCGCCTCTCACAATGAGTTTGCCGACAATGGCATCAAGCTCTTCGCGCGAGATGGCTACAAACTCGACGACTCGGTCGAACGTGAGATCGAAGATTTAATGGATAGCGCTGAGCTCCGTGACATGCGAGCACCCGCACCAGATATCGGCTATGCGACTCGGATTAATGATGTGAGCGGACGCTACATTGTCTTTTGCAAATCAGCCTTCCCTGATGAGCTGACTCTCGACGATATGAAGGTCGTCGTTGACTGCGCGAATGGAGCTGCGTATCGCACAGCTCCCCTGGTATTCGAAGAACTCGGAGCCGAGGTCATCGCGATTTCAAATGAGCCTGATGGCAAGAACATCAATGCTGACTGCGGAGCGCTGCACACCGAGGCGCTCACCAAGCGTGTGATTGAAGAGAAGGCAGACCTGGGCATTGCTTTGGACGGCGACGCCGATCGTCTCGTCCTCGTGGACGAGAAGGGACAGGTTGTAGACGGAGATGCGGTCATGGCCCTCTGCGCGACGCGAATGATTAGCTCGGGCAAGCTAGCCAGGAACACCGTCGTTGCAACTGTCATGTCCAACTTGGGGCTAGAACATGCCATTCGCGGTGCAGGTGGGACGCTATTGCGAACAGGCGTGGGCGATCGCTACGTGGTCGCTGAGATGCGCAAGGGTGGCTACAACTTCGGTGGTGAACAGTCGGGGCACTTGGTCTTCCTAGACCACATGACGACTGGGGATGGCACCGTAGCAGCACTGCAAGTCCTCGAGGTCATGGTTCGCGAAGGCCGCATGCTCTCGGAACTGTCCGGCGTCATGACTCGAACTCCGCAAGTTTTGATCAACGTCAAGGTTGGCGTGAAGAAGCCATTGGAGGAACTCAAAGAGGTCGGCAAGCTCATTGCCAGCATCGAGAAGGAACTCGGCGAAGATGGTCGGGTCCTCGTTCGCTACAGTGGCACCGAGCCCAAGGCGAGGGTCATGATCGAAGGGCCAGACGAGGCCATGATCCGCGCCCGTGCCGAGCAGATTGGCGCCGAGCTAGTGAAGTATTGCAAGTAGGCAGAGGTTTCGGCGCTGCCCTAGACGCTAGGGCTCTGCGAGGAAAGGGGGGGCATGCTACCAGTTGTGACAGGCGAGGCGATGCGGACGCTCGATGATGAAACCATCTCGAAGGTGGGCATTCCTGGGGCGGTGCTGATGGAGACCGCGGGGAGGGCACTGGCGCGAGCGACACAGAGGCTGCTTGCCTCGGATGTCCAACAATCGAGTGGGCCGGTTGTAGTGGTCTGCGGCGTCGGCAATAATGGGGGCGATGGATTCGTGGCCGCCCGTGTCCTGCGCGAGCTTGGCTGCGACTGCAGAGTGTTCCTATGCTTCGAAGAGGCAGATGTCGCTGGCGATGCGAGAGTCTTCTTGGATGCCTACAAGCGCCTGGGAGGCGACTTGCACTACCTCCGATCTGCGTCGGAGCTGAAGCAGGCGCAGGACGTCCTCGGCACGGCTAGCGTTGTGCTTGATTGTATTTTTGGCACGGGGCTCAGTCGGAATGTGGAGGGGCATTTCGCGAACGTTGTAGCTGCGATCAATGCCTGCCAGGCTAGGGTTGTCGCTGCCGACATTCCAAGTGGGCTCGAGGCGGATACGGGCTCGGCACTTAGATGTGCTGTGGATGCGACTGTGACCGTAGCGATGGGTGCGGCAAAGATTGCCAATGTTGGATCTCCAGGCTTCTCCGCCAACGGACGACTCGAGATCGCCGAGATTGGCATTGCTGGATCGCAAATCCGCGAGATCGCCGAGGCCTTCGTGGTAGAGGCAAGTGATGTTCGAAGCCTGATACCTGTGCACAACTGCAATACTCACAAGGGCCGCCGCGGCCATGTGCTGGCGCTCGCAGGAGGGGATGGCAAGCGAGGTGCTGGCCGCCTAGCTGGCATGGCCGCACTGCGTGTGGGCGCCGGTCTCGTCACCGTCGCCGCTCGCGTCCCAGATGCCCACGCTGCCGACCCTCTTATGAGCGAGGCCATCGCCGATGCCGGTGCACTAAGAAATGCTCTCGTGGGAAAGGCCGCCCTGTTAATGGGGCCCGGAATGGACACGGAAGCCTCCGGGAAAGAGCTGGTTGCAGGCATGCTCTCGGGCTGCGAGTTGCCGATGGTGCTCGATGCCGATGCCCTAAATCATCTCTCAGGCAATCTTGGCTGGGCGAAAATGGCGAAGGGGAGTCTGGTGCTCACGCCTCACCCAGGGGAGGCAGCGCGCCTGCTGGGAATCTCTTCGGATGACATTCAATCCAATCGGCTAGCGGCAGTCCGGCACCTCGCGGCGATGACTGGCGCGACTGTCGTGCTCAAGGGGGCTCGGACTTGCATTGTCGATGGCCATGTCACGGGGGCGCCCGCGCTGATTTGTCGCCAAGGAGGCCCGGAACTCGCAACAGCTGGCACGGGCGATGTGCTCGCGGGAATGATCGCGGGCTTGCTGGCCCAGGGCATGGACGCTGTAGGTGCCGCGATGTTGGCTGTCTACTGGCATGGTGTCACAGGGCGAGTCGCTCTTGAGAGGCTTGGCGGGCACGGAGTGGTGGCGTCGGACTTGCTGGCTGCTCTCCCCGTGGCCAGGTCGCAGATCGCTGCGTCCGAATAGCAACACGAGCGTGTCTCCGGTGAGACACGAGATGTTGAGGTCGGTAATATCAGTGGGATAGGGTTGGCACCTCACGTGCTCTACACAGGGGCATGGACACCAACGCTTGCCAATCATCCCCCCCCACTAAGGTCCCTTGCGACTTCGACAGCTTGGTCTTGCCCTTGCGGTCGGACCTCTACGGAACAGCCATGCGTTACACCCACAGCGCGAGTGACGCGGACGACTTGGTGCAAGACACACTGGTTCGCGCGTACGGAGCGTGGGAACGGTTTGAGCCGGGCTCCAACTGTCGTGCTTGGCTCTTTCGCATCCTCACCAACAGCTTCATAAATGGCTATCGCAAGCGCAAGCACCATCGCCGCTTCACGCAGGAGAATCACGACGATGCATGTGCGGCTGTCTTTGGCGACGTTGAAGCTCGCTGCCAATCTCCTCGAAAGGTAATGGTTGAGGAGTGCCTGGGCGACGAAGTAAGTGCGGCACTCGAATCCCTTGGCGACGACTACCGACAGGTCGTCGAGATGGCCGACCTTGGCGGGCAGCGCTATCGGGATATCGCTGGCAAACTCGGTGTGCCGATCGGCACAGTGATGTCTAGGCTCTATCGCGCTCGTCGCCAGCTGGAGTCTCTGCTACGCGACTATGCTGCTGCAGACTACGGCATTCGGCGGGCCGAGTTGAGTGCGATCTAGAATCCCGACAGATTCGACAGCGGGCCCTGTACGTACGGGCCCTCAGGAAAAGTCTGAGAGTAGATGCGCCCACGAATGTCGGAAATACCGACAGTGGCGATACCGTCAGCTCCAATGAAGAACCTGGCCTCGTGGGCTATAGGCCTATCGTTACGAAGCGGATCGACAATGCGAAAGACAGACCAGCGGTTGGTGTCCACTGGGACGTAGGCTGTCTCGAGTAATTCCTTGGCGGCTTTCCGCACCTCTCTTCGATCATCTTGCTCGCTTGCTCGTCTGAGCGCCTCGGTACTGCTGCCAAGCATGCTGAGTGTCCGCGCTGAAGCAATCCGCACAAGCCAGCTTGGGTCATTGCTGAGCATTCGCTCAATCTTGCTCGCAAGGTGAGCATCCTTGTTGCGCCCAAGGGCTGCGAGTGCATTGATGCGAACGAGTGCGTTTGCATGCAAAAGAAGTGGCGCGATTTCTTGTGTGTGGTTTGGGGTGGCAAGCCTTGCGAGCGCAGCACTGGCATTGACTGCTCGCGCTGTGCCTCGGCGCTGACTTGTGGAAATCAGCTGTGGGATCGCTTTCTCGTTGCCAAGCTCCCCGAGCGCCAGGGCAACACTGGACCCGACTCGTGCGGGTTGTGTGCGCAAGCTCGCAAGCAGAGGTGCGAATGCCGGGGCATGGCCTAGCGCGCCAAGAGCCATCGCCGCTGCTCGTTGGCGCTCGGGATTCTCTGTGGACAGTAGTCGCAGGAGCGCTGTACCGCTTCTCTCGTCCCGCATGCAAGAGAGCGCCTCTATGCCGGCGAGCGCCCCAGCTTGGTCATGCCCCCTTGCTAGTGAGAGGAATAGGTCTGCGACCTTCGCATCCGACTTGCCTCGGACCGTCGAGCCCAAGGCTTCAATCGCGAAGATTCGCGAGGGGTGTTCTACAGTGTGAGCGATTGCCAGGAGGCGAGTTACTGCAGTTGGGTCAGCGAGTTCGCTGAGCACGTCTGCCGCCACCGCTGCGAGGGCGGGTGTGTCGGAGGCGAGATACTGGAGCGCGTGAGGTGTCGCCCGCGAATCGCCGATAGCGCCGAGCGCCTGGAGCGCGGTCGCTCGTAATATGAACTCCTCACCCGGTGCGGCAGCAGCAATGAGCTTTGGCACAGCCGAGCGCGCGCGCATTTTCCCGAGGTAGCGGGCTGCCAGGAGGCGTATCCGCGGATCGGTATCTGCCAGCCTCTCAGCCATGATGTCTGCTGCCGCTGTTGGCTCCCCCAGGAGCGGCTCAAGGCCGTGCATCGCACCGAGTCGCACCGCTGGGGATGGATCGTCGAGTAGGGCGAGCATGGGCAAGAGAGCGCGGGAATCGCCAAGCGAGGAAAGCGCTCGCAGAGTCGTTGACTGAGGGATGCGCCCTCGGGAGAGTTCTCTAATGAGGGCTAGGGTTGCTTGTACGTCGCCGAGTTCCTCCAGGAGTTCGACTGCGCTCTCAGGGTCGCCTCGGCGCTCGCCATCGAGGTGGGCTATCAAGTGAGGGACGGCTGCAATCCCCACTGTGCGCAGAGCCTCACGGGCAGCGTTGCGC
>JAAEPE010000413.1 GCA_024222395.1 Myxococcales bacterium
ATGATCGGTCTGATGGTCCTGCTTTCCCGATTGCAGCGTTGCTCATTTCGTCATTTGCCCCGGCAAAATCCTCATTCGCGCCTTGCACTCGAAGAATCAGAACTCACCATCCTCGGTCATTCTTTTCGCTCGACGGTCTAGTGCGCGGATCAGCGAGATAGGTTTCCGTGCTCGATATCCACAAGTGTTTTGGGCCTCTACTGCAGCGAACTGTCTTGCTTGGAGGAGTTCCGCCGGCTCACCGATGCGTAGGAATACGCTTCGAATGGGGGTGGGATTCGGCGGAGTGGAGCGCTGTGGTTCTTGCCCGCGCGGGGGCGAGCCTGGCACGAAGACTACCAGCCCCTGCTCCGTGGCTCTCCACCACGGTATCGTCATGGCGGTAAGAGTTCCGGGGCATGATCCGGGAAACCGTAGGATTGGTTCCTAGGTCTACGCAGGTGCTGGCAGCCTCCGTGCCTGCCGCTGACGATGACTTCGAGCGGGTTTTCCTTTTGCGAGATATTGCCGATGAGGGCCACTCTCGGTTTCGGTTGGAGGGGCATAGGCCCCGCCGACTCCGGGGAATCACCGCGGGGCCCAGTTCCCCTCGACCTTCGTGCAAATCTCAGACGAATTCCCCCGGGGCATCGGTGGAGAGCACGGAGCGGGGGCTGGTAGCCTCGGTACCAGGCTCGCCCAACATTCGTTCTAGAAGCACAGTGCTCAAATCTGCCGAGCCCCACCCCACTCTAAGCGTACTCCGATGCCCGTGACATGCCGTCGGAACTCTTCTGCTCCCGACGGCCAAGAGTTCACCCAAAGGGTGATTGTTCCAAAACCTACGCGAGCAGGCGAGCGGGCGCTCTTGATGTCTGTGGATCTCGCACTGTGCGGGGACTTGGTAGATATAGATAGAGTTTCATGCTCGGCCGCCGCAGTAGCGCAGCGAGCACCGCGCATTTTTCTGCTCGGAGGTGCCGACCTGCGCGAGACATCTCCTGGCAAGAGAAAACCCATTATCTATGGATCAGAGACTAGTCAATCTTCACGGGACGTCTTGGCCTTGACGCCTTTTCCGCATCAGGGCGTTTGCGACGCCGGCGTCGCTTTGATTTCGGCTTTGCTTCTGCTTCAGAAAACACGGGTTCAAAGACAAAGAGCCCGTCCTCGCTCCCCAATTGCATCTCATGCCTTGGATTCTTTGGAACCAGAGTGGGTGAGCCACTCGTATCAAGTGAGATTTCGAACGGAGAATTCGAAGCCCCCTCGAGACGCAGATGCGCAAAGCCACCGGGGCCCGTCTCACCCCAGGGAACGCCGTCGACGAGGATAGGCATGCCAACCAAGCCATCGGCGTGCACGAGCACCGCAGCGACACGTGCCTGCCGTTTGCAGACAATGTGAATCTCGAGTGAGGCGTTGACCTTGCCAGCGAGCCCCTGCGTGTCTAGGAATAGCACTTCCTTCGGGGCATCGTGAAACTCGTAGCCCTCGGGGCACGGTGCGCTTAGGGCATATCGGTCACCATCTCTAGCGTTAACGTCGGCCCTCAATGCACCGGAGAGATCCGTCTCACCAATTTCCGTCTGGCCGATTCGTATAGGAATTCTACTGAGAGGATTGCCGGTATCGTCGGCAACCGAGAATGTGAGACTGTATCGATTGACACGTGTTTCTGGCTCGTCGCAGGCGCCGCCTAGAACGACAGCGAGAAGGCCAATACAAACTATTGATCTGATCATTGGGTTGCGATCTTTTGAGAGATTACCTCCACCATAGCCTCAATGCCCGGCGTGGTACTGGGTGACATCGCTAGCTCTCGGTAGAGAGCGAGAGCTTCGACACGGCGACCTGCGAGTAGCATAGCCCCCGCTTGCTCTTCTGTAGCGGAAGTTGGTTGCGCGGGTGAAACCTCGGGCCGCTGCGCTGTCGCGGGCGATTCTCTAGGGGCATCGGTTGGCGGCATGACTGGTGATAGAGCAGAGCGATCCTCAGGCTGCTCAGCTGATGGAACCGATGCTGCTTCCGAGCGTTTCGAATCACCGGAGACTGGCAAGACGAGACTCACACCTAGTGTAATCGCAACACCTCCATAGGCGATCGCACGTCGTACGAGCCGCCTGGGTCCCTTGCTTGATTTCGTTGCTTGCACCTGCATCGTCGATGGCGGAGGAAGCGGCAGTGGTACGAGCCCCGGTGAGACAGGACCAACAGTGGAAGGGGGTCGTCCCTGGTTGTGAAACGTTGGCATCGCGTTGGCATCGAGCATCCGAGTTCTCAGTGCCCCTATGGAGGTCGCCTTGGCCTGCTTCACCTCTTCCTTGCTGAGCACAGCCGTCATCTCTGGAGGCTGGTCCATGACAAGCGTGTGATACGACATTAGGTTAGCGAACTTCGGTTGCAGGACCGTCTTCTTCAAATCGTCATTCATGGCGTTCTCCTCCTGAGATCATTCCGAGAGCGACCATCTGCTCCCAGCATTGGGGCCTTGCTCCGGTCGGGTCGAGGCTGGTCATCAGCCTTCCGTCATCTTTCGTGCCGTGAATCGTTCTCCGGTAAAGTTCGCAGATCTCATACTTGTTGTTCTCATCTAGACCGACCACCTCGGCGATGTGAGTGATTCCCCTAGAGCCATCACTAAGCCGGGCCGTTTGCACAATGAAGTCGATGGCGGAAGCGACTTGCGAGCGCAGAGCCCGCATGGGCAGCTCTACATCGCTCATAAGGGCCATCGTCTCGAGCCTCGACAAGGTGTCTTTGGGATACGTTGCGTGCACCGTCGACATGCAGCCGCCATGCCCGGAGGTCATGGCTTGGATTAGCTCTAGCGCTTCGCCTCCGCGAATTTCGCCAACGACGATGCGGTCGGGACGAAGCCTAAGCGTCGCCTGAAACAAGTCGCGAATGCTCACCTTGCCACGCCCCGTAGCGTCTGCAGCCTGAGCCTCGAACTGCACGACATGGTCGCTCTGCAACTGCAACTCGCGCGCGTCTTCGATAGCGACAACTCGCTCGCCGTGACCGATGAAGGCAGAGAGAGCATTGAGCATCGAGGTTTTTCCCGAGCCCGTACCGCCGGCGACAATGATGTTCTGCTTGCACGCGACGAGGCCTTCCAGAAGAGCCGCGGCTTCGTGAGTCAGAGCTCCAAACTCGATTAGTCTATCGACCGTGAGGGACTCCTTTGCAAAACGGCGGATGGCGACGTGGGGTCCATCGGGAGAGGCCGGCGGCAACACGGCCTCGACGCGGCTGCCGTCGGGGAAGCGCGCCTCGAGGATCGGCCTCTCACGACTCACGTTGCGCCCGACGAATTGACCTAGGTGACGAATCGCTGCGAGCAGTTCGTCTTCATCGAGGAAGCGGGCATCGGTTGCAGAGAGTTTTCCTTTGCGCTCGATGATGATTTCCGAGGGACCGTTGATCATGATCTCCGAGACTGAGGAATCATCGAGGAAGGGAACAATCGGAGCGAAAAACTGCCGAAGCGTTCGCTCGTAGACCTCTCTCGGAATCACGAATCGGCTCCCAGGCTGAGAAGCATGCTCCTGGCTCGAAGCGCGTATCTGCCGCGAGGGCTCTCTGCCAGATACTCTTGAAGGTGCGCGCGCACTAGCTCAGGTTGACCGCGTTCTTCGGCAACCAGAGCAAGGGAGAAGGCCGCATCTGTCATGAGGTGTCCGGCAAAGAGAGCGCCGCTCAGGTGGTTGGATGCCTCGTGAAGGTTGCCCAGGGCCATGTGAATCGTACCGACGACATATTGCATGCCGGCGTCTCCTGGATGGCGCCTGAGATACGGCTCTGCGAATGCCAGGGCCGCTCGCAAGCGAGATGCGGCAATACAGACCTTCACAAGCTCCGGTACAACCACCCTTTCGTCGAAGCCCTTCTGTCTCGCCGCACTCAGATACTGCTGCGCGCGGACGAGGTCTCCGCGACGCGCGAAACCAAGACCTTGAGAGCGAAGCTCGGCAGCCTCAACACTAGCGATGGGATCGCTTGGAGGAGGACCCACCGGTCCCTGGCGATGCGAGGCGCATGCGGTCGACAGCGCAAGCAGCGCGAATAGAGTTCCGCTTCGAAATTTGCTCATCGATTTTGGCCTTTCCTTGAGAGACGAGCCGAGAGGCGCCGAAGAGTCAACGCATAGCTGCTATCCTCCTGATTACGGAATAACTCTGAGAGTCGCCGCACTTGCACTCCTGCGCTCTTCCAATTGTCGTCCGAGAGATCCCGGGCGAGGCGAAGACGCAGTAGGTCATACTCTTCCAATATTCGGAGTTGAAGAGCGGCACCCATCTCGGCCACCTCCCCCGCCTCTCTGCGAAGACCAGCCTTGCGGTAGCAATCCTGAGCTTCCGAGAAGAGACCGACGGCTTCCACCCCATCTTGCAGATCGAAGACCATGCGTTCGCCCTTGGCCAACGCCTGCTCTTCGGCCAGAGGAGCCCTGTGTACAGGGTTCGCTCCTTGGCAGGTGGGCACGGCGCGAGCAAAGAGCTCGGGTGCCTGGCTCGGGGCAACACTTGCATCACTGCTTGCGGGCGTGAGTCCCTGCAATACGGCGTAGGCGAGTGTGGCGATGAGAAGCATGAGCATTCCTGGGTGAATCCCCTGCCTCTCAGAGCAGGTAGATTCGCCCCCCGTATCGCTGCTTGTGGACCGCCGGTTGCGTTGTGCCGATGCAATTTCCTGCGAATTCTCTCGCAGCAACTCAAAGACACATCGCCCTAGGGTGAGCCGAGAACCCCATGGAACAAATCCGGCATCCACAGCCTCTCCGCAGTTATCCCAAAGGGGCGAGCCTGGCGAGGTCGACACCCAACACGCATCTTCCTTGGGCGCCAGGAGCACGTGCTGCTCCAATATCCCAGGCTCTCCCGAGACACAGATATCCATGCCGGGGTTTGAGCCTATCGTCGTCTGCGCGGCATCGAGCCTGTGAATGCTCTGCTCTCCGCAGCTCTTGGTAATTTGAATCGCGTAACTCACATCAGACCTCCCTTCATCATGTCGATAATTAGCGGGCCCATGAGAATGAGAGTGATGCTGCCCATCATCATGAGCATGGGCAGCATGAGCATCACGCCGGCTCTTGCAGCCGCTTCTTCTGCTAGGACGCTACGGCGCCCTCTGAGCGCAGTTGCCTGCACCGACAACACCGTGGATAGCGCAGTGCCCTTCTCTTCAGCTTGCACCACTGCCGCGACGAACTCGTTGACAGAATCTGTATCAACGCGCTCGGACAAACTCTCAAGCACCTCTTTGCGTGTCCTGCCAAGCGACAGTTCTTGAAGAAGTCGCTCCAGCTCCTGCCGCATCGGAGATGTCCTATTTGGCATGTTGTCGACGACGTGGCGAATGGACCCAGGGAAATCCAACCCAGCGCTCATGCAGAGAGCAGCCAGGTCGATTGCCGCCGGAAGCCCTCGGTCGACTGACTTGTGGCGCTCTTTGGCAAGACTCGAAAGCTGCATGAAGGGCAAGAGAGGGCCAATGATGCAACATGCTAGAGGCACGACGATGCCACCGGATACCGACCAGAAATAGTATCCTGCTCCGCATCCGGCAAGCCCGGAGAGCCCAGAGAGCGCAAGCAGCTCATCGGGCCCGAGACCATGAAACTCGCCAGCGCCCACGATGGATCCTTCCACCTTGGCGCGATGCCGGGCGAGAGGCAACGGCTCGAGGTGTGAGGCCATGAGCCTAAGAAGAGGCTCCATGATTCGAAAAACTAGAGATTCTCTAGCGCGCTGCCGAGCCAAGCCGCGCGCACCAAGAGTAGTGCACGCGGCTTGGGGTACATCGAGCAAGTAAGCCACGGCCAATGCCACGGAGACCGCCGGTAGCACAACACTCAATAATGCAAGTACGCTCATACGACTCCTAGATATCGACCTGGACAATGCGATAGGCCAGAGCAACGGAGCCGAGCCACAAGGCTATCGCGATGGCGAGAATGACTTGGCCCATGCCCGATTCTGCGAGCTTGGGAATCATGGTGGGGTCGACCTTTTGGAGTGCTCCCACCATCACAAAGGGAAGGATGGCCAAGACAAACGTTTGGGACTTGCCCTCGGCGGTCTTCGTGCGAACCACGCCGGCGAGTCGCTCCATTTCGCGAAGCGTGTCGGAACTCTTTTCCAAGATCTTTGGCAAATTGCCGCCGCTTTTGCGAGCCACCAGCAGCGTCGTCATGACGCTCGAATACAGCGGGCTCTTGAGGCGATCCGCAGAACGATGCATGGCTCTATCGAGGTGTTCACCTAGACGTACTTCTTTGACCAAGAGATCGACTTCTTCTCGCAGGGGAGAAGGGACCAGGCCCGTGCTTGCACTGAAGGCATCTGCGATGTTGGGTGAAGACTTGAGACTATTGGCGAGAACCGTTAGCCACGGTGCAAGCTGCTCTGAAATGAGCATCCCTTTGGCAACCTTGCGTCTCTCTAGCACCATGGAAGGCGCGATGGCTGCAACCGGGACAGCCATGAGGAGTGCGATGGAGCCTGCAAAGAGCGCGACGAGGGCAAGAGCTGCGCAGACAGCCATCTGCAATGCAGCGTCTCTTGGAGCACTTCGCTCCAAGAATAGCATCGAGTAGTAGTCGGCCATGACACTCTCGTTCCACCTCCAAAGGCGCACAGCGGGCCCGTCCGCCAAGAGGTAGTACGCCAAAGCCCCTGCGCCCAATGCCATTGTTGCCATCGAGATTGCTCCAATCATAGATAGTCATCTCCATCGATGAGCCCAAGACGGATGAGGTCTTCGAGATAGCTCGGAAGAAAGCCCGTGGCTTGAAAGCGGCCAAGAGCCTTGCCGTCGGGCCCAGTGCCTGAGCGATTGAATGCGAAGATCTCCCGCAACTCCACCTTGCCGTCTTCGCCAATGCCGACAACCTCGGCAACACTCGTAACCTTTCGCGATCCATCTGAGAGCCTAGATTGCTGCACAATGAGATCGATGCTGCCCGCGATTTGCTCCCGAATGGCGCGGGTGGGCAGATCTATTCCACTCATCAGCACAAGCGTCTCCAGTCGCCGAATCGCCTCTCTCGGATTATTGGCGTGGGTCGTCGTCATCGATCCGTCATGGCCGGTATTCATCGCCTGCAGCATGTCTATGGCCTCGCCGCCACGGCACTCGCCGACAAGAATTCGATCTGGACGCATTCGCAGTGCGTTGCGAACGAGATCGCGAATCGTTATCTCTCCACGTCCTTCCATGTTCGGCGGACGAGACTCAAGGGAGACTACATGCTCCTGCGCGAGTTGCAGCTCTGCGGCATCTTCGATCGTCACCACTCGCTCGCTCTCGCAAATCGACTGGGATAGAACGTTGAGTAGCGTTGTCTTTCCGCTCCCTGTTCCACCCGATATGACGATGTTGCGACGAGCCTTCACTGAGCGCTCGAGGAAGCGCCCCATCGAGAGGTTCATCGAGTCAAAACGCATCAGGTCTTTGATGCTGAGACCATTTGCGTTGAACTTCCGAATCGTGATGCACGCCCCGCGAAGTGCCAGCGGCCTTATCACCGCGTTAACTCGACTACCATCTTTGAGCCTTGCGTCTACGAAGGGAGTCGCCTCATCAATTCGCCGTCCCAGTGGCGTCACAATTCTCTCAATGGCAGCCCTCGCGGCGTTGTCGTCGGTGAATGAGCAATCGGCGAGTTCGATTTTGCCGTTGCGTTCCACGTAGATCACCTGCGGGTCGACAACCATGATTTCGGACACGGAAGAATCTGCGAGCAGCCCCTCGAGCGGCCCAAGCCCGAGGGCTTCATTGGCGAGTTCTTGCACGAAGACCGCTGAGTCAAAGCCTCTCGGAAGCTCTTCCGATACCTTGGAGACCAGTTGCTGCAGTGCTTCGAGCACTTGCGGTCGCATAGTCTCATCGTCCATCTTGTCGCGCTGCATCTTGCCGAGGTTGAGAGTGTCCAAGAGTTGCCTGTGGATTCGACGCCTCAAGGCGATGTGCCAAGCTCGAGCATCCGCATCCGCACTCGATGTGGCTTGAGCGGGGGCAGGAGGCACTCTGGGAATGAAGCGAATGCAGTAGGGCCCGACTTTCAGCTCTTCGACTCCCTCGATAAGCACCTCCTGATTGAGAATTCTTCTATTGCCTACGAACGTTCCGTTTGACGAGGAATCGACAACACAAATGCCGGTAGCGCCATCCCGTAGTGTCACGTGGCGCCTGGAGACATCTAGGTTATTGAGGACTAGGTGACAATCCGGGTCGCGGCCGAGCACCACAGCCTCAGCCGTTTCAAAGGAATGGCGCTGGGCAATACCATCTGTGCCCGTGATGAGGAGTTCCATGACTACAGCTCTCCCTCTGCGGTGCCCGTTCGCACGCCGATACTCACATCATCCAGCTCACCCGAGTAGCGCTCGTAGGCCTTGAGAGCATCGCGAATCTGACCTCGGGCATCCATGCCCACGACGTCGACTACCGTCGGAACAATGAAGATGACATTCTGAAGCTCTTCATGACGCGCCCCATGTGAGCCGAAGAGCGCTCCAATGACGGGCAATTGCGATAGGAAGGGCAAGCCACTGCGGTTCTTCGATTCGGACTTTGCGTAGAGCCCAGCGAGAACAATCGCCTGATTCATCTCAACATTGACGACTGTCGAGACCGTGGAACGACTCCGTGAGGGCACGCGCCCTTCACCGAGACTGGAGACATCGGCGTCGATGCGAACTTCAAGCCGTCCGGATTCTTTGTCGAAATGGGGCAAGACACGAACGTTGGTGCCGTAGGGAATCTGCCTAATCTCAGCGGCCAAAGAGCCCTCAATCGCGATGTTCACCTCACCGCCGCTCTTGAATTCGGCCTCCTCACCGTTGGCGGTGATGATGCTGGCCTGGCGTGCGATTCGCGCCCAATCACCGCGGTGCAGGACATCGAGCCGTGGGAGGGGAATGTTCGATATCGACGCAGAACTGCTCATGCCGCCGACTGCATTGACTCCAAGCTCGAGTTCGACGTCTCCGCCGAGAGATCCTGGCCAGTTGACTCCGACCTGGTATCGGCTGCCTTCCGAGAGTTCCACAAAGTAGAAGTCGAGTCGGACATTCTCCTTTCGCTCCACCTCGTTTGTCGTGGCCTTTACTTCAAAGCTATAGGTGAACTTCTCGCCACCTTCCTTGATCAAGAGCAACGTTGAATTGCCCGGCTTGAGCCCGACAACGATGAATTCTTCGCCATCTTCGGGGAGGCGAATGTCAACCACACCCTTCTTGCCTTCAGAGTATTTCTCAACCGCCTTGGCAGAGAGACTGATTTGTTCACCAACCCTCATTGTTATGCGCTTCTCTCGATCGGCAAAGGCGTCGAGCGAGAAGAGACTGACTAGGAAGAAGATGCCAGCGAGAAGAGACTGATGAAGCCGATCAGCGTACATGCTCGATTTCCCTGCTTTGCGCTGATGTCTTGGATTGAGCTGGCACACGGCGGTGCCCCTGTAGAGCAGCCCGTTTCTCTGCCAAGTGAATGTCCGTAGGGGTGGTTATGGGGCTATCCCGATCGACGAGGATATCGTTGGGATTTCGGAGCGACGCCGTAATGCTGCCTTCACCTTGTGCGAGGGTTAGCGCCCCGGCCTGTTGCACCGTTACGCTGAGCGTTAGGTCCGACGCGCTCATGACCATTTCGAGCACGTTGCCTTCGGAACGCCCCATGTCGGAGCCAACCGCCAGCACTAGCACATTCTGCAGAAGCGGCATGACAACGTAGCCGTCGTCCCGGCTCGCCCTAAGCAAGAGGTCAATCCTGTCTCCGGGGCGAAGCAGACCACCCAGAGTGGCGCCGCCCTCGATACGAACCGTCACAGCGCGCATGCCCTTCTTGATGAGCCCCGAGAGCACTCGGTGCTCTTCACTAGAGGACGCGAGATCTGTCCAGAGCACCGACTCATTGAGTCTTAGGCCCATGGTGGTTCGAATGCCGATAGCTTTGACGGCTTCCGATGCTCGGATATGACGAGCCTCAACATAGGACTCGGGAATATTCCGAGTGACTAGCATATCTTCGTTGAGAAGAACTCCTGCGGGGATGTCCGTTCCGGCGACTAGGACGGGAATGGCCACACCGCCCGAGACACGCTCTCGGAACTTTTCCCTCTCTTGGTAGGAAAGCCCCAGGCTTGCCGCTCCCAGGACCGCCGCTGCTAGTAGCGCAACTCGTTTCATCCGCTTCTCCGAAGGCTGTGTGCTGCCCGGACAACCCCGGACAGGACGTTCGACCCCCGTATCGGGAGAGAAGCGCTTCAGTTGCGCACGAATGCGGAATTGCTCAGTGTCGCAAACCTAGACTGGCCAAAACGTAATGAGCGCCGGCGACCATGAGAGTCGTACCAAGGGCAACCATGAGCGCGCTCTTGTGCTCAACTTTGGCCGGCGGCCTGGTGGCTACCGCGGAAATGGGGCTCGTGAAGATTAGGTCGGGCTCGCACGTCTCGCGCTCCTGTATCTTCGGCTTCACTATCGGCATCGGCTGGGTGCCGCGCACCCACCGCCTAGGTTCTTCGCGATGCAGGCCGCACATCAGGCACGGGCCCTCGCTGCGATCCGCCAATTCAATGGCCGCAAAGAGCGCCTGCTCGATGGTCGAGAAGGAACTCACCGCCTTCACAGTTCGCAGCGGCTCAACAGTCCTACATGTCGCACCTAAGTCATGACTCTGCATGCTCAGACAACATTGCGAAGGAGGTGCCAGCATTTCCACGAACGAATTGTTCAAGATTCAGCGTGCATGGCCGAGATTATCGAAATCGGATCGCCATCTTTGACGATCGGTCCGTCAGTGAACCCGTCGTTTTGAGAACAGGCGACATGGACCTACATGCCTAGTCAGTCGTCGCAATCGTCACGCTGGCGCCCTCGCCAGGCTCCTGGCTCAGAGACACCACCCGCATTTCGCTCCCGCGCTGAACGACGAAATAGCGCAGATCAGCGCTCTCGACTTCATCTGCGAGCACGCGCCAACCTCTGGTGAAGAAGTCACGGCGGTAGAACACGGCCAGTTCAGAAATCGACTGATCTGAGTCTGTGTATGTCGTGAGCGTCTGTCCGTGTCCAATCTCGCCAGCGCTGAGCATGCGGCGACCGGTAGGAGGGCGAGAAACGCCAAAGGCATCGAACCCGGGTGCGTCTCCCTCGGCAGGGAACATCGAGCCTGGGTAGAAATCCCCTTCGGTCCAGACGGCTACTACGCGAGTGACGTCGCCTATGCGCGTCGCCGCCGCATAGTGAAACTGGCCGACATCGCGAAGGTTGCCGCTCTTGAGGAAGCGCATCACTCGGTCGCCGAGTTGCTCTGCAGTCGCCCCGGGAATGCCGTGTTTCATGCATGCAACGAAACCAAAGTCGCCATCGACGCCCCGCATCGTCAAGTCGCGCCAAGACCGATCATCTGAGAATTCGACCCCAGGCAGACTCTCATTCACAACAAAGAGCTCATCTTCTTGAGTTGCGAACTCTCCGCGCCCACCGCGACACCAATCATCGTAGAACTCCAAGACCGTTTCTATTTCGTGTTCACTCGTAAATACGCGAAAGCCGACTTGCTGACCGTTTATCACGACTCCACGGCTATCGCGGCCAATGCCGGCTTCCGAGAGAGCCATCAGATGGCGCCCTAGGTCCATCATGGCACCATCGGCACGGGCCACTGCGACTTTCATACTGAGAAAGAGCGCGAGCGACAAAATCGCCAACGTGAGCATAGCGACGCGGGTTAGGCCCACAGTCACCCGAAAGTATGACACTAGAATTTTTCTCAACGCCATTGTGAATCCTATTAGCACCCTGGGAGTTTATTGTTCATCTGCTCATCAAGAGCACAGTAAGCCTCTTTGGCGATATCTGAGATTGCCATCTTCTTCTCGTTGCACATCACGGAATAGTCTCCCGAGATTTTCCTCGTCCTCCCGCCAAGGAGCGAAGGCGCAGTGACC
>JAAEPE010000414.1 GCA_024222395.1 Myxococcales bacterium
TATCTCATCTTCGAGGACGACTCAAAGATTGACATCGCTGGACACACCGAGGACACGTGGGTGTTCAACACCGAGGCCCACCCCGTGCGGGCCGAACCGAGCAGCCAACCACAGTCCATAAGAGCGACGAGCTTTTTTTTCGCGTACAGTAGTGGCGAAAAAGATAGTCTCGCACCCGCCGGCGAGACCCTCTGAAATCGAGACTATCTGACTGCCTTGAACATTTAAACCGCTCTATCTTCCGTGTCAGGGATTGTTAGACCCTCTCGTCTTCGCCACTGGCATCTACAAGCTTCTATCGACCCATCCTGGGCGAGAGAGCATCATTGTCGAGCTGCCGAAAATCCGACCCTTGAGCCCCAACCTGCCTCATTTCCAATCTCAAAATCGATTCGAATAGACACGTGATTGAATTGGAACAGGCCGTGTAGGTATTTATATACGATATATACCTATCGCGTTCGTATACTCTCCCGAAGAGGCTTGTGCGTGTGTGCTGGAACTTCAAATTTCAAATTGGCAGACGAATGTCTTCGAGAAAGAGGCGCCACGGTGATTCTGATCCGTCGGGGGGCGATACGGACGATGGGAACCGTAAGACATCCGGTGAGGGGGTGGCAGGAGGGATCTATACGTCCGTCGGTATGGATGCAACCTCACTTGTGCTCGGGTTGCGCAATAAGGTTAAGTTGGGCGACGTATACGTGCAATACTTTCAACGCGGGAGTAAGGTGTTGATACAGTCCGCGCAACGAAAAAACAGAGAGGACAGAAAGCGGGAACGAGAAAGGAAGAAGAACGAGGAACCCGAGCCTCCAGAGCAAGCTGCGGAGAGACTCAAGGTGGAGGAGCAGAAACGCAAGGCGGAGGCTGCAGAAAGACTTGAGGTAACTTCAACAGGCCTTTCAAAGCAGAGTATAGGTCTGTGCTCGGAGCGTTGAAGATGAAGCAGAGCGAGGAGCTACAGGAAGAGGACCAACCCGAGCGACAGAAGACTCCCAGGGAGGAGTCACGTGCACAGAGATTGAAGGATGTCGTCATCAGGGCTATCATTCACGCGTACAACTCAGTAGACACGGATCAAGTTGAGAAAGGATGGACAAAGGCGGGCAAGTTTGTCTACGAGGACAGCGAGGTGTCTGGTCTTCAGCCTGGCTACCTCTCGGCGTGGGATCCCCAGACCCAGAGTGATGCCATCGCAAGCTTCAATGCAGGGACATTGTTTCGCGAAGGTATGAGCGGAGGAGTATCAGTCGTGGGAGGACCGCAATTCGTACCGAGGGCCGGAAGGAAGAAGCAGCAGGGAGCGGATGAAGCAACGGGTCCGGCACCAGACGCAATGGAGGAGAGTGTTCAGGAGACTGCCACATCCTCCCAGGAGTATTCATCGTATCCTTCCTCGCAATGCCCCGATGAATTCGTCGACTCGGAGGACGAGGAAGACGAGATCATCGAAGCATTGGGTGCCTGCAAGTTGGGTGAGGGGGACCCATCTCGCACCTGAGTGCCAAGCAAGGCTCCCTGCGACCCTGTACGCGTCTGACACGATGTAAGATGGATCTCTATCACTGTGTCTACGTCTGCACGATCATAACGTCCGTGAACTGGCGCCAGAACGGCCAATCAAGCCAACGAGACTATCTGACTTTGGCCCGCCGGTGGCGACTCTCCAGATCGAGACTATCTTTTTCTTTCTCTCGCCACTACTGTAATAAACTTTGTCTCGAGCTGTCAAGAAGGCATACAATTTCAGCTAGTCTAGTCGTATTCTGAGGGTCTGTGCCGGAGGAAACCCAAACGGCGGATCGCGCAAGGCGTTTTGCTTCGAAATCGCGGATCACCGAAATGGTCA
>JAAEPE010000415.1 GCA_024222395.1 Myxococcales bacterium
GGCACGCTCAAAGAGAACCTGAACGGCGACATATCGCCGACGATGACTGTCAACAGGGGCACTGGGTCCCTGCTTGCTGCCTGCTCCTCTACGTCGAATAGAAGGCTGCGACGGGCTTGGTACAACCACACGATCGGGCTTATCGGGTTGGGAGGACTGGCGAGAAGAAGCACTCCCTGTTTCCGTCAAGATGTCATCACCAAGCGGCCATTGGTACTGGTCACACCGGTCCGGCGCAACCATCTGCACTTTTTCCATCGCCTCACCAAATGGAACACCCGTCGCCAGAAGCTCATTGAGCTGAGCCTTTCCCGCTTGGTCAAGCGATCGTCCACTTGCGCCAGACTGCATCCGCTTCGAGATTTTGTCACTCAGCCACCGACAGAACGGTGCAACATCGTCACCATCGACATTCCAAATATATTGCGAATCGGATTGAGACTCGGGGTTGTCGCCCCACTCCTCCTTGTGGAAGTCGTATACGTAAAAGTCCCTCCCATCAAACACGTGTGTGAAACACGTTGATGTCTTGTCCATGCCGTGATCTTCATCAGGTTCGCCGAGTAGTTCTCGCAATACGGAAAACGGCGCTCTGATTCTGGACTGATCCACAGGGTGGCCACCATACGTCAGACGCCAGTTCTTGGTCTAGTCAATTACTCAGCTCATGCCGCCCTTGAGCACGCTCAACCCCCTCACTCTCTCCCCGTGCTGAGCGGCTCCAGGCTCGGCGTATGAGCCGGTAGTGGTTCTGATGTCCTTGTGGCGCATAGCATCCTGCACAGCCTGCTGAGCGGTCCCACGCTTGAGACTGATCGTTGCAAGAGCACCACGCATTCCGTGAGCTAGCCTCGAATGACTTGGTGAACCCAGGCCTGGCCTTTGGGGCCGAAGCCTTGGTGGGTGCCTCTGGCGCGGGTGCCACTTCCTCTGCTTCGCTCGCCTTGTCGCTTCCGCAACCTGTGCCAAGCCCCAGGAGCAACATCGACACGGAAATGGAAGCGATTGAGCGCAGGATCATAACTCCTCGGTTGTAGCAGAGCTAGAGCGCGCAAACCGACGACGCGGGTACATTCCAATATCCCAGCGACTTCACCAGGAGTGCTACCCTTGTGGGATGCGTGCACCAAACGTCGCACTCGCCTCTCTTCCCTTCGCAATGGCATGCTTGCTGGCTGCGGCCTGCGAGCAAGCTCCCAAGGAGAAGACAACGCCTACGCCTAAGGCGACGCCCATTGCCCCTGCTGAGACATCGGATTCCGCGGACGAGCCTACGGCAAGTCGCCCTGCACCCAATGCGCTCATCGACGTGATGGCTGAGGAGGTGCACATAGGTCGCCTCGTGCTCAACGAGCCGCTCAGTATTATGCACCCTTCCGAGTACTGTTTGGACGACGGCAAGCTTTGGCAAGGCTCGCTGTATCGTCTCGGTCGCACGAACGTCTTCGGTCTAGCTACGGAGCTCGCCGCAGTGAAGGGAACAAATCCCATTGCCATATTTGGAGAAGAGAAACAGAGCCTCGACTCCAAGCTGGTAAGCACCGGCCCCTGTCCCAACCCGTATGAACCAATCCATGTGCAAATGCGCAGCGATTGGGTAGCGCCGGAAGGAGGCCCCAATAGCACCCACGAGAAGCTGCAAGGGTTGCCTTACATAGAGGGCAAGAAGGTGCAGGCGGTGCACATGACCGAGCACCTGGAGGGAGACGCGAACACGGCCCGTCTGAGACTTCGAAATCCGTTTTCGGTCCATCTCTCAGGCGTGAGCGTCAAGGCGCACTACGAAGGCGGTGGGGGCAAGCCCATGCCAACGATGGTCGAACAAGTCTTGGCTCTAGCGCCCGGAGAGTGGACAGAGATAAGCCTGCCGAAGAGGTTGAACAGCGAGCAGCCCCGCACCAAGGCAGGCTCGGGATTGCACAGCCTCGAGCTGCGCGGTCAGCTTGGCAAAGCTCAGATCAACATCGAGATCTATATGCCCCATGAGTAGAGTGCGAAAATCGCGAGCTACGCTGCCAGGAGGCAGTTGCATGTCCAAGAGTGGCAAGAGTGTCCAGGTGCTAGTTCACTCCAAGGGAAGCGGCAAGGTTCGCGCACTCAACGTCCGCACGAGCAACGGAGTTGCATATGGGACCAAGACGAATGCTAAGTCACAGACAGCCGCTCGCTCGGCTGCCAACCAGAAGCTTCGTCGCCAAGACGGAACTTACTCCGGCGTAAACAGCGCTGGCCTTTCCAAGTCAGGCAAGTCCTACAAGTTCAACAGCGCTACCGACCGTCGCGCAAAGACCGGCGACAAAGCACACGTCAGCACCAAGAGCGGCAAAGCTAAGTCCCACGTCAAAGGCAAATAGTCCCCACGTAACCAGTCTCTTCAACATAAGTAAGACGCGATATGAGTCATGGCTCGGCATTGTTGCCGGGCCATGACTCGCTTCGGCACAGATGTTCTAGCCCCCCAGAAGCAGCGGTAGCTTCTGACACCTCGGAGCAATGCGCTATGCTTCGCACAGGCTCTGTAGTCCCCCAATGAGGTACGCACGCATCGCAATCTTCCTCGCTTCGATCATGATTGCGACTGGCGTCTTTCTCCCATATGTCCAACTGGGCGTAGGTGGTTTCGCATTCGGCGAGGGCAGCTCAGTCACGCTCTACAGCACAGTGAGCAACTACTCCTTTCTCGAGGCCGCGAGTTCCAGGGTAGACGTGAGCATGGCGGAGCGCATTTCGGATGGCCTGCTCGCCAGAGCCGGTCACAAATCCGCAAAGCTGTCCAAGAAGCTTAGAGAAGCGAAATCTGCGCTGCGCGACATTCGTGAGGTTCGAGAAGACGCCCACGTCGAGACTTTGGGCACAGTACTGCGAGTCACCGGAATCTCATTTCTTGGGATTCTCCTAGTTGTCTCCTGGCTCGTTCTCAAGGGTCTCTCCTCGGGTGTTGCACATCGGCGCAGAGCGATAGTCGCGGGAGTCCTTATGAGCCTAGTCTCGCTTGTTGCGATCGCGCTCTTCTTCGCCACAAGAGAGTCGCTCAAGCTTGGCAATGCCGAAGTAAGAGTTCCACTCCTCATGCTCGGGAGCGGTGCCCACGTGATGCTGACCGGTGCTATCTGCGGCTTGGCAGCGACAGTGGCGACTCTCGTGTTCGAGCTGAGGGCTACCGCTGCGCCTAGGCCAGTGCCCTAGGCCGAGAAGCGGTCGAGCTTGGCTTCGGACTCGTGCAAGAGCTGCTCTCGCATTGGATCCGGATAGACCCTTTGGCGAAAGTAGGCCATGCCTCCGACGATGGCGTCGGTGCAGATGAGTGTGAGCAGGAGGACGTTTGACACAAAGGAAATCACACCACTGAAGATGCGAATGATCCCCAATTCCAACTGAGTAACGAACTCGTATAGCCCGAAGACCAGAAATCCTGCCGCCAATGACATCAGAAGGATATAGGCCAGCCAGGCTCGATGAATGCGTTGATGGGCGTAGGCGGTGTCGAGAGGAATGGTAAAGACGCGCCCCGACCAAACGATGAAGATCTGAGCGACCAACAATCCCGCATTGCCCGCGACGAAGTACCAGCTACCGGTGACCTGATACGGCAAGAGAACAATGATGTACGCAAAGAGCGCGTACAGAGGCGCCGCCAGGATCATTAGCCATCCGGGTGCTGACATGCCCGGAAAGAGCAACTTGGAGACAATCGACGCACGGATTAGGCCGGGCATGAGTGAAATAACCTTGGGCCCCAGTGCTACCAGCGCTTGCACCGCGAAGACGAGACCGAGCCCCGCCTGATAATCACCTCGCTTGAGTCTGATTGTCGGCATCACGGTCTCTGTCGCCTGACGGGCAAGCTTGAACGAATCGTCAAACGCTGAACGAAATGGATACAGGTAGACGATGAAGGGCGCGAACATGTAGAGCGCCCACGCTATGAAGAGGATGCGTCGCTGCTTCTTCCACTTGGTCCAATTCTTGAGTTGATCGAACGCAATCGCGCAGAAGAGCGCTTCAGCCACCGCGGGCATCAGCAGAAAGGCTCGGGCACCCGCTGGCACCGGCGGCCCCTGAAAGGCCTCGATGAAGCGCAAGACAGTGAGGGGCACAAAGGCGATCGCGACGAGCAAGAGAACCGAGCGACGCCAAGCCAAGAAGGCCTGCTGCTCCGGATCGACGATGTGGTGAGCGTCCTCGATCAGTGTCTTGCGCTCACTGCGCAAAACCTCATGGCTGCTAATCTGCAGCCGAAATGCGCGCCATAGCGAAATCCAGATGAAGCGCCCGGAGAGCGTCTCTATCGGAATGGTGGTAGTTGGCTGAGGCGGTCGCGCTGGTGTTTCGGAAGCACTAGCCGAAGGGGCACTCCCCTCCTGCCCTGGCACTGGCGGTGAGACGAGAGGAGCCCTTTGCGCCGCGACGACGTTTCCCGGCGGCTCCTCTTGGGCGGGAACGCCCGAGTTCTCGGAGACGACTGCCGTCCCCATCAAGGTCTTTCTCTCGCCAGAACTCAAACCACGTCCACTCTATATCGTCGCTCGCGCCGGATGCAAAGGGCGCGCAGAGAGGCTGGATCGGACGCATGCAAAGCACTGCTTTGCCCGGCTCAGAGTTGAGGGCAGATGCGAGCAATCAAGAATTGCCGGTTTCCGGTCGAACTCCCTAGAGAGTTGCCGGGCCCATCTTCGAAACCACGCAGCACGCTGGGGCTATGTCAGCACCAAAGTCGTAGCCATGAGCTCACGAGTCACTTGCGAGGGCAAAACACGCAATGAGCGTACGCCTCAAACTGATGACGCCTCAAACTGATGACGATTGTGCTCTTCGTCGCGCTCGTCCCCGTCTCGATCTCAACATACACGATGCTCAGTGTTCACCAGCAATCGGCGAATCAAAGACTCGCCGAGTTGCATCAAAAGACGGCGGAACTCGGAGCCGCCCACTCGCAAAGCTACGTAGACAACGCGGTGCAAGTCTTAGACGGCCTCATTCGCCACCGGGTAGATTGGCCCGCACTCACCGAAGCTGAGCGCCCACAGGTGCTTTGGCTCATTTACGAGCAACTCGAAAATGTCGTTGTGGTCTCGCTTCTCGACGAGGATGGCAAGGGCATTGGGCCTAGTGTCTATCGGGATGATTCGCTCTCCTCCGAGTCCTTACTCAATGGGCCGGTCATGGCGCTCGAAGATCTACAGAGCTACGCCGCCACCTTCCGCCCACTCAGGCGCTCAAGCACTAGCACTTCGTAGGCGCCGCCACTGCACCTAGGGACGAACTGGGAGGCATTGTTCCGCTCGCGTTCGCAGTAGATGGAATCGATGGCTCTAGATGGGTCGTCGGTATCGGACTTTCGCTCACTCGAGAGGAGAGGTGCGAGCTGGAGTGGTTCAGACATCGGAGACCAGCGTGCTGGTTACCATCGAAGACTCGGGCCCTGGCATTCCAGTTGAGGCCAGGAAGCGCGTCTTCGAGAGGCGTCGGGAACAGGTCTTGGTCTCGCAATCACGCGCGACCTCATCATCGATGGCGGAGGAACGATCTCAATTGAAGCTAGCCCACTTGGTGGGGCTAGCTTCGAAGTCTCCCTGCCAATCTCCACAAGCGCGAGGGAGGGCTAGCGGATGGGCAAGCGGCTCGGAATTGCCATCGCGCTTCTTGCTGCTGTATTGGGAGCGGGCTTCTTGCTCTACAGCCAACTATTTGGAGGTGAAGCACCCACTCCGAAACTGCCGACTCGGAGCCAGTTGCCGCCTCCCAACCAGTTGCTGTCTCCCAAGTCGATGCCGGTCCCATCGGGGAATATGCGGCGGTTCGCGAAATCGAAGGAGTTCTCGAGCGAAAGCTGGGGGACGGAAGTTGGCAAGCTTTGGCCCTCGGCGATGTGCTGAGCAGCAAGGGCGCCCTGCGAACGATGGGCGATGACGCGTCCACAACACTCGCAATTGGTAGAAACGGGACGACCATCGAACTTGCTGGTGAGTTCACCGTTCCGACACTGACAACTACGCTATCTACTGTTGAGGTCATCGACGAAACCGTTGCGGCACAGGTGCCCGGCAAGGGCGATGCCGTTCTGCGAGTCGAAGCTAGAGGTTCGGATGCGGTTGCCGAGACGCGCGATGGCGACTTCTCGGTTATAAGGGATTTACAGAAAACGGATCATGCAGCAGGTTGCCAGTTGATATCGATGAACCATGCAGGTAGCTGCGCCAGTCGGTCTAGCCTGTGCTCGACGTCCTTCATTGCTTGCTTGGATAGGCTGACGCCCAGTTGGTAGGTCTTGGTAACGGGTCGCACGACAGGGTTTTGCTTCTTCGAGGTCATCGATTTGGCGTAGCCCACAATCGCTTCCAAGGTGTCGAGCAGCGCTCCGTTCCAATGGTTCGCAAGGACTCCCCAACAGCGTTCTACCGGATTGTACTTACTGTGGTAGGGCGGGTAATAGGCAAGTCGGATATTGAGCTGATAGCGGTCAGCAAAGCTCACCATTCGGTTTAGGAACTGGGTTCGTCGTCCACTGTTCTCGGGGCCATTGTCCTGGAGAAGAACCAGTGTGTCGATCTTGGGAAGACGGATTTCATTAACACTCCACCAGTGATCGAGCGTGTCCACGATACAGTCGCGGGTTACCTTGGAAGTGCAAACCGTGATCGACAACTCGTCGAGTTCAGGGAGCAAGAGACCCAGTGGTGTCGCTTTGCCGCTTGATACGAAATCGTGATCGAGCGCGCGAACCGGCACACGACTCTTGCCGCCACGCGATA
>JAAEPE010000416.1 GCA_024222395.1 Myxococcales bacterium
CCACGGTCGGCCAGGGTTTCTCGAGGTCGAGCTCGACAAGCTGGGCCAGCTCCGGAAAGAAGAAGCGCGCCGCGTGAATGCTTCGGAACTTCGGTTCATCACTTTGGTGGTCTCTTATGTCGCTATTAAACGAGTGTAAGCTCATGCTGGCATCTCGAATACCCCCGTGTCTTTTGCTGGTGGCGTTGTCGGAACTGCTGGGTTCGTATGATCTGATGATTTTTGGCTCAATCGAACGGACCGGCGCGGGAGTGAGCCTTTTCGCCCCCGGGAAGGTCAAGTCGCTCATTATGTCGTATTATGTCATTGATATGCTTTCCCGGCGCTACGTTTCGCCCGCTGGCGTCCGTCGTGCTTCCTACTCGACTCACTGCGTGGCATCTCTGCTCCTTCAGCGTTTCGAGGTCGAGTAGGAGCCGCATCGTGCAACGGCAATGGGCCCCAGACTATCGCCGATGTGATCAGAGCCGACACGACGGGCCTGCTATCCGTCCTCTCGGAGGCCGTTCAGGCTGCCAACTTGACGGCCTTGCTCGGTGCGGTAGGCCCAATCAACGTGATCGCTCCCGTCGATACCGCCTTTGAGGACTTCTTCGAGGAATACGATACCACTGCTGAGGAATTGATGGCCGAGACGGGCTTTCTGGAGGACCTCTTGCGGTACCATGTCGTGGCCGATGGTGCGGTGTGCGTTGGCGAGGGGCGGGGTACGTTCCCAACGCAATTCGACGGTAGAAGCGTGGTCTTTGACGGTATTAGCATTACAGACGGGAGGGGTAAAGTGGCAAATGTGATATTGTCTGTTCCCGCATCAAATGGCAGACTCGTCATCGTGGATCGGGTGGTGATGTGGCCCCGTGACGTGGCCGCCAGCGA
>JAAEPE010000417.1 GCA_024222395.1 Myxococcales bacterium
TCTCTGGGCATCAGTGATGGGCTGGTCCATCAACGACTCAAGCGCGGACGAGAGCAGCTCAAGGAGCAAATCAACCACGCGCTGCTCGAAGACCTCCGTGCCCTGCAGCCATCGAAAGGGTTCTCAGCCCGCGTCATGGCCTCTGTCGCCGTGCCCATCGTCCCTGCTGCTGCGACCGGCACAGGTGTTTCTCCCCCAGCTGCGACGGGCTGGGGGCAAACCCTAGGATCACTTACCGCTATGAAATCCACCAAGATTGCCGCGATCACCATTATCGCCCTGCTCCTCGTAGCAACCCTGGTCGTCGTGAGGGACAAGACGCGAGACGAAGCGAAGCCGACCCCAACAGACGGCGCTGCAGTTGTCTCGCGCAGCCTCGTCGATACTGCTCACGCGTCGAAACCGTCACCTGTGACACCGTCGCCACTCTCGACTCGTGACCAGGGGGCAAGCCCGCTGCAGCCCGCTGATGAGAGCAATCCCGGCACCGCCCTCGACAGCCGTGTTGCCCCGACAGAAGAAGAGCAGGTCGTCAGCTTTCAGATCGAACTTGAGGGTGAGTCGGAGGCCGTTTGGTATCGCTTGCAAGAAGTCTTCCCTGATTGTGCGCGCGTGTATCTCGAGGATGATTCGGTGATAGAGGAGACGGGCCAAGTCCGCCTACGGTTCTCCAATCATGGTGAGTCCGCGTCCCTCACAGGGGCCAAGATTCTCCATGGCACACAGGGGCCTGCTCAGGAAGCCTTCGAAGCGTGCGTATCTGATGCACTCGCAGACGCAGCGTTTCCCAAGGATACAGGTGAGGTGACCGTGGCGTTTTCGTACCAGACGCGGACGAAGACACCTATGCCCGATGCAGAGACTCTCAGTGCTATGCCCATGGCTATTGGCTCAGAGGCAGTGGGGCCCTCGAGAGGAGCAGAGAATGCTCGAGTTACGCTAGTCATCTTCACCGACTTTCAATGCACGTACTGCAGCCGCGCCCTGGCAACCATGGACGAACTTCTCGAGTTCTACTCGGCCGATTTGCGAGTCGTTACCAAGCTCTTTCCCCTCAAGCCAGAGTCGCGAAGACTTGCTGAAGCAACCGCCGCCGCAGCCCTGCAACACAAGTTCTGGCCCATGCACGACCTCATCTTCGCCAACCAAGACGTCGCGAAAATCGGTGAGAGTGAGATCATGGCTTTCGCCAAGCAGAGCGGGCTCGACACCAAGCTCTTCCTTGAGGACTGGAACAGCCAGGAGGTAGCCGACATCGTCCAGCAAGATCTCGACGATGGACATGACCTAGGTGTGCGGGGCACGCCTACGACATTCGTGAACCAGGCGAAGATCGTTGGTGCCCAACCCATAGAGAGCTTCAAGACACTGATCGATGCCGAGCTTCTGCAGCAATGATGGACGCGGTCTCACGGTCAACGGCGAAGAAGATTCCCGTGCAGATGAGGCTAGTGCGTCATCTAGGCTAAGAACTTGAGTTCATGTCGCTCTGTGATCTCCTCGTTGCGGAGGAGATTCAGCATGAACAAGAAGTATATCGTTCGTCTTTCTGATGCGGAGCGCGAACTTTGTCTGGAAACCATCAAGAAACTAAAGGGCTCTTCGGAAAA
>JAAEPE010000418.1 GCA_024222395.1 Myxococcales bacterium
CGGCGATGCCTTGCTTGCAAGCGCCGCCATGGACCGCCTCCTCGATAACGCCCACATCATCACCATCGAAGGTGACTCCTTCAGAAATCCACCCAAGAACAAACGAGAGGCCAAGAACTGTTAGCCGCCAGGCTCGACCGCTACTCGCTGCCGACGATAGCGCAGGCACTTTTCTTTGGGCCCTGGACATGCTATCGGCGCCGCAGGTGCGGGCCAAGACCAGCCCGCTGCCGACGCCTCCACTTAATCCGCTCGCGCGGTGGCCGAGCTTGCTGCGCTGGGCGCGATGTTGGCAAAGACTCTTCGGCGTGGCCGACAGCGCCTTCGCAGACCAGATTACGCACAGGCAATCTGCCAAGCGCATCGCTGCACTGGTGCTGGCGACAGGGCCGTGGGGCGACTCCGACATAGAGAGAATCTTCTTCGCCGCTCAAGAAATTTGATCCAGATCTAGTCGTAATCATTTCACCTAGCATCGCCCACCACCAATGTCCTCTCTCGGTGGCCCTCGCAGTTTGCGAAACCACCGTCATCAATCAACCCATCAAATCCAAAGATCATGCCGAGGAGGTGGCGCTCTTCCGCGCACAAATCCTCGGTCCTGTACTGCGGCGAGAACTTGCCCGTGGCGAGCTTCTGGCCGAGTTGCGCGTTCTCGGCGAGCTACGATTTCGGCCGCCCGGCAGCGTTATCACCAAGACCTATGCACTGCCAACGCCTCTGCGCTGGCGACGAGCCTACCTCAAGGAATGTTTGGCAGGGCTTCGTCCAAAGAGTCGCCGCATCGGTGATGTACTGGCACTGACCGAGGAAGAGCGAGACTTGCTATTGGAAATACGCAGGCAGTTTCCTTCGGTGCCAGCCAACGTCATCCTAGACACCTTGGCCTTAGACGCCCGACTCGCCAAGGGGACCATCAGCGCCCAAACCTTGAGACGACTCTACCGTGGGCATAGCATGGCTCGCGTTGTTCGAAGTAAGACGAACCCAAAGACCCTTTACCTCGACAACGGGTCCACTTACCGCGGATGTGCCCTAGAGACGGCCTGCAGCCGTTTTGGCATCCAACTCTTGCATGCC
>JAAEPE010000419.1 GCA_024222395.1 Myxococcales bacterium
GCATCTCTTCCTTCGACGAACTCAAGCGGGAGGCTGCTGCATGGCGCCGTGCTGCCAACCGCAAGAAGATCAAGATTCGCTGGCGATTCACAGTCCGGGATGCACGGAGGAAATTCGGCTACTCACGGAGGAGGGGCAAAAGCAATCTGTCGCGGAACTAGAACAACGACTGTTAGCTGTTGTGCTCAGGCGCACATAGCCTCGCTATGTCAGATAGTGATAGATCTGTAGGATGTCTCGTCTTCTTCTTTCCTTCACACTGCTGGCTGCTCTGCTTGTCGTCTCCTCTTCGTCACCAGCCCTAGCGCAGCCCGGCCAGTATGCTCCGCCAGCGCCTTTGCCTCTCCGGTTGTCCGATGACGACTTGCATGTGTTGGATCGAGGAAGAATTACAACCGGCCAGTACATCAGTGGCGGGGTCATTGGCAGTCACTTTGGGTTCGGCATTGGCCACATGGTCCAGCAGCGGTGGACCGATACGGGTTGGATCTTTACCATGGGCGAGTCAGCGGCGCTTACCTCGATGATCGTGGGCGCCGTCTCCTGTCTCAATGACGACACATATGACGACTCAGCCCGACACAGTTCTAATGGCTCAAACGATCGGTGCTCCAGGGGACTTCTTATCGGCGGCTTGATCGGATTTGCTGGGCTACGGATTTGGGAGATCGTCGATCTCTGGGTTGCACCGCCAGCGCACAATCGGCGATATGATGAGCTTAGAGCGGGCGGTCCCTCCCGGTACAGCCTTAGCATTGCACCAACGGGCGCAGGTTCTGGCGTCGCTTCGATTTCGCTCGCCTTCTAAGCATCCCTGTCTGAGTGACTGTGGCGCGCAAGCCTCGCCGCTTGACTGCCTTACCAGGCGTCTGACCTGCGTGAGTTCTCTTTCAGGACTTCGCACAAAGGGATTGGCGCTGTCCCAAGCGTGCTCGGCCAGCACAGAACTAACCCCTGCTGGGCCAGGCCCAATGACCACCAAATCGTAGAACGGTAGCGGCTCGTTCACGCGGGCCATGGTGTCACATCTCCGCTCTGCGAAGCTTCCAAATGTGTTAACAACCCATCCGGTTGCCACATGCTGAAGACTGCTTCCATTGAGCTCGAGGTTCCGTTTCACGACGTGGATGCGCTACATGTGGTTTGGCATGGTCACTATGCCAAGTACTACGAACTCGCCTCGATGAATCTGCTTCGACAATTCGGCCTCGATATGCTAGTGATCCGGGAGCTTGGGTACTCCATGTACGTGATGGAGACCCGATTTCGCTATATGCACCCCCTTCGCTACAGAGATCCATTTAGGGTCACCTCGAAGTTGAAGGAATGGGACACCTGTTTCGTCATTTCTAATGTGATTCACAAGCTAGCAGACGGGCAACGCTGTGCCCGAGCCAGGACCAAACTCGTTCTCACCGACACCGAGGGTAAGCTCCTCTTGGAAGTTCCCAATGAAATCCGCAATCGACTTGCCTAGGAACCTGATGCCAAACGAGTTGGCGCCAGATTCCGACGCGCTTGGCTACGCCAAACGCGAGTGTTTCGTGCCTTCGACACTGCTCTCTGGTGTTCCACACCAGAAAGCTAGGACGACCGCGAGATGGCTGTTGTGCTTGTGTCTTGGCCTCTGTGGTCTGCTCTTGCAGGGCCCTGGCGGTGTGGCCCACGCAGATAAGCAGAGCGGCGCAAAGAACGTTCAAAGCGCCAAGGCTCTGCTTGCGCAGTTCGCATCCCTCCAGAGTTTCTCAGCCAGCTTTGTCGAGAAGAAGTACCTGCGAGTGCTCGCCATGCCGATTCAGACCAGCGGCAGCGTTCAGTACACCGCACCGGACGTATTGGTTCGAACGACGAAACGTCCGAGCACGCGACTCACGATTGACTCCAAGTCTCTGCGCTACAAAGACGCTCAAAGCGAAAAGGACTTGCCACTGGACGAGAAGCATCCAGCTCGCGCCTTTGTGCAAGTGTTTCTTGATCTAGTGCGAGGTGACCGCTTGGCAATCGAGAAGAGCTTCGATGTGGAGTTTGTCGGCGATGACTCGACCTGGGAGCTGCAACTGCTGCCGCGCAAGGGCAAGGTCGCGGGTGCAATCAAGACAATCAAGTTGCGCGGAAATGGGCTCGTTGTTTCATGGATGGAGATCATCGATCGCCACGGTGATAGAACCGAAACACTCTTCTCCGATGTGAAGCTCAAGCACTCCGCCGGCGCGCGATAGACACAGGAAACCCGGGCATGAATCGAGAGCGAGTTGGCGTCGCGCTTACGCTGGGGATGGTGCTAGCGAGTGCGATCTATTGTGTCTCACATTTTCGCTTCAGTTCTGATGTCACGGTCTTCCTCCCTCCCCACGCCGATAAAGCGCAACTTCTGGTCTCTCAGGTGCTTGCCAAGTCTGACCTAGCGCAGGCGATGATTATTGCCGTCGAGGGCCCCGACGATGAGTCTGCCGCAGCTGCCAGCAAGAGTATGGCTGAAACCCTCACCGCCCACCCAGAAGTCGAGTGGCTTCATTCGGGCATAGATCGCGACAATGAGAGAGCATTCTATGAAACCTTCTTTCCGGCGCGATTCGGATTTCTATCGGACCGTCCGGAGGATGAATTAGAGGGCTATTTGTCGAGCGCCGGTCTAGCAACGGCGGCCAAACACCTCAAAGACTATCTCACCACGCCCATGGGGCAATCGAGTGAGATGGTCACAAAGGACCCCTTGCTGGCCTTTTATCGCCATCTAGAGCGAGTTCAGGAGGCGCGTCCGAGCACACTCTCATTACTCGATGGGCAATTTCTTGCACCGCGGTCAATTGGAACGCAGTCACCTGCCGTCGGGGTTCTATTCTTGGGGACCAAGTCCTCCCCCTTCGACTCGCGGGCACAGCAAAATCTATACGATGGAATCAATTCTGCTTTTGAGGAGATCAACAAAGACCATGGCGGCAAGCTGCAGCTCTTGAGCAGCGGAGTCAATCGCTACGCCCTTCGAGCTGAACGAGATACCCGCAAGGACGTGCAGCGCATATCCACGATTTCCCTTCTCTGTACGGTGCTCCTCTTGTTGGCGGCCTTTCGTTCCTTGCGCTACATCTTGCTCGTTGTTGTCCCTGTGGCTTTTGCACTTGCAAGTGGACTGGCTGCCTGCCTACTCGTCTTTGGCAGCGTCCATGGCATGACGCTAGCCTTTGGGGCAACGCTCGTTGGTGTAAGCGTCGACTACAGCATTCACTTCTTCAACCATCATGTCCAGGCTCCCAAGGCAACGCGTGCACACAAGAGCCTGAAGGCTGTGTGGGGTGGCATCGTGCTAGGCGCTCTTACAACGGTCGCCGGCTTTGTGGGCATGGCCTGGGCCGGCATTGAAGGCATGCGGCAAATCGCGGTCTTTGGAAGCGTTGGCATTTGCGGCGCAGTCCTTACCACTCGTTTCCTATTGCCGATCTTCGTGCCTCCTGTGCGGCGTGGGGTGCCATGGCTTGGGCGGGCGAGTGCAGTCCTTTCTACGCTGGTTACCTCGCTCGCTTCACGGCGGCGTCTACTAATGGCATTGCCGCTTCTCGTGGCGGCGCTTGCCGCGTATCAGCTTCCAAGAATTGAGTGGAATGACAGTCCGACCGCTTTGACGGACTTCGATCCCGAGATGGTCGCCGAAGACGAGAGGTTGCGGCTCTTGGTCTCGGACTCTGACCCGGGACGGTTTGTTGCAGCGATGGGCACGACGAAAGAGGAGGCCCTAGTGCGCAACGATGCTGCGTTTGGGGCGCTCACTGCAGCGACTAAGGCTGGTGAACTCGGAGGGTTTCGATCACTGCACCAGATTATTTGGTCAGCGGAATTGCAGGAGCGAAATCTGAGAGTGCTTTGGGGGACAGAGGGCTTCATCGATCGTTACCGAGAAGCATTTGCTGCTGAAGGTTTTGTTCCCGAGGCCTTTGCGGAGTTCGAGCTGATTCTGAAGGGAGAGCGCCCCGCTCCTCTCACCTGGAATGGCCTCGAAGAGTCAGGCCTTTTGCCCCTCGTTCGCGGACTCTACGCGCAGCGAGGTAAGGACGTCATGGCCGTGAATCTGCTCTACGACGTCGAGGAGCCCGAGGCGATTCGCGAGCGATTGAGCGCCATCAAGGGCGTCGAGTATTTCGACCAGAAGGAGTACCTAGAGAGTGCGTACGGCGGCTTTCGAAGCAAGATCCTAGAAGTAGTCGTCTTGGGGCTGTCCGCAGTGCTCTTCTTGGTCTTCTTGCGATACCGAGATTGGCGGCTCGCCCTTGCTGCCTCCATACCAGCGGGAGTTTCTGCGCTAACAACCCTTTCTGCTCTGAGCATTGCTGGAGTGCCGCTCAACCTCTTGCACGTCTTGGGGCTCATGCTGGTTCTCAGCATGGGCGTCGACTATGGCGTCTTTGTGGTCGAGTCGGTAAAGGGGGCGACAGCCACAGGCAAAGCGATGGTGGGTACCATTGTTTCTGCGCTAACCACGATACTCTCATTTGGACTCTTGGCGATGTCAGCGAATCCTGCGCTGAGTGCCCTAGGGGCGACGGTGGCGATCGGAAACAGTCTGAGTCTAGTGATGACACCCCTTGCCCTAGTAATGCTAGGACTCAAACATGATCGAGAGGGACTTTATGTCGACGCGAGCTCCAGCTGATGATCGCCTTGTAGGCCACCGGGGGGGGAAACTCCTGCGCGTCCTTCTCCTTCTCGTAGTGGTCTCCGTCAGTGCGACAACGCTCTTTGCTTGTGGGCATCCGCCCGCGCGACATCCGGTCGCCCCTGACCCTCAGGTTCTAGTCGACGTATCTGAAATCCCCGGTGACTTTCTTGTGCACCAAGAAGTCCGCGCCAAATTTGGCAGCGACAATTTAGTGTTTCAGGCGGTGATACAAAAGCAGGGCACCGTTCTCACCATCGTCACATTGGCGCCTGATGGCAGCCGAGCATATCTCATCGAGCAGTCCGGCAAGGTTGTTAACTCAGAAAAGTACGTTTCTCGGGAGTTGCCTTTCTCGCCGATACACATCTTACAGGACGTGCATCGCTGCTACTTCATGGCCGGCGACTCGCTACCAAGTTCGTCGCAAGGAACCGGAACGACGCGTACGCTTCGTCTCGCCGAGTATATTGACGAGGACTACCGGGACCAACTTCTTGTGAGGCGTGTCTTTCGTACTGTCGCCGCACAAACGGGAAGCTCCTCAGATGCTCAAGACAAGCAGGCAGGCGCGGTTGTCGCCACAGTGGAATACACCGGGCCCGGCGAAAACCTCTTAGAGCGACCCGTGGTCTACCGCAATCAGGATCTAAACTACGTCCTCGACATTCGGCCGATCGCCTATAGCGTACTTTCGCCAGATGGCGGCGATTCGACCACGCCAGAGGCTGGTGCTTCAGTCACGCCAGAAGGCGGTGCTTCCGCCGCCCCTGAGGTCTCGCCCGCCGTCGGTGAGTCGATAACACCCTGAGACTCCCCCTTCGATTTCTCGCTCGCATCTGATAGCCAAAACTCAAAAAAATTGAACCAGTTATTGGGTGCCAACTTGCAGTAGTGCTCTAGACGATCCGCATAGCGCTGTCCGTAGCTCGCCATCGCCTCTTTGCGTTGTCCTCGTGGCAGGTCGATTCGATCTGCAAAGGGTTCGCAGTAAAGATCGTATCTATTTGGTTCATGGTACAGGCCGAAGGTGAGGTAGACGGGGCATCGCAAGGTCGAGGCGAGCATGAAGATGCCGGCAGGAAACTCTGCCGGAGCGCCTAGGAAGTTAGCCTGTAGGTTGTTTCGAGAAAGCCCCGTCCGGTCGCCAAGAATGGCAATCAGCTCGCCCTTGGCAACGCACTCTTTGATCTTAAAGATGGACTCAATGTTCTTTGGATCGATAGCAATGAAGCGAGCATTTGCAGAAGGATCGAGCTTTTGTAGAGCGTGGTTGATCATGCGAGCGTTGCGAAAGTAACCCACGATATTTAGTCTGAGCCCAGACTTCATGGAGAGGGCGCGTAGCGCTTCGAAGCTACCGAGATGGGCGCCCAATAGGATTGCCCCGGATTTGGTTTCTTCCAATGCTTCCAATAGATCGTGTCCATGATGAGTGAACTCGAACTTGTCAAACTGCCTTTTTGCGAAGAAGAGTCGATCGAGTGCGACTCGTGAGAAGCAGAGTACGTGGCGATAGATTTGGGCGAAGCCAATTTTCTTTGTTGGCGTGCCCTCGCTATCGCTGGCGCTCAGACGTTGCCAGTAGGTGCGCGACGATCTGCGAAGCGACCTGTGGAATACTACGAAGTAGAGCGCCGCGAAGTAGATAAAGAATCGAGTGAATCTGCGCCCACCAATGGTTGCACAGGTAACCAAGAAGCGGATTCCAAGCGAGCTACCCTTCTCGCGTGTGCTCAGCCACTCGGGATCTTCGCGGGTCAATTCGGTCGCCGCCTGATCCGCAGTGCGCGTAGAAGAACATGCCAAACGCCAGAGACACAGAGTCGGGTATGCATCCAGCTTATGAGAGCGTTATCGCGGAGATTTCGAAAGTTAGAAACGCCGCCGTCTTCTGCGCTGATATAGCGCACCTTGGTCGGTAGATTTACCACCGGCACTCCGGAGCGATAGAGCAGCACGGAAATCTCGGGATCAAAATCCATGGCATCGCCCCATACGCGAATCGACTGGGTTGCGGCCACAGGGTAAACGCGAAAGCCGCACATTGCGTCTTTGATGATCCTTCCGCCGGTTTCGAGATGGATAAAGAAGGTCGTAATCTTGCGGGCCATTCGACGGATACGCGGAGCGCTCTCATCAAATATCGGGCAGCCCAAGACTAGGGCCGATGGCGTCTTGGCAGCAGCGGCGAGGAATTGCGTTGTGTCCTCGAGGCGATGCTGCCCGTCAGCGTCGACCTGCAGAGCATGAGAGAACCCAAGGGCCGCCGCGCGTGCCAGCCCATCTTTCATCGCAGCCCCCTTGCCGCCGTTTTGTTCTCGGACCACCAATTCGACGAGACCTTCATCGCAAAGCTCTTGGCAAGCTTTCCTTCCGGGAGCTGCGCTACCGTCATCAACCACGATGACATCGTCTAGGTGTTCACGTAGCCGAAGAACGACGCTTCGGATAGTCTCGGGGTTATTGTAGGTTGGCACTAGCCCGCAGGGGCGGTGCGCGGTCTGGGGGGAGTGGGAAGAAGTCTCAGCCAACATCTTGCTTGTCTCCAAAGCAAAGGACTCCAGAACTGCACTTCTCGGCACTCGCGTTCAAGCTCATAACGAAGCTGACCTTCGTGGCCTCTTTGCGTTCAAGTCGTATGCGTAGCTCGTTGTTGGGCGGAATGATTCGACAAAATTTTAGTCGTCGCAACTCTCGTAGAGCCCCAAGGTCTGGCCAAGCTCGGGTCGCGAGTTCGAAGACGATTGCTTCCATTTGTGCAACGCCAGGTAAGACTGGATGGCCGGGGAAATGTCCTCGAAAATACTCAGAGTCTTCGCCTACGGTAGTGAGGTACTCACGAAGAAGGGGCTCGTCCCTATCCAGCTTGAAGTCGAGGCTTGCGTCAGTCATGCGATTGCGTCCCCTCTTTGTAGCAGCCGGGCGAGCACGCGATCGTGCAGCTTTGAGGAGAATCGCCCAAACCTGTACTTGCGAAGAATGTACTCGCCTGCCCCCAGAAGCCCAACCAAGCCATAGGAGAGAGCTCCTGTATAAAGTGCCCACCACGAAAGAGGCGCAAGGAGTGCCAGGGCAACAATGGCCAGCCCATTGGCCACAAAGAAGCCAGACCATACTAGGGTGAGATTGCGACACCAGCGCTGCTCGCCTTCAGAGAGGTCATCATGCTGCATGCGGGCAAAGCGCTCGATCAGAGGAGTCGCGTTCTTGCGCAGGGTGAGAGCAAATGTCAGGAGAAGCGATACGTTTACCAATGCCGGGGTAAACAAGATGAAGGTGGCGTTGTTTAGCGAGGCGGATAAGGTGGCTAGCAGTACGATTGTGCCAGTGGCTGGCAAGAGCGCCATTAGCTCTTTGCGCGTCTTCTGACTCATTCGCACAAAGAGATTGGCGGTGACGAGCGCCAACGTCATCAATGCCAAGCTTCGAGGACTCCAGTACCGCAGTCCCACATAGATTAGTACCGGATAGCAGACCACCAGTAGCCCTCTGGCGATGGCAGCTGCGACGCCACCAAGGGAGGGGCCCTCGGTCACCACTTAGTCTTCCGACCGCAACCGCTCGACCAGGTCGACTACGTCTGCGACCGTGGCGAGTTCTCGAAGATCCTTTTCTTCGATCTGTTTGCCTGTCATCTCTCGAAGAACCATTGCAAGATCGATAGCGTCAATGCTGTCGAGATCCAGATCTTCCTGAAAGCGCGCCGTCAGAGTGATGGCGGATCTTTCTAGCTCCAGATTTTCGACCATGAAGGCCACGATCTGATCAAATATTTCTTCTCGGGTCACTACTTTGCCCTCTCTTGCGCGACAAAGAGGGCGAGGCTGCGAATGTTGGCAAAGGCCGTTTGCAAACGAGAATCACCAGATTCAAGCTCGATTCCGTAGTGCTTGCCGATGGCTGCCCCAAGCTCAAGGGCATCGATGGAGTCTAGCTCCAGACCTTCGCCAAAGAGCGCCTTTTCACTATCTAGCTCCTTGGGCGTCACATCGTCGAGCATAAGCGAGCTTACGAGAAGTTCTTTTAGTTCCAATTCTAGTTCTTCCATTGCGCTTACTTAATTCTTGGAGGTGTTGTCGTGGCTACTAGGCAGCCGCGGTAGCAGGTTGCGCGAGGGCACCCCTAAACATCTCTTGGTGGTGTGTGGCAGCCTTGCGCGAGTTGCCCTTCCACTGGGACATACTTGCCGCTTGTCCCGGATGCAGTTCGTAGCTGGCGGGCGGCACGGGCCGGCGATGCCAAGGTACGCCGTGGGTTAACATGGGCGGCGAGCAAGTCACAACCACAGGCAAGACGGGAACGTTGGCTTGCTTTGCCATCTCGAATGCCCCGCGATGAAGGCGTCCAAGCTCGCCTGGTGGGGAACGAGTTCCCTCAGGAAAGACCAACACCGAGAATCCCATTTCTAGACGGTCGGTTGCCTGGGCGATAATCTCTTCTGCGCCATCTGCCAATACATGCCCACAATATCGAAGCGTGCGAGTGAAGACCATGTTGGCCGCAAAGGAGCCCTTGACGATGCAGATGAGATTTGGCTCGACGGCTAGAAAAGCTGGCGTGTCGATAAGGGTGGGGTGATTTGCGATGACCACTGTCGGATTCTCAAGGTCGAGTTTGTAGGCATTGTGATTGAACGTTGAGCTCCCAAACCAGCGCATGGAGCTCATGGAGAGACGGTAGGTGGGGGCGACGACTCTCTGAAATCCCAGGATTCGCTCTTTGTCACTTCGCCGCCACATGTAGAGGCTAACCAAGGGAAGAACGAGCCAGGAAAGAATGGCGCCGCCAACAAAGAAAGCCGTGAACATGAAGGCGGAGACGACAACCCCGAGGGCCCGAAGCGGGACTGGGAGTTGCTCGCTGTAACGTCGAGTGGTCACTTCGCGCATTTTTATGCCAATCCTGGGTGGGATGCAAGATGCATCTTGCGGTTCAAAGGTCGCGAGCTAGCTGATTTTTCTCAGTATTAATGAGGTGTTGAGGCCGCCGAAGGCAAAATTATTGTTCATGATGGTGGCGACTCCCGGGGTGAGCTTGGGCTCCATGAGGTAGTCCAGCGGTGCGCAGCGAGGATCGACGTTCTCGAGGTTTCTGGATGCGGGCAAGAAGCCGTCCTCAAAGCTGCCGAGGCAGGCGATGGTTTCGATCGCTCCGCAGGCTCCGAGGGTGTGGCCCATGTATCCCTTGGTCGAGCTGATGGGGGGGCGCGTGCCTAGGACTTGCTCGGTGGCCTTGCTCTCACATATGTCGCCGGCTTCGGTCGCCGTTGCATGGGCATTGATGTAATCGATAACGCCAGGATTGACCTCGGCATCGTCGAGAGCTAGCCGCATGGCGGAGGCCATTCCATCGACTGAGGGGCTGGTTAGATGTGCTCCGTCGCAGTTGGATCCATAGCCTATGATTTCGCCGTAAATGTGCGACCCGCGAGCCATCGCCCGCTCGTAGGATTCAAGGGCCACGGTACCTGATCCTTCTCCAACAACGAGTCCATCGCGGTCTTTGTCAAAGGGGCGCGGGGTGAGATCGGGCTCGTCGTTCCTTGTAGAGGTGGCATAGAGCACATCGAAGACGCCAGCGTGGATGTAGTGCATCTCTTCGGCGCCGCCAGCAAGGACAACCTCTTGCTGTCCCGCACGAATCAACTCGTAGCCAGCACCGATCGCCTGCGAGGCGCTTACGCATGCTGCGCTCGTGGATATGACACGTCCGCGAATCTCGAAGAGCTGAGCCAAGTTTGCTGCGCAGGTGTGGCTCATGAACTTCAAATATGCAGCACCGGAGATTTTTGCAAAGCCTGTGCTGAAGAGCGAGGTGCAATACTCTTCTAGTGCTGTTGTGGAACCGTTGGTTGAGCCATAGGCCAGACCTACTCTTCCCGAACGAAGCTCGCCCTCAGTGATGCCAGCGTCTGCAATCGCTTGCTCGGTAGCAGAGCTTGCCAAATGGCTCACGCGGCCCATCGTTCGCGATTTGCGCCGAGGGTAGGTGGGCAACTCAGCGTCGACGGGGGCGGCCAAGCGGGTCCTTAATGTTTCTAGATGCTCTAGCGCGTCCCACTCGGTTTGGCGCCTCACTCCGTGCTTGCCGTTTCGAAGTGACTCGTTTAGTTCCTTGTAGGTACTTCCTATCGGAGACGTGAGTCCAACTCCGGTGATGACAACTCGCCGATTCATATCAGGCCCCCATCGACCGCGATGACTTGATTGGTAACGTAGGACGCGGCGTCACTGGCAAGAAATGCCACGACGCTCGCGACCTCTTCAGGCTGACCGATGCGCCGCATTGGAATGAGAGGCAGAATATGTTCGCTGGCGATGTCGCTCGTCATGTCAGTCTCGATGAGGCCCGGTGCCACGGCGTTGACCGTGATGCGCCGCTTGGCAAGCTCCATCGCAAGCGACTTGGTGGCGCCAATGAGGCCCGCCTTGGCCGCAGCATAGTTTGCCTGCCCACGATTGCCGCGAATCCCCGAGACGGAAGCGATGTTGATGATGCGTCCCCACTTGCGGCGAACCATTGGCATCGTCAAGGGGCGAGTGACATTGTAGAAACCATCGAGGGTGGTGGAAATCACATCATGCCAGGCCCCGGGTTCCATGGCAGGAAAAGGGCCATCGGACGTAATGCCGGCGTTGTTGACAAGAATGCCAATGGGACGTGGATCCTCCAGAAGCCTCGCAAGTTCTGCTGCGGAGGCCTCGCCATTGCGCACGTCGAACTTTGATAGTTCTGCCTCTTGGCCGAGAGCTTCGATATCGCGTTGCACGTTTTCTGCCGCTGCATCGTTGCTTCGGTAATTGAGAACGATGTCATGCCCCGCCTTGGCAAGATGCACAGCAATGGCTGCGCCAATACCTCGGCTGGCTCCGGTAACGAGTGCGCGGGTCATGAGCCAACGTCTCCGCTGTATACGCTCAGTGTTGCGCTTGCGACTTCGATCTCGGACCGGGTGATTCGACAGGCAATGCGGCCGAGTTCACCTTCCCCCCAAAGATGCTCAGCATGTACTTGGAGTGTGTCGCCGAGTTGGAAAGAGTCTGTCTTAAGCTGCATGAGAGGTACTCCGATGATGTAGCCCACTTTCGGTGGGGCGCCAAGACTGTGGCGCTGCATGCCCGCATAGGCAGCCACGGTCTGTGCCATGTACTCGATCGCCACAATACTGCGAACTTTGCCATCGCGAAGAAACATGGAATCAGGGCCGATGCGCACGCTGGTGACGATTCGCATCTCGCCTAGGTCCACGATGGCGTCGAGAAGAACCATCGGTGGCTTGTGCGGAATTACGCTAGCAATGGCTGGATACGACTTGGTGTGCGTCATCTTCGTTACTCTGGGAACGAGAGACTCACGCACCAGCCTTCGTCCTGCTCGAGATCGAGCCGATGCGGTCCTGGCTTCTTGCTGGCGATTGCTTGTAACAGCGAGGCGGCCGGAGCGATTGGATTTCCAGCGAAGTGAGGAAGAGAGACGGGGACTACCTCCTTGGCAATGCGTATGCCATCCAAGGTGCACAGGCTTTGGGATGAGGCTTTGGCTTGTAGCAAGAGACATACAGCGAGCGATGGGAAGCTATCGTTGAACACCTCGGGGAACTCTTCGTCGGCTAGCACGAGCGCTACTGTACTACAGCTTTCTTGCAGCAGAAGCATTGCCTCAAGAAGTGCCGAAGAGACTGTTTGCGAGCCCGCAGCGATTGCTGTGGAAATGCCGTGGTTGCGGCAGGCGATGGAGAGATGCCCCGGCGCCGTGTTGTGGACTGAGTTCATGAAGCTTGCAGGCGAGGGGGCCCCATCCGTGTCAATCGAGTCCAAGAGTTTGACCGCGATTTGAATTTCACCAAAGGAGGAAGCGAAGACGACGCCCAGGGTGCCGAGGTTCACATCCTTGTCGGTCGTGACCTGCTCAAAGACGTTGAGGGCCATGCGCGTTACGACACTGGTGTAGCGCAGGTGGCGGGTCTTGACCGAGCTACAAGTAGGGGTCTGCATCGCTGCGTCGAAGTCATCGGCACGCCACTTGGCCTGGCTGGCGATACCGGTGCTCCACATGGCAGAGCCCAGTAGGTAGGCGGGCTTCATGAGTTCGCTCCGAAGACAGCGCAGGCATTGCTGCCACCAAATCCAAAGCTATTGCTAGCCACTGTTTTGAGCACGCGCTCCTGCTGCTTTTGATTGACCTGCATTTCAATTGCCTCGTCCACGGGATCCGCGCCGAGGCTCTTGGGGATTCGTTGGTCCTCCAGTGCCATGCAAGCAAAGACAGCTTCGGTAGCGCCCGCGGCACCTAGCATGTGTCCGGTGTATCCCTTGGTGGAAACAACAGGCACGTGTCGTCCGAAGACTTCGGCGACGGCTCTGGCTTCGCTCGCGTCATTGTGAAGAGTGCCAGTCCCATGCGCGTTGATGTGACCGATTTCTTGGGGGCTGAGCCCCGATTCCTCTAGCGCTTGCTTCATTGCCAAGATGGCGCCAAGCCCCTCTGGGTGCGGCGAGGACATATGGTGTGCGTCACTGGTTTCCGCGCACCCCAAGAGCGACACGGCGCTCTCGCCTTCTCGCTCTAGCAGCAGCAGCGCGCCACCCTCACCAATACTCAGTCCTTTGCGCTCCCCGCTGAAGGGTTTGCAGCGTTGGTCGGAGAGAATGCCAAGCGAATGGAAGCCGTGCAGTGTTGTTAGGCAGAGCGAATCAATCCCGCCGACCAGTACGGCATCCACCACATCGGCGGCGATCATTCGGCGCGCGGAAGCGAAGACTTTTGTGCTTGAGGAACAGGCCGTGGAAATAACGAAAGAGGGGCCACCTATGCCGGAAGTCATCTTGAGAAAACGACAGTGGGCGTAGAAGTTGTGCTGTCGCTCCATCTGAAAATGCGCAGGGAAATGACCTTTGCGACGGTGCACTTGTAGTGCTGTTTCCGTTTCTGCGATACCGCCGGTGCTGGTGGCTAGAATCAATGCCACGCGCGCGTTGCCCCATTTTTTGAGCGCGGTGTCGACCGCGCTGGAGACGCCTTGATAGATGCCAAGTGCCAATCTCGCCTGGCGACATTCATAGTCTTGGTACTTCGACGGAAGGGGTGGCATCTCATCGCCTACCGTTCCGCAGAAGGTTGTGAAAGGTAGCTCCAGCGGGCAGCTGCGCAAGCCGCTTGCGCCCCCATAGAGTGACTCAGAAATGGCCGCTCGGGACGTCCCCAAGGCATTGACTGCCGACCAGCCCGTAATCGCTAGGGGGCCGCTTGTTGGCAACAGATCGCCCATGTATCAACATCCTCCATGCATCAGCATCGATAGTCCTGCACCCACTCTCCCAGGTCGAGGCCAACAATGAAAGCTATCGGCCGAGCAGTCAACAGCTCGGCATTGGCTTCCTCCTGATTTCCGGCTAGGCTCGCCGCATGAAGGATTCTCCTAGTCGGCACACCGTGGAGGAGGCGCAGTTTGCAGCCCAGCGTCTTGCCTTTGGTCCCATTATGTTTCAAGCCACTCGAATTCTCCGAGACAGCGGGATCTTGGACTCCGTGCGCCGCAATCCTGGGCAGACGAGTGCCCAGATTGCCGAGACCAGTGATTTTTCCGCCTACGCCTGTACCGTTCTTCTGGAGGCGGGTCTGAGCGCGGAGGTGGTGTCCGTGGATGATGACGCTGGTTGGCTACTGACCAAGGTTGGTTACTTCATTCTGAAAGATGAGCTCACCCGCACGAACATGGACTTCACTCAGGACGTTTGCTACCTGGCAATGTTTCATCTGGAAGAGGCTCTTCGCACGGAACGGCCTGCCGGCCTCAAAGTTCATGGGGAGTGGGACACCCTCTACGATGGGCTTCTTGCTCTGCCCGAAGAGGCTCGCGAGAGTTGGCTGGCCTTCGACCACTACTACTCTGACGGCACCTTTCCCCAAGCAGCAGACCTACTGCTTGGGTGGGGGACAAAGAGCATTCTTGATATCGGCTGCAACGTAGGCAAGTTCGCTCTCGTTTGTCTCAACAAATCGAGCACTGTGACCATGTCGCTAGTGGACCTTCCCAGGATGATCGAGGAGGCGCAGTCCAATATAGGTGATGCCGGTTTCGCCGAGCGCGTGTCTGCGCATCCTACAGATATGCTCGATCCGAACGCGGCCTTGCCTCAGGGGCGCGACGTGATTTGGATGAGTCAGTTTTTGTGTTGCTTTTCCGAAGATGAGGTGGTGTCCATTCTTAAGAGGGCGCGCGAAGCAATGTCTCCCGATTCGCGTGTCGTCATCATGGACACCTTCTGGGACTGCCAGAAGCATGAGGCTGCGACCTACAGTTTGCATGCGACCTCCCTCTACTTCACCTGTCTCGCCAACGGTAGTAGCCGCATGTACGACGTCAAGACGATGCGCCGCTGCCTCGAACGCGCGAATCTGCGGGTCGATGTACAGCACGATGAGGTCGGCCTTTCACACACAATCTTGGAGTGTCGTATCGCTGAGTAGATGGCCAGACCGCGGTCTAGGCCTCTCTTGGAAGGAGTGCACTCTTTGGCGGGATCGTGCACTGATAGCCGCGCTTCTCCAGCAATTGCATGAGGTCTTCGAGTATGTCGACGGGGGCATAGCCGCGCCGCTCCACGTCGTAACCATCGTGAATAAGCACAATGGCGCCAGGGCGAAGGCCTTTGTCAATGTTCGCAGTGACCTCTGCTCTGGGTGTTGCGATACCGTCGAGGCCACGCACAGACCAACCAATGGGGCGCAGGCCGCGCTTCTTAAGGTAGGAGTGCACAAACCAATTGCTCATGCCAACCGGGGAACGGAAGGCTTCCGTGCCTTCACCAATCTCTCGCTTTAGAGTCCATGGAAAGGCGGCCCAGAAACTCGCATGCGGATGGGTTTGTGTGTGATTCGCGATTTGGTGCCCTTCACTTGCGATGCGCTCCATGAGTTCGGGGTGCGCGTCTGTCTTTCTACCGACGACAAAGAAACTCGCGCGCACGCCGTGCTTCTTGAGGCTATCTAGGAGAGCTGGCGTGGTCTTGGGACAAACACCATCGTCGATGGTCAGCCAAACCTCTTGTTGCTTCGTGAGAAAGGTTTTGGCGACCGATCCGAAGAGTGAGGAGTTGGGGCGCAAGGTTCCCCAGAGGAAAAAACAATGGGTCGCTAGCACCAGAACTAACGCGCCCAGGTAGTACCCATAGGCGACGACGGCCGCGGCTGCAAAGTGGCCAAGGAGGAGGATCCCGCCGGTTAGTCTTGTTCTCATCAGCACGTCCAGATGCCCTTGTTGGTCTCGATAGCCCAAGCTCGAAGGCATTGCAAGGGTTGGCTTCTCAGCCCGAGATCGTGAGGATGAGACCCTGATACCCACGACATGCGCCCCGCAGAGTGAATTGCTACGGTGCCGCATGAACATCAGATCCCCGTTTGGAAACCTAGGCGCCGTCTGGTTTCCGACTAGAGGCCAAATTCTTGCCTGAATCGGGATCGATTGATCTGTAGAGAGCATGTCTCAAACACGCAAGCCCCGTCACCAACTGACCGAACCGCAATGGGAGACGGTCGCCGACCTGTTTCCCACCGGCAATTTCAAGACCGGTCGTCGCCCCGCAACCGTCGCGTGATTCTCAACGCTATCTTCTGGGTCTTGCGTACAGGCGCGCCGTGGCGAGACCTGCCTGGCGAGTATGGCCCGTGGTCGACGGCGTGGGACTTCTTCGACAAATGGACCAAGGAC
>JAAEPE010000420.1 GCA_024222395.1 Myxococcales bacterium
AACAAACGCATCATCATCGTCGCTGCGGTACTCGTCGCAGGAGTTATCGGATACAAGCTCTTCTCGAAGAAAAGCTACCCTCCGATCATTTTCGCTGACGAGACCTACAAGCACGTCCAGGATACCGAAATAAACAAGATCGAAAATCACTTCTACACACCGAACGGCGTCGATATCGAGAAGGCCGACGAGTTCATTCAGATTTCGAAGTACGGCCATCCCGATCTTACAGAGAACCAGATCGACACGGTCCAGAAACAGGTCATTCGCAGTTTTGGACTCAAGGCCGTCAGTGGTCACGATGACCGCTTCTACGGCATCTTCCAGGGAGCGCTCCCGGTCTACGGCTACATGGGCCCAGAGGCCTTCGTGCTTCATTTCGGACCGGAGGGCGAACAAGGCAGTGCAGACGACCTGCTCGAGGGCGCCAGTGGCATCATTGACGAGCTCGAATTCATCGCTGACGAAATCTAGTGGAGAGGCTAGGCTCAAAGAGAGCTTTCGGGGATTCTGGGACTACGTGTCGCCCGCCTGGGCAGGCAAATTCTTAGACCGGTGGTGCACCCGGGCCATGCGCTCGCGCATCGAGCCCATGAAGAAGATGGCTCGTCAACTACGACGACACCGGCAGTTGCTTCTCAACTGGATCAAGGCCAGAGACAGCGTATCGCTGGGGGCCGTCGAGGGGCAAAACAA
>JAAEPE010000421.1 GCA_024222395.1 Myxococcales bacterium
ACCGGAAAGCCTCTGAAAGCATGAAGAATGGCGATCACCACTTATGCCGAGGACATCTAGAAGGATTTGCATTCTCGTATCGTGGCAAGAAGCGGAGGGCGGTTCGAGCTCTGAAGCGGTACTACTCGAATCATCAACACCGAATGAGATACCGCTATTTCCGAGATGAGGGATTCATGATCCGCTCAGGATTGGTCGAGAGTGGCCACCGCCACGTCCTCCAAAAGCGGATGAAGCGCGCTGAACAGCACTGGAGCCAGCCTCGCGCAGAGCAAATGGCGCACCTCCGGCCCGCATACAGGACGGCGGGTCCTCGAAAGTTCTACGACGTGATCCGCCGCGCCGCCTAGATCTCAGATCGATCTCACACCCGCAGCAGGCGTCTTCTGGGCACTCTCCAACCGAGTGCAAGAGCTGACCCGAGACTGCATGCATCCGGTCTTCTTGCTCGACGAGGCCCATCTCATGCGCGATGAGGTCTTGCAGCATTTGCACATCCTCTCCAACTACTCGTGGGACCAGAAACCACTACTGCCGATCGTGCTTGTTGGATTGCCAGACCTCTGGCGGCGCCTCAGTCTCGGTGTTCACCGCTCTCTCTGGTCGCGCATCAACTGCCGCGTCGCACTCGAGCGTGAGCTACTCCAGGACGCCATCGATGCAGACGTGACTATCGACTGACCGGCTGGGTGATCCCGGTCGCATCGAGCCTGCGATCATCCTGCTTGTTCGAGATCAAAGAGTGTGAGCGCTTCGGGATCAAGTGACGTGGCGGCTAACACCCAAGGGGGCGTCATTTCTCCGCTCATCAGCCACCCTCTCAACAGGTAAGCGCGTAGGGGGAGGCAACTCACATTGAGGTACTCCAGAGCACCCTGGACAGTGTATTTTTCTACATCTTCCGATCTGGCGAAAACATAGCGCGATAACGATGGCATCAGCTCATCTGCGATTGAGATGTGACGAGCGCGACCTCCCAGGTCAATTTGTTGCCATTGAAATGGCGACGTGGACAGGGTGCAAAGATTCTACGCTCTCTCGCTTTCGGAAATTTGTGCGCAAAGAACTCCAGTAGTCAGTTCACTGATTCTCACGCCACAACCAGAGACTATGCTGACCACGTCTACTCTGGCAGTATGGAAAATGACCTCTCCTGGTGTGTTTGTCTTGGAGAAAACCCTCATTAGGGATGTAGCTCTTCCGTGTTCGACCGAACCTCGTCATGCCTTCTGTTCGTAGCAGCGATGTCTATCGCTACGGCTGCGTGCGGCCCAGACTCTCCACGTAGCAGCTTCGAGAGCGAAATCGTTCCTCTCCTCGAACGCAACTGCCTCTCAGCGAGTTGCCACGGTGTGCAAGCAGGTGCAGAGGCAGGTGGAGAGACCATCAATTGGGACTACTTCTACGTTCGCACGAAGGCCGACGGCACGGTATCTAGCGTCGCGGAGGCATACGCGACGACTCTCTCTCGGGTGAATACGTCCGAGAGAGCGGAGTACTCAACGTTACTTCAGAAGCCTCTGCAGCCCTCTGCGGGCGGTGAGCAACACCTTGGCGGCACACAATTTCTGTCCCGCGACTCGGCTGAGTATCGAGTCCTCCGAGATTGGATTGCCAGCGAGAGCAAAGGTGGTGAGGGCGAGGCATACGAGGAACTATCCGACCTGGAGAAGCAGTTCGCAGAAACGGTACTGCCGCATTTCGTTCCTCTCCAATGTATGAATCAAGCCTGCCACGGCAGGTTTGCCCCCTTCAGCACATTTGCCCAGCCGATGCTCTTGGAGAGCGAAGTGCTCTTCTCCACCGAGGCCATCAAGTCCAACTACAAGACCGCCAAGAAACACCTCGACTTTGGCGCCGACGTGAGCAAGTCGCGACTGATTCGCAAAGTCTTGCCCCTCGAAGAAGGCGGCATACCGCACCGCGGTGGCAACGACATATTCTTTCGCCAGGGCGATGACGCTATCGAAGCGATGACAGCCTGGGCCGAGGCAGAGCGCAAAGCGCTGATGGGGACAGACGCTCCACCAGAGGTTACGGGTATCGTCTTTGTGCGAGGCCCAGTGTCTGCTTCGCTCCCCTTCGAGCACGACTCATTCAACGCCGGCACCGATCTATATGTTCTCGAGCCGCCGGAGCCCGACGGAGCACTTCGCAATCTCACAGCGTCGCTCCACAATACGCCCGCAGACATCCGCGACCCAGCTGTGAATCACGACGCTACGAAAATTGCCTTTGCGATGCGCAAGTCGAGCGAAGATGCTCTAAACATTTACGAAATCGGCGTAGATGGCTTTGACCTCAGGCAGCTCACTTTCGACGCATCTGCACTGCCTGGCGGCGGAATTGCTGCGAACGTTCAGCCGACCTACGGGCCAGATGGGCGCATCTACTTCACGTCGACGCGGGCCGGTATCCTCGCCGACTCCTACGATGCCCTCGATACTGACATCTGGGTAGTCGAGCCTGAGACCGGCGAGATCGAACGCTTCACATTCACTCCATCCCCCGAGGTCGCGCCAAGTTTCATCGGCACCGGAAAGAACTACGGCAGTCTCGCCTTCACGATGCGCAGGACGCAGGGCGATGACTACCAAGCGCCAATCTTCCGAACGGTGCTCGACCACAACAAGAAGTACCACGCAGATCCGGAAATCCACGTGCACCACGGCATCACTGCCGATACCGACATCGTCTATGACATGCGCACGATGCACGATGGCCGCTATGCCTGCGTGCAACTCAATCGCGACAATCAATGGCGCGGTGGGCGACTCGCGATCTTCGACAGGCAGTTCGGCCCAGAAGTCCCTCGTGGCCAGGAAGACGATGCAGCTGTCGGAGGTTTCCGCCACGCCTACTCGACAATCGATCCGACCGCCAAGGCGGGCGGAGTATCCGAAGGTGGCCTCTACCGACACCCTGTTCCCCTGCCGGATGGCTCTCTCCTCGTCACCCACGCTCCTGGTTCAATCGACCTCGACGATGCCAGTGCAGCTCCGGAGCTTGGCTTGTTCATTGTGAGTATCGAAGAGAACCGTATCACGACCGAGCCAACGCTGGGTGAGATGACCACTCTCGTCGACGAGCCAGGCATTGCCGAATACGACGCCGAACCCATTGTCGTTCGCCCCCTAGAAGACGATCCCACTCACGAGCATGATTGGGATAGGGAGAGAACTACTGATACGGGCACTCTCGCATTTCGTCACGTCGAAACCCTAGAGGCCGTATTCACGAACACGGAGCAAAGGGGGCCAAAGCCTCTGCGAGAAGACCTTGTCTACGCGCGGCTCATCGAGTCGATACCGGTTACACCACATGAGAACACAAGCAACCCAGTCAGTGCGACCATCGCTGGTCGTTCTAAGATTCTCGGAGAGATTCCACTCGCCGGAGGCTCGCTCTACTTGGAGGTACCCTCTGATCGTCCTTTCCGGGTCCAGTTTCTCAATGCCGATCGAATGGCAGTTGGTGCGCAGCAAAATCGCTGGAACCACGTAGCTCCTGGCGAGAAGTTCCCAGGTGGCGTATCGCCCGAGCTATACCCGCGTCTCTGTGCGAACTGCCACGGCTCACTCTCGGGTGACCTCGGCGAAATCGGTGGCGTGATGCCCGACATGATCTCGGCTGCGTCAATGACAATGGCCACCCACGAGAACCTCAACCCGAGACTCCCCTTGGAACCCACTGCAATTGGGGACAGCATTGGTATCGACTACCGCCAAGACGTGCTTCCGCTGCTCGAACGTTCTTGTGCAACAAACGCCTGTCACTCAAACGCAGGCTCCACGGGTGGTCTAAGTCTCGAGAGCGATGGCGCCACCACGTTCGACAGCTCGTATTTGGCTCTCATGTCCTACGTGGATGGTGATGGATCGAGCGCATTCAATAGCGAGCTGATGGAGCGTATCCTCGGTCGCGAACTCGGAGCCCCGGCGCGGCTGCGAGGCTCGTGCCCGGGTAGCCCCGCATTGTCGTCCAAAGAACAACTTGCAATCACCCGATGGATAGACCTCGGCGCCGTATACAGAGGAGTGGCCGAATGAGAATCGTAGCAATCCTTCTTATGTCGTTATTTGCATGCACAGGCCCCGAGTCTGGCGATGTCCCAGTGCAGCTCTACGATTTCGAAGTATTCGAATCCACCGTACAGCCAATCATCGCCGACAAGTGCGGCAACCCATCCTGTCACGGCCGCCCCGAACGGGCATTTTCGATCTTCAGCGAGCGCAACTGGCGGCTGGACGACGACCAACTGTATCTGCCTGAGCCGCTTAGCGAGGAAGAACTCGAGAATAATTTCATCTCCACTTGCATGCAAATCCACGACGGCAACGACTTCAGCGATTCGCTCCTCCTGCTGAAACCTCTCGGGGATGTCGCCGGCACCTACCATGGAGGTGGCACCATATTCGAAGACGAGACCGACAGGTCATACAGAGCAATTATGGGATGGCTCGAGAGTGGAATCAGAACCCGTGTGCAGTAAATCCACCTATGGCGGGCTGCTATCCGTTATCGCACTTTGCGCATGCGTGAGCGTCTTCACAGCTTGCGGCAAGAAGATCAAATCATGGCAACGAGGAACCCTCGCACACCCCTGCATGACGGAGGACAGCCGCCCAGAAGAGCTCTTTGCGAAGCAGCACATGCTGGGTGCGCGCGAGTCTACTCAAGGGGCCTCAGGAGAGACAGGCGGCGGATGCGGCTGCAACTAGCCAAAGGCGCGCGCTCACTCGCAGTCGTCCTCGCAGTCGTCCTCGCAGTCGTCCTCGCAATCGTCCTCGCATTGCCATCCGCAGCGACAGCCGACGGCCGCGCTGCTACGTGGCTCGAAGTCTATGATGACGACGACGGTCTGAACGTCATCTCATCCCAGGTGAGTGTTCGGGGTGAGGCGCTCGATGGCGTGGAACTCAGCGCCTCTCACGAAGTCGATGTCATATCCGCCGCGACCGCCGATGTCATCTCAGCGGCGTCACCGCGAGGTTATGAGGAGAATCGCCATGGTCTCTCCTTTGGCGCACAGTGGGAGATCGAAGAAGGCACGATCCTAAGCGCTCGATTCTTGCCAAGCTGGGAAGTCGACTATCGCTCCCAGGCTGCGGTTCTCGGATTCTCGCGAGAGTGGGTCGACCGTCGACTCACTACGAGCATCACGGGAAGGCTATCTCTGGACGAAGTCGGCCGCAGTGGTAGCGACGAGCACGCCTTCAAGGACGTCAACACCGTAGCTCTCGGGCTACGTCTCGGCTGGATAGCGTCGCGCTATACGCTCCTCCAGGCCAACTACGAGCCCCAGCGAAGCAAGGGCTATCTATCCGATCCCTATCGCTTCGTCGATATTCTGTGGGCAAACGGCAATGCGGTTTCCGCAGACGAAGTCGTGCCTGATAAGCGCATTCGGCACGCGATGGCAGTCAGCGTTCGCCACGCATTCACAGAAGAGTGGTTTCTCGCGGGCAACTACCGCTTCTATTTCGATAGCTGGGGCATGACGAGCCATACCGGCGAGGTCGAATTGCAGCATGCCACTGGCTGGGATGACATCGTTCTCGGACTGAGCGCGCGAGCCTATCGGCAGAGCGCAGCGGACTTTCAGAAGAGCACCTACGAGACGATGACTGACACGCTTCCTCAGTATCGCACCTCAGACAAGATGCTCGCGGAATCGTGGTCGGTGCTCGGGGGCCCTAGGGCAGAGTACTCCTTTGGAGAGCTCGCCTTTCTCAAAGACCTGCGTCTCGCGATGAAGTTCGAAGTGTACAAGCAGCGTTTCAAGGGCATCGCAACCATCAAGAGGCGCTTCGCTAAGACGGCTGCCTTGGGAGCTTCGTCGGAGTTTTAGGCCATGCGCAAAATCATCTTCGTATTCACAACCACCCTGCTTGCTTCTGCCTGTCCTAAGCAGGACTCCACTCCAGACGCTACGCCCTGCCCGATGGACATCGAGCTTGGGGCTGAGCGGGTTGAAGGATTTGAGGCCTTCACCACAGGGGAATCTGCGGAGCTAACGGTCGGCTTTCAGGACTTCATCTACATCTCCGCGAGCGTGCGCCTATCGGCGGACGAAGCTGCGGGGGAAGATCAAGGACAGTTGGTGTTCCAAATCGAAATCGATGCGGAAGATGCCTACTCTTTCAAGCAGCCTTTCGAAGCTCTCGATGCAGAAGCTGACGGTTGGCGCTACAACGACGACATTCGTGTCTTCTTCAACCAGTTTCCCGTGCCAACCATCGTGGGGAAGGAGGCCACGATCACCGCGAGAGGATCACTCGGTAACTGCATCGGTCTCACCTCCTCTGCGAGAGTCACTCTCGTCGACGAAAAGCAGTGTATCGAACAACCGGATGGATCGCTACTATGCGACGAGTAACGTCTACGATTGCACGCAGGGGGCTGCTCCTTGGAGCCGTGCTCCTCGGGGCTTGCTCCGACCCTGCCGCGAAGTTCGAAATGCTCTCTCTTGAGCCGGGACCGAACCCTTTCACCGAAGAAAGTGAACTCTGGTCCGAGCAACCGGAACGCGAGAATCCACTTGCCTTGGCTCTATCCCAAGACGGCGCCAAGCTCTACGTGACCCTACAGGGCGACGAAGACACGCCCGGCAATCACGTCGCCATTATCGACACCCGGGAGCAGCGCCGAATCGCTCGCATCAAGGTGGGCTCTGGCCCGACTAGAGTTGTGGTGCATCCCGATGGTCGCTTCGCTGCAGTAACCAACCTCTATTCCAACTACGTCTCCATCATTGACCTCGATAACGACCAGATCGAGAAACACATCGAAGTTCCCTACTACACCGTCGACATTGCCTTCAGCCCCGATGGTAGCCAAGCGTTTCTCAGCAATCGGTGGAAGGACAGCGTTCTTCGTTGGGACCTAGAGGTAGGCAAGACCTTCCGCGTCACCGACGACAACTACTCGTCGACGCCTCTCGACTTGCCTATGGGTATCCCAGTTGGAGACAACCCGCGAGATTTGGATATTTCCCCTGACGGAACCCAGCTCTACGTCGCATCTGTCACCGGATTGACTCTCTCAGTAATCGACATCGAGAGCGAGACCGAGCTGAATCGCGTTGAGCTCATGAGTCCACCCGGCGACGTGGTGGTTACGAACGACTACGTCTTCTACACCCACACAGGGCGCGGCACTCATCATGCGCCGGAGCTCGGATTCGACACAAACGGCAGCGGTCAACCTGGCGATGACACCGCGAATGTCATGTTCCAAGATCTACAAAACGAAATCGGCGTTCTCGATAGAGATGGCGACCTTCTGCACAACTACACCAGTGACACGATTTGCTGCAAAGACTATCGAGACGTCGATCCAGACAATCCAACAAAAGGCGAAGCCCTGCCCGTCCCCGACACCTGGCCAAGGGAACGCGTTGCGTATTTGCCGCCCAAGAACACGTGGATCGTAGCGTGCGCTCTGCCTCAGCAAATGAGTCTCGTTGGCGACAGACTCTATGCGGTCTGTTCTGGCTCCAATGAGGTGCAAGGATTCGACGTCGGAGACGATGGCAAGTTGGCTCCTCGGCAAATCGCCGATGGTTTGTACAAGACCGGCATGAACCCCTTCGGGATCACGGTATCTCCGGATGGCAAGACGGGCTACGTTGCCGAGCGCCTGGGCGAGTACGTAACTGTGCTCGATCTAGAAGCTGGGCCTGGAGCAGAGAAGCGCATCCTCGTCGGCAACGTTGAGGATGGAGAGTACCCGGCCACCGATGCGGAAATCGGCGAGGCCATCAACTTCGTAACGTCCCCAATGACTGTTGATGGAGACATGACCTGCGTGCACTGCCATCGGGAAGGCGGAAACCTTGCCAAGCCCGTAGCAATGCCGTTGCAAGCGGATCCGATTTGGGGAACTCGCATGCAAATGGCCTATCGCGGTGCGGCGGATAGCAGGCCTTGGTTCATGGAGAGTGCGATGAGGGAGGACAATTTCTTCCCCGTGCTCAACGAGTTTGCCAGACGCGATAACTTCTGTTGTGAGAAACGAGACCGGCGCATCTGGGATAACTACCCCTCGTCGGCAGAGTGTTCGGCAGATGAGACCCTCGTAGGCTGCAATTACGTCAACGGCTGCGAAGCGACCCCTCCACCAGAGTGTGCAGAGCGAGACTACGGAAGCCCTCACCTCGATCGAAACACACACTTTACGGCTGGCTCAGTAGAGCTAGTCGGCCGAGTTCGAAGCTTTGGTGACGCACTTGTTGATGAGTTCACCCAAGAAGGGGACATCGAACTCAATTTCCTGGGCGTAACGAAGGCCATAGGTCTCTTCTTGATGAGCCAGCCACGTCTTCCCGCCAACCCCAACGCCGCTCTCGACCTTCCCGCCGCCCGCCGAGGCAAGCTCCTCTATGAGTCCCTGGGCACTGGCTGTTCCACCTGCCATCCATTGCCCGCCACTACCGTGTCATCAGACTTCAACCCATTCGGCATGCCGCTGAAGTTCTCCGCGGTCATCACGCCTCTTCTGAATCCAGAGACTGGCGCGAACGTCGATCTAGTGAATGAAGGCTTCATCGACGCCTTCAGGATGGACTCGAAGCAAGACGAAGCCGGTGTCTACTTCGGCGTCACACAGCTTCGCGGCATATGGGACAGAGCGCAGCGCTACTTTCACGATGGCCGCGCACGCAACCTCCGAGAAGCTCTGGCCACGCCCTTCCATCCGGCGCTCCTCCCTGGCGAGACGGGCTACAACGAGACCTATGGCATGCCCGATACCCACGGCGCGACATCACACTTGAGCCCAGAACAACTCGAAGACCTCATCACCTTCTTGCTCACTCTCTA
>JAAEPE010000422.1 GCA_024222395.1 Myxococcales bacterium
CCTGGCGCTGTTACCGGTGCGCATCCGCAAGCACATCGGTACTTCTGTCTTCTCTTCGATGTTTAACGATGCGATAGATACGCTCCACCACATCGACCTCTTCGAATTCCTCGAATTGGCCTTCCCACTCTGCGAGTTGACCGCCACAGTGATCGCACGCTTGGTCGTCATCGGCCAGGGCGTGACTTATTTCCACAGTGGGCAAATCGAGTTGGCGGTTCTTCTTGCCCGATTTCTTGTCGGACTCTGTATCGGACTCTGCGTCGGAAGACGAAGAATCCTCCGAGGCGCCCGTGGAAGGTGAGTCTGGATGTTCCGGCGTAGCATCGGTGGAACTCGTAGGGTCGTCACCGCCACGCCTCTCCGATGACAATCCAAAGAGCGAGTGCTGAAGCATCGCCATTTGCTCCTTAAGCCGGAGCAACTCCTCTGTGAGGTGTTTATCGCCAGACTCACCTAGGATAGTCGCGATTTGTTCTGCTTGCTTAGCGATCCGCTTGTGCAGGCGCTCGTTCTCCTTGTGAATTGGAACTAGCGCTTGTTTCGCTGCCCTCAGCTCACGAATGGCAGAAGAGGTCACTCCCTACAAATTGGACGATCCAGCGCCCACCGCAAGGTCTGATGGCGCAATCTGCTTCGGTGGCAATGAAACTGTTGCTAAGAGAAGTGCTCCATCTAAGAATAGTGATAGTTCGCTCATCGTCATCTCGACATCAACACTGCTTCGTCGCCACATCGCAGCAAGACGCCCTTTATCCATCCTCTTCATATAGATGCATAGGCCTGTGCCATCAAAGAGCAAAACTCTTGCGCGATTTCGGCGCTTGTTCACAAAGAGGAACAAGTCGCCTGCAAGCACGTCTTGGTTCATTTGCTGAGTCGCAATGGCAAACAAGCCATCGTACGAGCGCCTCAGATCCGCTGGCTTGGCATACGCAAAGACCCGAATGCTGCGCGTACTGCCAATCACCCGAGCGCTCGCAAGAGCTGCGCGGCCTCGCCGAGGGTAAATCCCGAGAGTCTGTGGCCATTGGGCGTGCAAAGAAGCAAGCCTGGGGAGGATGGTTTTCCAGGGCTGTCCTCGGTGATACGCACCCGCACCATCTCAGTTGTTTGAGATTCCGGATACGTATTACTCCAAGCGCGAAGAGATCTTTGACACACTGCGCAAATTCTCTAGTTTGGGGAGAGAACTACTTCGGAACACGAAGTATCCTGTGCCATCGATCGACTGTCGCTTGCCTCCCCGAGCGTTACAGTCAATCGCTTTTCATAGGACCCCCAGCCGCTGGCCCCGCGCCAGCAAAGACGAGGACTGAGTATGTCAAAAGAACTCCGATTCGACGACAAGGTGGCAATTGTCACCGGTGCCGGTAATGGACTTGGGCGAAGCCACGCGCTCTTGCTAGCAGCGCGTGGCGCAAAGGTAGTAGTCAACGACTTGGGCGGCGAAATTGGTGGCGAAGGCCAGAGTAGCAAGGCCGCGGATATTGTTGTCGATGAGATCAAGGCGGCCGGTGGAGAAGCTGTTGGCAACTACGACTCGGTGGTCGATGGTGAGAAGATCGTACAGACCGCGATGGATACCTACGGTCGTATCGACATGATCATCAACAACGCTGGCATTCTGCGCGATACGAGCTTTGCGAAAATGTCTGAGGCAGACTGGGACCTAATCTATCAAGTTCACGTCAAAGGCTCCTACAAAGTGACCGCCGCTGCATGGCCCCACATGCGCGAGCAGAAGTACGGCCGCATCATCATGACGGCCTCGGCCGCTGGCATCTACGGCAACTTCGGGCAGGCCAACTACGCGATGGCAAAGCTCGGAGTCACTGGCTTCGCCAACACACTCGCGCGCGAAGGTGCAGGCAAGAACATCTTCTCCAACACCATCGCACCTCTAGCCGGATCAAGGCTCACCGAGACTGTGTTGCCGGAGGAGCTGATCAAGGCGCTCAGCCCCGAATACGTCTCTCCACTCGTGGCTTACCTTTGCCACGACAGCTGCGACGAGAATGGCAGCCTTTTTGAGGTTGGTGGCGGATTCTTCGGCAAACTGCGGTGGGAACGCACCGAGGGCAAGATGTATCGCGCAGGGCGCAACATCACTCCTGAGACCATCAAAGGTGCTTGGCCCGTTATTACCGATTTTTCCAAGTCCACTCACCCCTCCGATATCAATGAGTCGATGCAGCCCATCATGAGCAACGTCTCTGCGGGCCCGAGCAAAGGTGGAAACGAGTTCATCGATGTCGATGATGCACTTGGCTACGAATTCGATCCTTCGACATCGAGCTACGATGAGCGCGATCTCGCGCTCTACGCGCTCGGTGTTGGAGCTGGCGAAGACCCAACCGACGACAAAGACCTCCAGCTCGTCTACGAGATGCACGGCAAGGGCTTCAAGGCACTTCCGAGCTACGCGGTCATTCCCGCGGTTAATGAAATCATCACAATGGCAAAGGAGGGCGAGTCCGCTCCAGGTCTCAATTTCGGAATCGACAAACTCCTGCATGGAGAGCAGTACACCGAGCTTATTCGGCCACTGCCTCCACACGCCAAGCTCACTCACAAGTCGAGCGTGAAGAGCATCTACGACAAGGGAAAGAACGCTCTTGTGACGTACGAGACCAAGAGCTACGACCAAGATGACAGCCTCATGATCGTCAACGAGCTCACAGCGGTGATTCGCGGTGCTGGTGGGTGGGGCGGCGATAGAGGGCCTAAGGCCCCAAAGAACGTGGCGCCAAGTGGCAAGCCCGACTTCGTGACAGAGCAGCACATTGGCGCAAACCAGGCGCTTCTCTATCGCCTCAGCGGCGACTGGAACCCACTGCATGTCGACCCCAACATGGCTAAGGCCTTTGGCTTCGAGAAGCCCATCTTGCACGGCCTCTGCACCTTCGGTCACGCAACTCGCCACGTCATCAACGCCTGCTTCCCCGATGCGGATCCACGTTACTTCAAGAGCATCAACCTTCGGTTCGCCGACAGCGTCTATCCCGGCGAGACTCTGATTACTGAGATGTGGAAGGATGGCGACAATCGCGTGGTCTTCCAATGCAAAGTAAAGGGGCGCGGCAAAGTTGTCATCTCGAACGCAGCCATCGAGCGCTACGCTGAAATCCCCAAAGCTGTTCCTAAGAATAAGGCTGATGCCGGGGCCGCTGATGCTGCAGCACAGGTCAGTGCCGAGCCCAATAGCGCCGACATCTTCACCGCGATTGCAAAGTTCGTGCAAGCAGATGCCAGTGTTGCCTCACAAATCCAAACGGTCTTCCAATTCAGACTCACTGGGCCCGATAGTCTCTACACCGTCGATCTCAAGAACGGCGGCGGTAGCGTGAGCGCAGGCGAGACGGCGAAGTCCGAATGCATCTTGGAGCTCTCCGACGCCGACTTCATGGATATGTGCACCGGCAAGGCCGACGCACAGAAGCTCTACTTCGGCGGCAAGCTCAAGATCTGCGGCAACGTGATGGCTTCCCAGAAGCTCACCTTTCTTTCCAAGCTCGATCCACAGCTCGTTGTCGATGCTGCCAATGCTCGCGTAGCCACAGGCGGCGGGGCTGCCGCCGCTGCTGCACCTGCCGAGAGTACTGGGCCCAATAGCGCCGACATCTTCGTGGCGATGCGCGACTACGTGGAGCGCAACCCGGAAATCGTGTCCCAAGTCGGTGTGGTCTTCCAATTCAAGCTCACCGATCCAGAGAGCGTTTGGACGCTGGATGCCAAGAATGGTAAAGGCAGCGTTGAAGAAGGCGAGACGCAAAAGCCCGAGTGCACACTCGAGCTCACCGACGCGAACTTCATGGGCATGACTTCAGGCGAACTCGACGGACAGAAGCTCTACTTCGGCGGTGAGCTGAAGATCAGCGGCAACGTGATAGCTTCGCAGAAGCTCACATTCCTACAGAAGATCGACCCGGAGCAGGCTAAGGAAGCCGTGAAGAAGGCCCGTGCTGAGAAGGCTGCTGGCACAGGTGCAACCGCACCGAAGGCTGCGGCCAAGCCGGCTGCACCCGGCATTCTAGAGAAGCTCTCGAAGTTCGCCGCGGCTAACCCAGGTGTTGTCTCCGAAGTTGCATCTAAGATGCAGTGGAATATCACCGGGCCCTACATGAGCTGGGCCGTGGACTTCTCTGCAGGTGCCGGAACCGCCACCGAAGGTACCCTCGGTGCTGCGGATGTCACCTTCACCATCTCCGACGACGACCTTGCTGCAATGGCTAGCGGTGCTGAGAGTATTCAGAGCCTCTACCAGAACGGCAAACTCCGAATCGACGGAGATATCCAAGTCGCTCATCGCCTGAGCTTCTTCCAAGAAATGGCCTAGTACCGACAAACACTAAGAACAAATCGCAAAAGGAATACCAATGGCAAACAAAGTAAATGTTCTCGGCGTCGGCATGATCAAATTCGCCAAGCCCGGCGCAAGCGATGACTACAACGTCATGGCCGCCGACGCTATCAAGGGGGCTCTTAAGGATGCCGGCGTTGACTTCCCCGCTGTCCAACAGGCATACGCAGGCTACGTCTACGGTGATAGCACTTGCGGTCAACGTGCTGTCTACGACGTGGGCGTAACCGGCATCCCGATCTTCAACGTCAACAACAACTGCTCCACCGGCTCCTCGGCCCTGATGCTGGGGGCGCAAGCCATCGCAGGTGGCATGGCAGAGTGTGTTCTCGTTGTTGGCTTCGAAAAGATGGAGAAGGGCGCGCTCGGTTCGAAATTTGCTGACCGCACCAACCCTCTCGACCAACACGCTGGCGTGATGAGCAAGCTGCAGGGCTTCAACCAAGCCCCGCCCGCAGCTCAGATGTTTGGCGGAGCAGGGCGCGAGTACCGTTGGAAATACGGTACCAAGAGGGAGACCTTTGCAAAGATCTCTGTGAAAGCACGCCAGCACGCCAGCAACAACCCCTACGCTCTCTTTGGCAACGTGCTCTCCCTCGAAGAGGTCATGGACGCTCCCGAGGTCTTCGATCCTCTTACTCGCTATCAGTGCTGCCCACCTACCTGTGGTGCCGCGGCTGCCATTCTCTGCTCCAATGCGTTCGCCAAGAAGCACAGCGCCATCGACCCGGTCTACATCGCGGCCCAAGTCATGACGACCGACTACAAGTCGTCATTCGATGAAGACTCGATGATCAAGATGATTGGCTACGACATGGCCAAGAAGGCGGCAGCGGATCTCTACGAGAAGGCTGGCATCGGTGCCGAAGACATCGATGTGGTGGAGCTGCACGATTGCTTTACGACCAACGAGCTCCTCACCTACGAGGCTATCGGCCTTTGCCCCGAGGGGGGGGCTGAGAAGTTCATCGAAGACGGCGACAACACCTACGGCGGCAAGTACGTCACCAACCCGTCTGGTGGCCTCCTATCCAAGGGGCACCCTCTCGGAGCTACAGGTCTTGCCCAGTGCACCGAGCTTGTTTGGCAGTTGCGCGGTACCGCCGACAAGCGCCAAGTCGGCGGCGCGAAGATAGCTCTTCAGCACAACCTTGGCCTCGGCGGAGCTTGTGTGATGACGATGTATCGCAAGTAGAGATCGGCCAGAAGGCTCGCACCACAGCCGATAC
>JAAEPE010000423.1 GCA_024222395.1 Myxococcales bacterium
GTTCTGCAAAGCGACCATGCCTTGCGCGATCACAAACTCTCGAAGCTCCTCATGAACGAGATCTTCCAGAGAAATTGGTAGTGGAATGATCTCGGTAAGGGCTTTTCTTCGTTTCTTTGATACTCTATTCATCAGCGGTTTCTTTGTTATTGCAACCCCGATCCTGAATCGGATCAGGAGGAACCGCTACCTAAAGTTTAACAATGGATGGGACGTTGCCGCTTATTCAATCAGGAGAGGCGACAACTACCCTGGCACAGGGGGGCTACATGTATTGCATTGCTGCGTCTTGAGTTTCTCCTCGCTCAACGAAAGGCGCACGAAGGCCACCGCTCCGACATCAAACAGACCACTGAGCCTCAACTCGTCGCCTGGCAAGCTGACGATTCCTTGATTTCTTGCTTTCCCCGACATTGTCGGGCGCTAGCCTGAATCCGGTGACGGATTCAGGCTAGAACACGCGTTTACTTAGCCACGGGCTCGGCTGTGCTTCAACACGATGATGCCGGCCTTCGCTTTGAGGACACTGCGGAATTGGCAGTGCTGCTCGGTGCCGATGGTTGTATAGGGAAGCCCATCAACTACGATTTGATTACAAAGCTCATTGAGAACTAGTCTTAGCGGACGTGGCGTCTCGCCTCGGACTAGGACGACTTGTCGTCTTTAGCAAGACCTTCTAGCGCGATTGCACGTGCTTCTTCGAGGCTCAGGCGTCGCTCGTCAGTACTCATCCAGTCCGTCAGCTCTTCGGTCAGGCGCTTCTGTCGCGAGTGTGGACCGTGAAATTGATCGCTCTGAGAATCCTGGCGGTTGCGACGAAAACCCACGGAGCCGTAGCACTCCTGCAAGTCGTCTCGAAGCTCATCCATGCTTTGAAACCTATCCTTGGGCTGCTTCTGCATGGCTCGGAAAATGAGGTCCTCGACCTGCCCAGTAATCTCGTACTGCGGGGCGATCGTTCGCGGGGAGGGTGGGTCGTCGCGAATCTGCATGGCCAAGACGTCGGCCGCGGCCTGAGCCTCGAAAGGAGGCCGGCCACAGAGCATGTCGAATAGAATAACTCCTAGAGAGTAGATGTCGGCTCGGGAGTCGACTTCGGTACCTCGGGCAGCTTCGGGGGACATGTACTCGGGAGTCCCAAATACGGCGCCGGCCAGTGTCTTGCTTGGTGCAGATTGCTCTGGACCAACGACTTTGGCGATGCCGAAGTCGAGGATCTTGACGAAGTCGTATTCGGCCTCGCGTTCGACGACCAAGGTGCTCTCACCTTCACCCTTGACTTTGCGCACCAGATCTCGTCGCCCGGGTTTGCGGATCAACATGATGTTGTCTGGCTTGAGATCGCGGTGCACGATGCCCGTTTCGTGAGCCGCTGCGAGAGCGTGGGCCATCTGGTTTGCGACGTTGAGTGCGCGATGCAAGGGAAGGGCGCCCTTGCGGTCAATGAGATTTTCGAGACTCGTGCCGGTAAGGCTCTCCATCACAAAATAGACGCCGCCGTCTGGCATCGGGCCAAAGTCAGTGACGTCGACGATGTTGGGATGATTGATGGAAGAAGCCGCTCGAGCTTCTCGCAGGAATCGCTTCACGGCGTCTTCATACTTGGCGAACTGCGGGTGCAGCACCTTAACTGCGACTTTCTTGCCAATGTAGACGTGCTCGCCGCTGTACACGGTGCCCATTCCACCGCGCCCGAGGATCTGATCTAGGTGATAGTTGCCGACAGTCGTACCAATGCGCTCAATGTCGCTCGGGTCTACAAGCACAGATGCATCCGTGAGGCAGAATCGCTCTTCCTCGCTATACTGTTTTCGGCACTTTGGACAGATTCGCACTCAGCTCACCGTAATGAGGCCGCCAAAGGCGGACGTGTGGAGAGTCTCCCCCACGGGTTAATCCCGCTACTGTAGCGCTGCGGGGTAACGCGGTGCAACTCCCCGGGCTTGGGGGGGCTTGGGGGGTGCAGTTCCTGAAAGTGGGGGGCTATGCCGCCATCTGCGTCCGGGTTGTGGCCTCCCAACGTCCGTTAATAGAGATCGGCACGCAGTAGCGCCATATCGCGGGCTCCCCGCTCCGCCCAGCGCATTCCCTGGAGCTTCAGCCTTGCTCCGGTGACATGGTAGTTGGCGGATTCGACGGTGCCGCTTCCGATGCGCAGCCCCTCTCTCCTGTACGTAGGATAATCCATGCGGTCGAGATTGTTTTGCAGATAGGTCGCCAGCGCGGCGACCTTTTCTTTGGCTTCGCTACGGCTGGGATTCAAA
>JAAEPE010000424.1 GCA_024222395.1 Myxococcales bacterium
AAACGGGATTGCAGAGCGACCCATCGGTTTCGCCACCGACGAGCTCGTTGGTCCGTCATACTGAGCTTAGCCCCAATCTCGACATTGCTCAGCCCAGTCGACGCCAGCAGGATGATTTGTATTCGCGACAGTAATTGTTGCGAAGTCTTATGAGCATTCGCTCATCTATTCAAAGTGTCTCGCTGTCGAGACGAAAGCTCTCTCACAAGCGCTTGTCGGGCCATTCTCAATCCTTTTCGTTGACCGGGACATCTAGGGGCAAGAGCACTATATGCGTGCCCTGATGTCGTCAGCAAGGCGTCCCGCCTTCCCCTCCCTTCCCCTCGCTGCCCTTCGACATCGCCGCCGCCCCTAGCATATCTCGCGAGAATCCCCAAAAGACCCAGTCTCGTCCGAAAGCAGGTGCTAACCTTATTGGCATGCTAGTGCCTACTGAGTTGGCAGCACTCCTTGGTGGTCGGTACCGAGGGTTGACGTCGGTTGGCAAGGGCACCCAAGGCCAGGTTTTTCGCGGCTTAGATTCCGAGTGCGACGATGCACCAGTCGCTATCAAATGGGTCGCCAGCGAGGCTTGTCGGCGCGGTGCGATTCAGGAGTTCTCACACCTTGCCAGTGTTGCCCACCCGGGCCTTTCACGGATCCAAGGCATCCGAGAAAGTGCCAATGGGATCTGTCTCATCAGTAGTTTTGTCGACGGCATTCCGCTGGCAGATCACCTGCGGGCGAGCCCTGCAGAGGGGCTGGGCGCCCTACTCCTAGACCTTGCAGCCTCACTGTCCTTGGCGCTGGGCCACCTGCATGCGCAGGACCTTGCTCACGGTGATATCAAGCCGGAGAACATGCTCTGCCCTACAAAGGGCGAGCAGCTCGTCGTACTACTCGACCTCGGCTTGGCCCGAAGCATGGGCCCCGGTGACTGCCGCGGGACTCCGGCGTACATGGCTCCGGAGGCTCTGACAGGCCATCAGGACGCGCTGACAGATCTATACAGCCTCGGCATGAGTCTTATCGAGGTCGCATCGTGCGAGAGAGTTATTGACGCTGCGCAGCCGGACCTTGTCTCCGCGATTCTCGCGGGAAGCTCCGTGCGAGCACGCTCATTGCTTGGAGACCTGCCCCAGCCGCTTGCGGATCTCCTCGTCTCCATGATCAGCGTCGACCGGAGCAAGCGCCCTAGCGGTATGGGCGGCTTGCGTGCTCACATCGCACGCGTAGCCGAAGCCTGCGGCATAGACCTCGCGCCCTCCGGCCAGCTCTCACCCAACTTCATTGCCTCAGAGTTCTTCGGACGTCACAGCGAAGTCCAGTGGCTGCAAGACATACTGTCCCGGCATGCGGACGCCGATCTCTCAAGTAGTCTCTGCGAGGTCGCGGGCATCAGCGGCAGCGGTCGCACGCGAATTATTAGGGAGGCGATACTGAGGGCCCAGGTTGAGCTTTCGAGATCGGAGCACCCAGGCCTTAGTATCCTCCCCCTCCATCTGCCTGGGGCATGGCCGTCGAGCGCACCGAACGCAACCGCGTTCCTGGAGGAGCACGCACGCCACTTGCCTGGCCAAGTGGTCATGGTGTGCGAGGAGAGCGATGCGCAAACGCTTGAGGAGCTACTTGCCGCGGCGTGCCCGAAACGCGTATTGCTCCTAGTGGAGCGCCCCGTCAATGCCCTTCTCGGAGCGCAAGCAATCCAGCTGTCCCCCCTATCCACGGCGGAGTGCGCCGGTCTCTGCAATTCCCTGGCGACACGCCCCGTGCCGAGGGACTGGTCAAAGCGAGCCGGTGAGCTGGCCCACGGGCAACCTGGCCCTCTCCTTGACATCATGCGTGCGGCCAACTCCCTGGACCCGCTGTATCGCGGCAGTCCAGATGCGCTCTTTCAAGACGAAGATCTAAGCGCCAGCCTTCTTGCGCAAGTCCGAGGGCTCAGCAGAATGGCAGGGCGACTGCTCGAGCTTCTCGCTGTCGCACAGTCGCCGGTGTCGTGGGGCGCGGCCGCGCTGCAACTTGGCGCAACAGCACTGGCGAAGCCTGCGCAGGAACTCATTGCCGCGGGGCTCATGGTGCCGGCAAACGGTGAGATGCAGTGCGCAAGTTTGTGGCATGCACGAGTAATCGATGCCCACCTTCCCGAAGCGCGCAGGAAGGCTCTGCACCGCAAGGTCTTGGCGGACAACTCTTCGCTTCCGCTGCAGCGCCGAACTAGGCACCTGCTAGTCGCCGGGCCAGCGAGCGCGGCCGCCGCATCGAGCCTGGATGCGATTCGCGAGGCGCGTCGCGAAGGACGCCTATGTCTGGCCCTCGAGCTGTGCCGCGCATCCGCCTCCGTCGTTCGGGGCAGACAGGCATCTGAACACGCCGTCGAGATGGCAGAGGTTGCACTGATAACAGGAGAGTACGAGCTTGCGCAAGAGTTCGCTGCCAAGGCCAGGCGCTCTCGCACACATGAGCTGCGTTCTCGCGGAATGCGCGCGCTAGCCAGTTGCGCACGCCACCGCGGGGACCTGCAGGCAGCAACGGCACTTCTCCGAGAACTTGTAGCGATAGACAGCGAGAATAGTGTGGCGAGGTCCGCACTCGCAAAGAGTCTTCTGGCCGAGGGTGAGCTGGCGGAATCTCTAATAGAGGCGGATGCTGCGAGTAAGCTGGCAAGCTCCCCTCGCGAGCAATTTGCTGCCGCCGAGACCTCTGGCCTCGCACACCTCTACACGGGCAATACCCAGGCATCTGCCGCCGACTTCGCCCGGTTGCAACTCTTTGCAGGTGAGGCAGAAGACAACCGTCTTCGCGGGCGCGCCATGGGCCTTGCAGCAATGGTCGAGCAGAAGCAGTCGCACCTATGTGAGGCCGCCGAACTCTACGCCAGCGCCGCGGACTTTAGCTTCACCAGCGGCGCCAGCCATGCCGGCGCCGTATTCCTCATGAACCGAGCGACAGTACTGGAACGGCTGGCCCGCTACAGTGAAGCGCTCGCTTGCTACGAGGTGGCACACGATGGCCTGCTGCGCGGCGGCACTCCCTTCGAGCTTTGTGCCACCCACTGCAATCGGGGCAACCTCTTGCTCACCCTAGGGGAGCTTGAGAGTGCGCGTCGACAGGCTGAGGCCGCCCACGCATTGGCAGAGCGAGCCCCGGAGCCGCGGATTTCCTTCTTCGTTCACCTCCTTCGCGGAGAGGTCTGCCAGCGCGAAGGTGTCGCGGCCTTGCCGGAGGAAAGTCGCCTTCACTTCGAGAGGGCTTTGGCACTGGCTAGCGAGCACGGCCTGAGCGACGGGGTCTACGCGGCCATTCGGCTCGCAGAGGGGGTAGCTGAATCCGACGCCGGCGACGCCGCTCAATACGTCGAATTACTAATATCCGACTCAGAAGAACACCAGGGCGAGGTGCTGGCATGCAGAACCCGAGTCGCCCTCGCACTGCGAAGCCCGACGCCGGCGCTGGCGCTCGAACTTGCCGACGCCTTAGAGGACGCTATCGCAAAGGACGGCCTCGACCTAGCGTGGAAGCTGGCATCTCTACACGCAAGAACCCTGGCCGCACTTGGCGAAGACGACCTGGAGGGGGCGGCCCGAATGGCTGCCGGCAAGCTCTTCGCCAAGGTGCTCGACTCCTGCCCAGAGGCTTACCGCGATGGCCTGCGTCGACACCCAGACGCCGAAGCACTGGCATCCCTCGACGCGCAGAAACTTCCGAGGCGTGAAACCCCATCGAGGGCCAGTGAAGGCCTCCCACTGCGCAGACTGCTGGCGCTTAGTCGCAGGCTCAACTCCGAGCAGAGAATCGAGCCCTTGCTCGACGAGATCATCGATACGGCGATTGAGCTGAGTCGCGCTGAGCGTGGCTTCCTGCTCTTGCGAGATTCTAGCGGCGAGCTGCAGTTTCGCGTAGCCCGCAACATGGGGCGCGAAGAGCTCGATGCCCGCGAAGAACTCAGCACTTCGATCGCCGAGCGCGTTGCTTCCACGGGGCAGGTCGTGATGACAGTCGACGCGGAAGCTGACCAGCGATTCGGGGCTTCGCTCTCCGTTGCTGCGCTACAGCTTCGTTCTATCCTTGCTGTGCCCTTCCGAGTGAAACAGCGAATTCACGGAACGCTTTATTTGGACCATCGCTTTCGACGTTCGGCCTTTGACGACGATGCGGTTGAAGTCGTCCGCGAGCTTGCCGATATCGCAGCCGTTGCGATAGAAAATGCTCGCCTGAGCCGCGAGAACTTGCGAAAGCAGGGTGAGATTCGCGAACTGAATCTGCAACTAGAAGAGCGCCTTCAATCGACAGAGGTGGAGCTTCAACAAACTCGGGCACGCATTGCCCCAGCCAGACCGGGGGGCGCCTTCGAGGGCATCGTCGGGCAGTCCAAGCCTATGCGCGATCTACTGGTAGTAGCTGAGCGAGCAGCAGGCTGCGCCCTCTCCGTCGTAATCTTCGGCGAGAGCGGCACTGGAAAGGAACTCCTGGCGCGGGCAATCCATGACGGCAGCTCAAGGTGTGGGGGCGCCTTCGTGCCTATCAACTGCGGGGCCGTCCCAGACAACCTTCTTGAGGCCGAACTATTCGGATACCTGCGCGGAGCCTATACGGGAGCTGATCGCGGGAAACGCGGGCTCTTCGAAGTGGCAGATGGCGGCACACTCTTCTTGGACGAGATTGCTGACACGAGTCTATCGATGCAAAGCAAACTCTTACGCGCTTTGCAAGAGGGAGAAATCCGACCGCTCGGCGCCGAGCAACTTCGCCATGTAGATATTCGAGTTGTCTGCGCGAGCAATAAGGATCTGTGGGAGGAGGTGCTGGCAGGACGCTTTCGTGAAGACCTCTACTACCGGCTCAAGGTTCTGGAGATGCGTATCCCGGCGCTTCGAGAGAGGCGTGAGGACATCCCGCTTCTCGCATCACACCTGCTTCGCCGGCTATGCCCAGGCAGTGTCCTGAGCCCGTCTGCGCTGAGACGACTTCGGGCGCATGAGTGGCCTGGCAATGTTCGCGAACTCGAGAACGAACTTGCCAGAGCAAGCGCGATGACAAGCGAGACAGAGATACACGCCACCCACTTCTCGGAGGCTGTGCAAGTCTTACCAAGCAAAGATCATGACAAGGCCCCCGAGGGGTTCGAAATCCGACCACAGGTCGAAGCGCTCGAGCGCCGACTTGTAGAGGCGGCGATGCGCGAGACCAACAACAATCAGAGCAAGGCCGCCATTCTCCTGGGCCTCAGTCGCTACGGGCTCCAGAAGAAACTGCAGCGTTACGGAATCGTAGGCTCGCTGCCCACTGCGGGCAAGACTACGGAGGCGAAGGCCTGGCAGTAGCACCGTGACGACGCTCTTTCAGGCGTCCCAGGCTCTCGGCGACTCTCGTCTGCACGTCGGAATTGGAGTGCCCACTGGCCACAAACTCCAAGAATTTCATTGCTTCGCCATCCGCCGATGGCAGAGACCGCCTCGATGAGTACTCGGAGTTCTTCGTAGTCATCAAAATCGGCCCCAGCGATGAGTGCCGGGACTGTGCTCATGTCGCCAAGCTCTACGAGTACCGCGACTGCAACCGACCTCAGGACCTCATCTTCAGCCTCCAGCGCAGCGATTGCAGCGGGGACGGCTTCTTTTAGTCCTCGCTCCGTCGCGAGTTGCAGCGCCCAGGTGCGCATGCTCGGCTCCTTAAGGCCTGCCAAGAGTGCCGAGAGCAGCTCTGCATGTGGTGCTCGGCGCAACCTCTCCCTTGCCACCAGCGAATCGGCAAGTGCGGCGACCGCGTCCTCCACCATATCTGCCATCGCCCGATTCGCGAGTTCCGTAGTTGGCGCATCACCGCCGTCATCAGCAGGCACGGCGGCTTCAATGAGCACTGCCGCGGCAGGCGCCCCCTCCTCCCTCGAATCGATGAACTCAAGATGCGCTTCCGCAGCCAAGATCAGATTATCCACGCCGGGCTGCGCCTGCGGCGACCAATCAATCGTAGCCAAGCCTAAGGAAAGCCTCGACCTGACGAGTCCTGTGCTTATCCGGGGCATCTCCCTGCCGTGAAGCGAGATACCCGGAGGTGACAAGCAGTCCCCCGAGCTTCTTGGCCAGTGAATCGACGGGCAGGTGTAGCCCACCCTGCCCGGTACTTTCCTCGACAAGCACCTGTCTGAGGATCATGATCTCGGGATCCATTACTTGGACTTACCGTGCCCTCTCGGAACCCTCGCTCCCAACGACGTCCTTGCTTTCGGATAAAGGGGCCTTCGAGGCCTTCTCGGGCGTGCAAGCCGTACACGCAGTTGCCAGCGAGAGAGCGAGAGGCCGGAGCCTCATAGGCTCTTGTAGAAGACGATAAGGTCGTCGCCTGGGCTGTAGAAGTCGCGAAACCGGGCAGTCTCCGGGTAGCCAAGATTCTCGTAGAGTTTGCGAGCGGCGCCGTAGCCCTCACTCTGTGACGTTTCCACCCGCACCTGCGCAGCCCCGCCCCTCTCTGCCAGCGCTGCTTCCATGTCGGCAATGAGTGTGCGTGCTAAGCCCTTGCCCCGGTGCTCTGCGTGCACCACGATCCAATAGAGATCGTAGGTGCAGGCTGTCATCGGCGTGGGGCCAAAGCAGATGTAGCCCGCGACTTGTCCATCGCTTGAAGCAATTCGAAACCAGTAGTCTGAATCAGCCTTGCTGAGGGCATCATCCACCAGATCCAGCGCAACCTCGACTTCGTCGTCGCGAAACGTTTGATCGGAGCGCAGGATCCCCTCAACTACCGGCCTATCACTTGGGCTAAGACTTCGAAGTTGTACGCTCATAGCGACTCCAGGCCAATTCGCAGATGCGACCGATAAGTTGGGGATAGTCCATGCCTGCCAGAGCTGCGGCGTTTGCCACGCCAGCCCCGGGGGACAGATCGCAATTGGGATTCACATCAATAACCCAAGGAATACCCTCGGCGTCTACGCGCAGATCAACGCGTCCGAAGTCCCGCAATCCCAGGGCCGTGAATGCCCGTTTTGCGACATCCGAAATACGCGCTTCCAGCTCAGGGCTGATGTCCTTCATCGGAACCGGCGTGGTTCCGCCGTATTCCACGTGCTCTTCGTCCCACTTGGCGGCGTAGGAGATGATGTGAGGGCGCCCTTCGGGCATCAGACCGAAGTCGATTTCGTAGAGCGGTAGCACCTCGATTTCCTCGCCATTGCCGAGCACAGTGACGTTGACCTCTCTGCCAACGACGTAGCGCTCACACAGGACTGGTTGACCGTACTGGGCCAGGAGTTCCGCGCCGCGGCAGCGCAGCTCAGCGGCATTGCTAACAACGTTGTTGGCCTCAATCCCAATCGAGGCATCCTCTCTTGCCAGCTTGAGGAAGAATGGGTACTCAAGAGCGGCGATGTCCTCGTCAAGACGCCCGATCGCGAGCTCTGCGGCGGAGGGCAAGAGCAGGTGATCGGGAGTCGGAATCCCGCAACCGGTTAGCACGTGCTTGCACTGCACCTTGTGCAAGCAGAGCCCAATCGCCAGAGCGTTGGGGCCCGTGTATGGAACGTTCAAGAGTTCGAGGAGCGCTGGCACTACCAGCTCGTTTCGTGTGTCGCCACAGAGGGACTCAACGATGTTGAAAACCAAGTCGGCCTTGCCGTCTTGCATCCTAGACAAGACCTCGGAGATATCCCTGCCGTGTATACCGATAATCTCGGTCTCGAATCCGTGGTCCGCGATGCCTTGGCGGACGGCTTGCGCTGCCTCCTCAACGGCACTCACGTCGACGCCAGAGCTCGCGATGAGTTCTTCGTCGTAGTCAGTGTTGTAGATCAGTCGTACGCGCTTCAAGACTTCAGAGTAGCTCGGCCCTGGCGCTCGGATCCAGTCCGTATGACTCGAGGACACTGCGAAGCAGTGGCAGCGCCGCCTCTGCACACTCGGCCACTCCAGGGGGAGGCTTCGTCGCCATAGCCTCGCTCAGAGAAATGGGCCCAGGCCCGCTGAGACCGCAGGGCACGATGCAATTCCAGGCCTCCGGTGGAGTGCAGACGTTGAATGAGAAACCGTGAATGCTCACCCCCCTGCGCAGGTGCAGTCCGCATGCGGCCAACTTGCGTGAGCCTACCCAGAGCCCGGCCTCACTGTGCTGCCAAGCCGCGCCGTCCACACCAAACCCTTGGGCCAGCTTTGCCAGCGCCCCGGCGAGGTCTTCGAGAAATGCGCGAACTCGAACTCCAACCCTCACTACGGGATAGACCATCAGTTGCCCTGGCCCATGGTAGGTCACGTCACCCCCGCGTTCGATGGGGACAAGACCAATCCCGCGGCGCTCGAGCTCCTCTGAACCGAGCAGGACGTTGCCTGATTCGCTGCCCTTTCCGCAGGTCACCGTGGGCGGGTGCTCACATAGAATGAGGCACCCCGGCATTGCGCGATCTGCGAGCATGGCCTCGCGTAGACGCTTCATCTCCGCGAGGGTCTCCGCGTAGGGCAAGGGGCCGTACCAGCTCACAGGGGACTAGCTCAGCAGAGCGTCCCAAAATCGCTGATCGACACTCGGCAATTGCTGATGATGCCAGGTAATGCCGACTTCCCTTGAGACTAGGTCCCCCACGAAGTCTTGGCCGCACAGAACGCGAACGTGCACCCCCTCCTTTGCGAGCTCGACATCCGCCTCTTCCGAGAGCAAGCACGGAGAGATTAGAAAACCAGCATCCAGGTCTTTCGCGTGCAGGCCGGCCCTCAGCTCACCTACGCCGCGTCGGTCAATGTCCTCAGGGCCCGAGCGAACCGCGACCATCGTCTGCTCTACGGCGCCAGGAGCTGTCGCAAGAGCGTAGGAACTCTTCTCAACACGTTTGATCCAGCTAATGTCCGTCCAACCAGTGGCCTGAAGATAGACGTAGCCGATTCGCTCAAGCATTTGTGGCGCAAGCTGCGCAAGTCGCGCCTGCATCTCGCTCTCGACCGCCGCCGCGTAGTTCTCTGCGGCCCGCGCGAGGGCGGTCTTGGCCAACTCGACGGAGGAGCGGCCGCCTACTGTGCCGACGGAGAATAGGTCCTTGCCCCGATAACGCACCAAGGGAGGTAGGCCGCGGGCCGTGCGTCGCTGCTCAGAGACGAGTAGCGCCCCCTTGACCATACGCCAAAGGGCGTCCGCGCTTCCCTCTAGATGCTCTTGCCGAATCAACGCCTGCGTAAGCTGACGGACAGGCATGCTCTGCCCTGCAGGCAGCCCGGCGAGAACGGCATACGCTGCGGCAGTGAGCTGCTCGCGCGGATTGGATTCCGCCTGCACCACTGCGATCGGCGCACCAGCGATATCTCGTGGACCCGTGCGCGGCCTCTTCGCGGCCGGGGCCTCGCTTCGCTCGCCTCGGGCGCTTCGTGCGCGACTCGACCGTTCGGAACGTTCTGGGCGCTCGTCTCGGTCTGAGCGGCTTCGTCGCTTGCGTGTCCGCTCTCGTCCGCGGTGCGGTCGCCGCTCTGCGCGTATCTCGGGAAGCATTGGCCGGTCTTCGTCCTTGGTCAGCCCGTCTCGGTACTCATTGAGTTCCGCTGCAGAGCGAGTCCCCTGGGAATCGCTTGCGTAGAGCTCTACCAGTGCCTCCTCCTCCGGGCTGAGCTTCACTGGAGGCTCGATCTCAACCACTTCGATAGGTGCAGTGACCTCGCTCTTGGCCTTCACATCTGTCGTATCCTCAGATTTTTTCTCAGCAGCGACGGACTTCCTAGTGCGCCGAGTCTTCTTTGGCGCCGCTGCTGCATCCTCGCCTTTCGCGGCGACCTTGGCTGCAGATGGTTTCGCCACCTTCTTCGCGGGCTTGGCCTTCGTAGCGGCCCTGGTCGCAGTCTTTGCCTTTGCAGCGGGTTTGGCCTTGGCTGCCACCTTGGTCTTCGCTGCACTCTTCTCCTTGGCAACTTTCTTCGCAGGTTGAGTCGGTGCCCCTGACGGAAGTTTGACTCCCTTGCCAAGCTTCCAACCTTCATCGCCGTCCTGAAGGACACGGCTTTTCTTGCCCTTCTTCAGTTCGACCGTCAGGCGGGTCTTCATACTGCGCAGCGGATTGGCACCTGGCTTGTCGAGGAGTCCTCGGTCGAGCGCGAGGTCGCACAGCTCCTGGACGCCCATCGGCCTGCCAGATTCGTGGAGCAAGGTGATCGCCGTATCTACAAAATTCATGCGCGGGCACCCTACACCATCAACTGCGGAAAAGTTGCCCAGGTGAATACGGGCGTCTAGCGTCACTTGCATGAGGCGACCTCAAAGCGAATTCGCGACGCCCCAAGAAGCGCGAAGCCCAGGCTCTGTTGATGGGGTTGCTAAGTTCGCGGGGCATCGAAGGCTGCGAAGTGCAATAGACTGAGATTACGAAGTTTTTAGCGTAGAAAGACTAGGTAGAGCATGCGAAACCGGAAGATCGGCGTACTAATGGGAGGCCTCAGTAGCGAGAAGAACGTCTCAATATCCAGTGGCCGGGCAATCCTGGGAGCGCTGATTGAGCGCGGATATGATGCAACCGGGATCTTTGTGGACAGGGATCTCGACCTGGTGCTTCGCCAAAAGGAGATCGATATCGCCTTCCTCGCGCTCCACGGGAGATACGGCGAGGACGGCTGCATTCAAGGGATGCTGGAACTCATGGGTATCCCCTATACCGGCAGCGACGTCTTGGCTGCTGCACTCTCGATGAATAAGGCGAAGAGCAAGGAGCTATTCAGACTCCATAACCTTCCAACGCCGACCTACTACCTATTGAATGAGCGCGAACTCGACGAAGTTGTGGGCAAGCATGGTGACCTCGGATTTCCGGTGGTCGTGAAGCCGATTGCAGAGGGCTCTTCGGTTGGTGTGCAACTCGTACGCGACATCAATGAGCTGCCTCCCGCTTGTGAGTTGGCTCTACAATACGATAGTCAGGTGTTGGTAGAGCAATGGATACGCGGACAAGAAATCTCCGTTGCAGTGGTCGAGGACAGGGCACTTGGCGCTATCGAAATTGAGACTGGGAATGCTCCTTACGACTTCGCGGCAAAATACGATTCCAAGAGCAGCCAGTACTTCATTCCGCCCCGGGTAAGCCCGCAGCGCTATCGTGGCATCCTTGGGCAAGCGGAGATGGCCCATCGCGCCCTGGGGTGTAGCGGCGCGACGCGCGTAGATATGATCCTCAGTCCGACAGGCAACGAGTACGTTCTGGAGGTGAACTCCTTGCCAGGCCTCACACCCAATAGTCTGCTCCCGAAGATCGCCCACGCAGCAGGCTTGGCCTTTGAAGACTTAGTAGAGGCTATCCTGGGCGGTGCTCGCTTATCCACCGTCGACCGAGGCGACCGAGACAGGCGCCTACGCCATCGAGCCTACAATGGAGACGAGCGGCGGGACGGCGAAGCGGTAGCGACGCACTAGGTCGGGGCGAGAAATGGAGAACCGGGTGGCAGAGGGGTTTGGCAGGAGGCGGGAACGGTACATTCTCGCAACCGCTGGCCTACTCTGCGTCGCCCTTCCGTTACTTGCACGTCACGCCCTAACTGAGCGTGTATCCGTTGACCTAGCGGCACAGGCAAGTGCGTCATTGGGGCTCCCTATAGAGCTTGGCCAAGCCACCGTTGGCCTAACCGGCACCCTAGAGATTCAGAATATTCGGGTGGGCGGCTTCTTTCGCGCGAAGAGAGTGATGGCAAGTATCGCTCCGAGTGCCAGTACTGCCCGTGGACTCGCACCGAACGAGCTGCTCATCGACGGTCCAAGCCTGCAGCTTGAAGTAGACCGACATGGCAACACCAACCTAGACGACGCGCTAGCGCTGCGGAGTGAGAACACCTCCGAGGATTCGGAGAAGGCGAAGAGTTTGCCAGGCTCCCGCCTGCGCACCCTTCGGTTTGTCAATGGCACGCTCTCTATCAAGCTTGCGAATGTGGGCACAATCGAGAGTGAGGGAATAAACCTCTGGATGCGCGATGGTAAAGTGCACGCGCGCTTTGGCAACACCGCGCTAGATCTTCACAGAGATGCATTTCGCGTTGAGGGAACCATGCCCCGAGCCGCCCTTGACTACCGCCGGGGAGACGGCTTGCACAGGCTACTCGCCGACGGCGGCGCCATCCAGGTAATTGCCCCCAGAGGTCGAGGCATGCTCAAGGAGGTCATGCTGGCAGTGGGCGTAGACGGCGACCGTATCCAGATGAGCGCCCAAACAGGAATTGACAGGGCCGCGGGTTCGATAAGACTCGACGCTCAACCCACCCTCAAAGGGCATAGTGTGGTGGCAACTCTCGAGGGCACTCCGCTGGCACTCTTCGCTCCATGGATTCCCAAGAGCATTGACCCGCGCCATACGCTAGTGAGTGGAGAGTTCACGGTGGGAGGTGAGCTACGATCGCGAACCGCAGTAGACCTGGCTGTTCGCGGTGGGGAATTTCGGAACCTACGCGTAAACGAACCTGCACTCTCTCGGCGCAGGATCGACTTCGACCTCGCCATCGATGCCACTGCATCTCTGAGGAAGACGGTGGCAGGCCCCCTACTTCAAGCGAAGATCAAGTCGGTACGAAGCGGCGATTTGTCGTTATCAGGCGCTGCGAGCGGCCAGTGGAGAGCGGGACAACTGCTCCCCGACCTCGCCAATTTTTCCCTGAACCTCGGAGAAGTCCGATGCGACGCCGCGCTCAACTCTCTGCCGGTGGGCCTTCGCCCTTCCCTGGCAGGCCTCGAGCTTCGGGGCACGATAAAGAGCAGACTCCTCGTGGATGTTGCGCGCTCTAGCTCCGAGAAAACGTACCTCGAAGTCGAGAGTGGTATCGAGGGCTGCAAGGTTGCAGCAGACCCTCCAACCGCAGACACCTCCGCCCTGGCTAGAGACTACGAGCATCGAACTCCAGACGGACGCAGCCGCATACTCGCGTCATCCAACCCCGATTTCGTTCGCTACAAGAACATGCCCTCCTACGTCCCGAAGACGTTCGTCGCGGCGGAAGATGCGCGCTTCTTTGTGCACGAGGGCTTCGACACCCATCAAATAGAGCGGTCGCTGGCCATCGACATGGAGAATGGCAAGCTCTTGCGTGGCGGCTCCACGATAAGTCAGCAGCTCGTGAAGAATTTATTCCTCAACCGACGACGGAGCCTGGCTCGCAAACTTCAGGAGGCGATTCTCACCTGGCGACTCGAGGCCAATCTGAGCAAGAAGCGAATTCTTGAGATCTATCTCAACATCATCGAACTCGGCGACCGGGACACCTATGGCATCGCCGAGGCGTCTGAGCGCTGGTTCGGCATCGAACCTCGAGAGCTCAGCATCCTCCAGACAGCCTTCCTGGCTGCACTAACGCCCGAGCCCACTTCGATGAGCGCGCGAGTGCGCGAGGCTGGTGGGCTAGATGCTGTTAGCGCCGGCCGCGTCGCCACCATCTTGCGGGTCATGCGCCGCGCCAAGGTGATCAGCTCGTCCGAGTATCGCAAGGCCAAGTCGCAGCGCCTTGAGCTACGCAGCCAAGATCCTCATCAGCGGACGGCAGCGAGCCTAGAGACAACGGCGAATTAGACCGCGACTCCTCGGCAGAAAAGGGAATACTTCTTTGGTGTTCTTCTGCCCCTGCCCCCCCGACGTCTAGCTAGACGCCAAGAAATAGACGGTTGCCGAAGTTGCGCTCGAGGTCAGTGGCAAAGATCTTCTGCGCTGCCGCGTCTATGTCGTACTCAACGCGTTTGAACTCGAACGTCTTGCTCTCGCTATCGTAGATCGTATAACTAGCGCGTGGATCGTAGTCTCGGGGCTGGCCGACAGAGCCAACGCTGATGATGTAGCGGTGGTCGGGACGTAGATCGAACTTGTCTGCTACGACCTCGAATACCTCGGTCTCTGTGAGCGCGAAGGACTTGCAAAGGTGCGAGTGGCCAATGAATGTAACCGTGGCCAAGTCATCCCAAATCTCGTGGCAGCGGGCGGCCTGCTCCGCGGAGAAGATGTACTCGAACTCCTCCAGATTGACCGGCGACCCATGGCAGAAGTTCACCTCATCTTCGCGAACCTGGTACGGCAGCCCTCTGAGCCACTCCATGTTTGTATCGGAAAGCTGTTGGGCGTGGGAGTCAAGCGCATTGCGTGCTGCGTCGTAGTAGTACGAGTAGTCCATACGCCCAGAGACCGCCGCGTCGTGATTTCCCAAGATTGTATGCTCGGCTAGCTCTCGAACAATGTCGCAGCATTCGGTCGGCGAAGCACCGTATCCGACCGTATCGCCAATGCATGCATAGCGGTCAATGCCCTCGCTTTCGAAGGCGCTGACGACCGAAGTAAGGGCTTCAATATTGGCGTGTGTATCGGAGAAGATTCCGTAGCGCATGACGGCTCGCTGCTTTTTTGGGGGGACGATGGCCTCAGACCATCCACGTTGCGGATCAGTCTACCTCGCTTTTCCGAGGGTCCGCTATGGCCGCGGCAAAAACGATTGAGATTGAGTGTCTCCCCCTCCCCGTCATTTGGCCTGCGTTAGGTGGCCTCGATGAGGTCACTCTCGTCGAGAAGCATCGCTGGGCCAGAGAGATCGGCGCTCGCGAAGCCGGGGTTGCCTCCTTCCAGTGCGCCTAGGAACGCCTCGGTGAATTCCTGTTCCGCAGCGCTTCGCTCAACTTGGATCGTCTTGTCCGCGAGGCGCTGGCGAAGCTCCAACGATGCTGTCGCGACTTGCGAGACAACTTGGTCACGCCCACGCGCCAGAGTTTCGACCGGGCCGCTGGCACCGCCCCTGGCCAAGTAAGCAAGCCCCCAGACAGCTCTCGCTTGCCCTCGCTTGCCCGACTTGCCGATTCTCGCAACAAGAGGCATAACCGCCGGCGCGCCCACCCGACCAATGGCAATTGCATACTCGCGCCAAATCGTACCCTCACTCGCCATGAGGCTCTCACATGTAGAGTCAATGCCCTCCTCGCTGCCGAGTTCGCACAGGGCGAGTGTGGCGCCATGGCGAAGATGCGGCGAGGGGCAGCTGAGCAATACCAAGAGCGACTCCGCCGCTCGATTGCCCAGGTTAGTGATGGCCGCAAATGCCTCAGCGCCCTGGTGCGAATCAAGCTGTGCCAGCGCTCGAAAGACCGAACCAATCCCGGCAAATCCATCGATCTCGCAGAGGCCGACAATGGCTTGCAGGCGGGTCGCTGGGTCTTCAAGCTGAGCCAAGAGCTGCTGCTCCTTGCTGCTGGCCTTCGGCGGGGATACACGCGGCAGCTTGGCCTCTAGCGACTCGCCTTGCTGTGGCTTTTGTGAAGTAGCGCCCAAGGCTTCTCTCTCGGCTGCCAATGCAGACCAGTTCGCCCTAGAGCAGCTCTCACTGAGTCCTTGCTCCGCTCTCTCGGATAGCAATCGAAAATTCACCTCGCATTGCGCGAGCAGATCCCTGCGTGAGTGCACGAGTTCTTCTGAGACGGCAACTCTCGCGAGGTCTGCCCCCATCCAGAGGCCGCAGGCCATAGCTCGCCTAATGATCTCGAGGCGACGCTTGTGCCATCGTCCAAAAGGATAGCTCCGAATTGCTACGAGGTACTCTTCTCCCACCGGAGTGCTAAACAGCCCGCACTGTTCGATGGCGGCCAAGAGGTCTGTCGGGTCATCGAGCTTGTCTAGTAGCGAGTCTTTGAAGTCGCGTGCGAGGACGTGGCTGCGGCCAAGCCTATCGTAGCGCGAACTCTCAAACGCCTTGACAGCCTGCTGGAAGTTCCGCAGATCCGAGGGCAGCTCCTTACGCGCGTTTGTGGCAAGAGCGAGCACGTAGTCGATATTGGCCGCCAGTGGTGCTGCGAGTCTTCGCTGGCGAATGGGCCTGTGCTCATCATCGAAGAGCTCGAGTTTGAAGCGAAAGTCCTCAGCTAATTGCGCCAGGATAGCTCTCTCCTCTGGAATCCCTACATCGAAGTGGAAGGAGAATGGCCTCCCCGGCTGCCCTGCCAGCGTGGTCGCTCGCGCCAAGGTCAGGCTTATGAGCGGATATGTGGGCATCCGATGGAGTTGCAAGAGGACGCGAATATCCAGCGCTAGGAGTTCCTCTAAGGAGCCCGGCCGCAGGCTAGCGACAAGGCTGACCTCATGGGTATGCAAGACTTTGAGTTGCCCCCCCTTGAGCTTGCGCCAAGCCTGGACTTCGCGCCTCGTCGTACTCGGTATCGTGACCTCTTGGTCACCAATGTCGGCTTTGGGCGCGAGGGGTTGAACCGGAAACGGGGACGAGTCCCCTGGTTGCAGGCTCGCCAATGCCGGCACTGCTTGCACAGCCCTGAGGTCTGGCGAGGTCTCGCCCGGGTGTGCTGAGATTTCCGTATGCTCGGAGGTATCTATCTCCGACGATGCTCGCACCTTGCCGCCCCCCTCTCCGCTTGCCGGCGCAACGCGGGGCACGCCGGTTAGGAGGCTTGGCGCAGGCTCCTGGGTCACCTGTGAGTAGACTGAGTTGTTCGTCTCCGACGCCCCTGATACTGAGGAAACCCCTGTCACCCCCTCAGGGCTCGGCGCGGAGGAGAGGATGTCGTCGATGCTCAGTGCTTCAGTAGCGTCGCCCTGCAGTGCCTCGGGCAAGTCACCCTGGCTCTCAGCTCGGAGCTGCTCCTTGGCGGTCTCGATTGCCAGGGCCATGCGCTCAAGCTCCTGAGTGCGCCGGTCGAGGGCACCTTTCCGATCCCGAAGGCCGAGCTCCTTCTCGGTGAGCTGGCTGGAACGCCCATCAAGGTCGTCGGTCATCGCGGCGAGCTCTTGTTCGCGAAGCGATATTCGCTCTTCTCGCTCGGCTGCCCCCTCGAGCCGCAGCTCGACATCTCGAAGCCTTCGAGCGTTGCGATGCTGCTCATCCCGCTCGCTCATGCGACTGGCGAGAAACTCCGAGAGCCCCTCGGGGCCGTACACAACTACGGGCTCAACCACATAGTCTGGAACACCTTCAGATTCCTTCGCCAGGGCCAAGAGCAGGTTCGCCCGCTCCTCAAGCTCGCTGCAGCGCGCTCCTTCAGGCAAGACCAGGGCAAAGACTTCCTGTTCACCATCGTGATATGTGAAGGGAATCGGCGAGGGCTGGCTGGTCCCACAGCTCATGCAGGTCACTCTGTGAAGCCCACGCTCAACGCCGCGCTCGGTGGCAACGAGAGCCACCTCTGGATCTGCTCTAGTGTCGACGCTAGTCACGAGATCACAGGACGTTAGGGCGCCACACTGGCACCGAAACTGCGCGTGTCGGGTCCCGGTTTGGGCACGCTCGCCCTCGTAGCTGCACTCATTCTTGCCCGTGAATCTTCCAACCGTCATACGGGCCGGGTAGTACCACTTTTGGGGCCCCTCTAGAATAGGGAAAAGCGGGGCCAGGTGCCGTCACATCTGGACTTTGCCAAACTCGCGAGGCAGTATCCGCGACCTCGTGTCAGAGCCATCCATCGAACTGCCAGATTGCCCACCCTGCACCGCGGAATTTGTCCGGCGTGCCCTCGACGCAGTGCGCACAGCGGTTGGCGTGTCGCTGGAGTTCGATAGCGATACCCTGCCCCTGCTGGACCACTACATCAAGCGACTCCCCAAGGGACATGCCGACGCGGCAGCGCTTATCGCAGCTATGACCGGCTCCTACTTTGGTGAGGCCGTGCGACAGACGCTTGGCGGCGCGTGGAAGGTAGAAGACGAAGACCCGGCGAGTTGGAGAATCGTCTTGCCTGGAGGGCTTTCGTTCTCTCCGGTGCGGCTAGCGCTCTCTGCGATCCTGCTCGACGAGGAAGGCGAAGGGAATGGCGACTTCCAAGCCCCTCCCAAGCTCATGGCTGCGCTAACTGAAGCCATGGAGCGCATGGGCAGCGTCGGGGCAGCCGACTATTTCACGCTGAGTTGCCGCTTCGACACCCTGGAGCACCTTCAAGAGGTCATATTGGCGGTAGCCGATTCCCTCCAGAAGAAGCGCGACCTCGAATCGAACTAGGTTGGGGATTTTCCAGAAACAAACAGGCCGGAAGAGTTGCCCCCGGCGATCTACTCGTGATCTTGAGTGGTATGTTCGAACACGACGAACGAAGGAACTTTCTTCAAAGTGCCCCCCTTACCAATCGCCCTCCTGCGCTGTGCATTTAGAAGGTGTAGAGCCAATGCATGGGACGAAAGAGAAACGGCCGAGACGATATTTCTCGGCTTGAAACGGTGCGCCGCTGGCGCTCTAGTGGAATATCGGGCCGCGCGTTCGCCAGGTCAGAGGGTATAAGCCCGGCAACTTTGCAGCGCTGGTCGGAGCTTGCGGGTGAGTCGGGCCAGCCCCGCCGCACTC
>JAAEPE010000425.1 GCA_024222395.1 Myxococcales bacterium
CCCACGTGAAACCCTAGAGCCCTTCTTCTCGGCCAAGATCTCTTCGCGATGCTCAGCGTATTCGATGCGCTGTCTCTTGGCCCAGGAGCGGTCGTGCCGGGCTACGAGCCTGTCGTTGTCAATGAGTCTGACGCGGTGATCATCGGCGACCAGAGTCAGTGTTTTACCGACCAAGGTTGGTGGCACGGAGTACAGATTGCAGTCAAATCGTACGGAAGCGGTCTTGTCGACCACCGCCGATGTGATGAGGTCTGTGTCGGGTCTTGGCTCAGGCAGCGGCAGCAGCATGAGCTGCTCTTCCTCCAGGCACTCGAGCACCGTCTTTCCGTTCTTGCTCGGGTGCGGCCTCTGGTGCGCAATCTCATCGAAGAAGTCGAGCAGCTCACGATTCCCTTGCTCGATAGACACGATGTGGCGTGCTGCCAGAAATCGGTCCCGTAGGTACCGTATGGACCGTTCAACGACACCCTTCTGGTTTGGCTTGCGCACGGGACACACGTTCAGTTGCACGTGATAGCTGGCTCCGAGATCCAGGAGCAGAGGGTGAAAACGCACAGCATCACCGCTGCGTTCAACAACAACAGTCTTGGCGTTGTCGAAAAGCCACTGTCTGCAGCTACCTCCAAAGTACTCGCTGGCGCGTGCGAGAGAGCGAAGGAGTGAGTGCA
>JAAEPE010000426.1 GCA_024222395.1 Myxococcales bacterium
CGCACAAACTGGCGAATCATGCGCAAACCGAAGCCGAGCAGTGCACTCCCTACTTGCCCAGCGGTCTGCCTGTAGAAGGGCAGCAGCGACCATCAGATGCCAAAGTGAGTATCTCAGAGATTGCGTACGTTGAGATAGATGGGGTGATACCGACGACGCGAAAAGAGCGAGCGCAAGAAGAATACTCCGTACAAGAGCGTGCCGCGCAAGAACGTGCCACACAAGAGCGCGCCCGTGGAGGAAAAGGTAGACGCTATGACCTGGTCGGCCGTGAAGCAAGAAACGCCGTGCTCTACAAAGGAGAAGACTGCGCGCAAGAAACTCCCATCCGAGGATGCCTACTTGGAAAGAGCCATGTTTCCCATTTGGGCGGGCTATGAATTTTCGCAGATAGACTCTGGGCGGAAATGGTGCGGCAAGGATTTGACCGCGCAAAACGACTCGTCCCACTCAGCGATGGTGCCGCCTGGATTCGTTCCCCTGCCGACTGGCTCCCTGTGAAGGTCACGCACATCTTGGACCTCTATCACGTCAAGCATCGTATCTGGGAAATGGCCGCCGCGATCTACGGGGATAAGACACCGCAAACATGTGCGTGGGCGAAAGCCCAGTGCGAGCGCGTCGAAGAGGGCAACGCTACAAAGGTAATCGAAGCGCTTGCATCGCATCGGAAGCGGCACCGTCGAATCCGCCAACTACCATGTCACCGGAACAAGGCTGAAGCTTTAGGGAATGCGCTGGACGGAGCGGGGAGCCCGCGATATGGCGCTACTGCGTGCCGATCTCTTTAACGGACGTTGGGAGGCCACAACCGGACGCAGATGGCGGCATAGCCCGGCATAGCCCCCACTTTCAGGAACTGCACCCGCCTACTGTGGAGGCTTGGCGAAGCTTCCTTGATACGTGTTATCAGGAAACGCGCTCGCCGACTCGCGAATTGCGAGTTCGTTCTGATCAACGCCACCGAATGTACGCAAACGTATGCCCAACGCCCTGAGTCCCTCTCCGTTGTTGTATCGAAGCTCGGCAATAGACGTCGGCTTGCGTGGGTTGGCGCGCTGAAACTGAGTGAAACGCACAGCAGAGGAACGGTTCTCGCCAAATGCTGTACCCAGACCTGCTCGCTCTTCGCGCTCTGGCTGTGGACGAGTAGAGCGCCCTGGCATTGGTGCGCCACCGCCCAGGGAACTGCGCACTCCAGCTGAGTCGCTGCAGGGTTGGCTCATGTCCTCAGAAAGGTCCGTCTCACCTGACGCAGACCGAGGAGCTGGTCGCCGAGGAGCTGGTCGAGACTGTGCGGGTCGCTTGGACGATTTGCGGACTCTCAACTCGCGATCTCGCGAAGGCAAGACCAGCGTCGCCTGGGCCTTCTCCTCGAAGAGCGCTACTCCAATCACGCCTACGTTGCGAGCCTTGTCTTTGCGCCCGGCATACGAGCCACTCACCGAAGAGAATCGAAACGCGGCAACCGATTGTGTCGAGGTGCGAAAGCCATCAATCGTAACCGAACCTCGTGGAGGCACGATGTAGCCACGCTTGGTGCGAAAGTTTGCGCTCTTGCCGTCGATCACGTCTAGCCCATCCACCGAGACCACAGCCTCCACCCGCCTATTGGTCGGGTTGTCAACTCGAATCGAGTAGCGTTCACCGGTTTGACCATGTACGTAGAAGCGATTGCGCTGTGAGTAGGTATCTAGTTCGCGACCATCTTCCCCAACAATCGTAACGTCATAGGGGGCCTGTGCCGGTGTCACGATAGGAGCCGGAACGGGCATTCGCCGAGCGGATGTCCGGTCTGCATGAGCTCTCTGGCAGGCCGCGCTACTGAGTACTAGAGATGCGAAGAGAAGATAAGAAGTGTGCACAGGGTTGAGTACGTCCCAAATCCCTAAACGATCTTCGGTTTTTGGCGAGGCGCCATATCCCAGTTGATGTGGGCAGGTATCGTACTGCCAGAGCGCCCTATGTTGTGACAATCGGCCAGAAAGGGGCCCCGACCATTAGGTCCGCGTATATAGTCCCGCCCTATGGCACGCTCGAAAAAGACTCCTGCAAAGAAGCCCGCGCCGAAGAAGGCTGCAAAGAAGCCCGCGCCGAAGAAGGCCGCTCCGAAGAAGGCCGCAAAAAAAACCGTGGCCAAGAAGGCCGTGAAGAAGGCTGCGCCAAAGAAAGTCGTGAAGAAGGCTGCGCCAAAGAAGGCCGCAAGAAAGACCACGGCCAAGAAGGCCGTGAAGAAGGCTGCGCCAAAGAAAGTCGCAAAGAAACCAGCGACGAAAATGACTGTAAAGAAGACCGCGACGAAAAAGTCTGCAAGAAAGGCCGTCGATTTGGCGGAACTCTTCGCGCCGCTGACCCAAGGCGAGCAAGCCGATAGTCTGAGAATTCTTCTGGAAGACATGCGCCTCGCTAGCATGGCGAAGGTTGGGCGGTACCGTGTCATCGCAATGGATCCACTTGCGCTAAAGACCAGCGCCGCGGAGGCTCTTCGCATCGCGAGGGTCGTTATCTACGACTACTCTTCAGACCGCTGTGTGGAGGCCAACGTAGATCTGGACGGCTTCGAAGTCCGCGACTTGTCGATCAATCGATCGCAGCCCATGCTGGCAGCGGAAGAAGAAGAGGCCGCCATCGAGATCGCCATTTCCGACACTCGCGTCCGAGATCAACTCGTACTGGGCGAAGTTCCAATTGCCGCTATGCACTACTGGAGCCATCGCCCCTCCGAACTCAGTCACAACCGGCGCACTGCCGCCGTACTCCTCGGTGAGCCTGGTGCTCGTCCGAGCCTGGTTGCACTCGTCGACCTCCTCGACGCTCAGGTAACCGAAGTCGTCCAGGGACAGAACTGGTAGAGCCGCTCGGCGGATTGAATCAACATGAACGAGTCCATCAATCAAAGTAATTGGAAAGTCCACTGGCGCGTTAGCAGCTCAGCAGGACTCCTCATCTACCTTGCCGATTTCAAAGGCAAGCGCGTGCTGCGCGAAGGCTCCCTGCCCTTCGTCACTATCGATCATCAGAGGCAAGACTTCGATGTCGAAGACGATGGCGCGGAAACCCATGGTCCATTCTGGATGCCGCTTGGGTTGCGTACACTCATCGGTTCTCCGCGTATCACCCAGTTTCGCCGTGGATTCGAGCTGCTTGCCGACTTCGAGACTGGCCCCTACCGCTATACCCAAATCTGGCGTTTTCACGAAGACGGACGCATGGCGCCGCTACTTACGATCTACGGCGTGGGGCTGCACGATGGCCACACCTATCATCCGCATTGGCGGTTCGACTTCGACATCCACGGCGCAGACAACGACGCCGTCGAGTTCTTCGAGGGTGGCAGCTGGCAACGCATGGCAGAAGAAGGATGGTACCCGGCGGGCCATGATACCGACGAGGACGGCTCCGTCTGGCGCCAGGTCGACTTCGGCTCCAGCGCACAGGTTTCAATCCGTCCGCACAAGTGGGAAGACGCTGAGATCTTTGCGCTGCGCTATCAAGAGGGCGAATGGGGTCCGTTCACGCCGAAGAACGCAGTTGGCTCCCAGCCCTACCCAGCAGCCTTCGTCAATGATCAACCGCTTGATGGCCACGATGTGGCACTCTGGTACGTAGGTCACGTGCACTACGACGCCGCCTTCCCGTTTACGGCGGGTCCATGGATGCGCTACAGCGCAAAGTAGCTCCTACGTAGACTGCCTACGAGAACGCCCGGTAACTGTCGTCCAGCTACAGCCGGGCGTTCTCGCATTGCGAATCGTCTTGATACCAATGGGATATCAGCCGCCGCAGCAGCGCTTGTACTTGTTACCCGAGTCACATGGGCATAGCTCGTTGCGACCAATCTTCTTGGCTTTCACAACCGGGCCGATCTGCTCTCCTGGACGACGGCCTTCGATGGCAGCGTCGAATGCTTCCAGGATGACTTGAGTCGGCGGGTAGATAATTTCTGCCGTCTCTTCCTTCATCGCATCTTCGCGAACATCTTCTTCAATGAGCTCGGTGAGCTTGGAGTAGATGTGAGGTTGGCGAGCTACGAGCTCCTCCGCAGAGCGGTCGTGCACCGCCTTCTCCTTGATCCCATCATCCTTCTTGATCTGCGACTTCACCTCGACTTCGGCCTCAGAAATATTGGCTACCGTGAGCCTGGGGCATTTGCCGACGTTCTCATCGAACATCGCCCAAACCAGAGTGCCGTAGAAGACCGCGGCCTCACCGACCGGGTCTCCGTGCTTGTCGCGAAACTGTGAGGCGTACTGCAGAAGAGCCGGCTGCTCCTTGCCCAAGCGGCGCACCATCTTCGTCATGGTGCGCTTATCACCAGAGGCGTCTAATTCATGGAAGTTATTGATCGTTTTGTCGACGACCTCGGCTGGGACTTGTGATTCTGCCATGGTGAAATACGCCTGGAACTGTGCCACTAGCGGCCATCTCTTCGCAACCACGACAGGCTAGATCTAGCAGGCCACCGCAGATTCCTCGAGGGGTGGTACTTCTTCTGCAGGGCGCCCGGAACCGGGCTTAGCTCTAGCAGTACCTGTAGCGAAGGAAGATAGACCTCGGTAGCATCGGAGCCGATGTGTCGGGGTGCAGCTGGTGCTCCCGCCGCATCCCCGAGTTGTCAGAGTGGTCCAACTCCAATCTACTCGAGATCGAATCCGATTCGTCCCCAGTTGACGGACTCGCCTTGCTTCGCCCACCACACGTAGGAAGCGATTCCACGCAAGCTGCTGTTGGGCACCGGCCCCCAAATACGAGAGTCAGAACTGTTGCCGCGATTGTCTCCCATGACAAAGAAGTGACCTTTGGGCACCTTGTAGCCTCGACTGGGTGCACACGCGTCTTCAGAAGAGTTCGCACTCTCGACGAACACGCCAGGAACTTGAACGGGCTCATACTGCAGACCGTCGGCCGAATTCTCGCATCCCGGAAGTCCCATTCCAGGAAAGTCCATGTCCCCGGGTTCGCCAGCCGAGCGCTCGAACGTGGGATTCTGGATAGCCTGGTAGTCGTAGCCACCAAGCGATTCCTCGAAGAGTGCGCACTCATACTCGCGCCAACCGCCCGCGTGCCCAAAGCCCGAGTAGGTACATTCTTGCTCCAAAGCCCTATGAGGCGTTGGCTCGCCATTGACATAGAGCACGTCGCATCGAACCTCAACCACACAAACCCTCGCCTGTGCTCGCCTAGCAGTACATGACCACTCCCGGGACAAATCACCAGCGAGGTCGCAACTCCGAAGACTCGACGTTTTCGAAATGAACTGCCTAGCTTTACTTGGTCCCCGCTCTCTTCCACAAAGACACACTAGTGAACATCGTTGCCCGTGGCGATACGATAGAGCTGTACTGAATTAGCCGAGCTAACCGAGCTATCCGATCAGCACGCCGGCCGAGGCATCGGACTCGATCGCAATCGGAGTCGGATGATGAGCCCGGTCGCACGCGGAAATTGTCGAGGCCACAGCCAAGGCTATTTGATCTTGGAGTTCTGGCATCACTGGCAAGATCGGAGCTGTCATCTCGGCTTCCAGCCATCGGCACAAATCGGGTTGCCTGTGGGCGCAGCCGTTCGCAAAATCGAGGCCGCCCTGAGACTCCCGAACGACTTCTTCTTCGGCGAGCTCTAGCTCTGCAACGTGAATCCTTGGCATTGGCAAACCGCGCTTGTGCTCAAACGCCGCTACGACCTTCCAACAGAGATCGACTGCCATGGCGGTCGCGTCGCCATCCTGGCCGACTCTGTCTTCCACAAACCGCAAGAGCCCTGGCTGCTTTGCCGCAAACCAACCCACATCCGAGGCCGTCGCCATATCGTCGCTCGTGGAGAGCGCCACCGTTCGTTCATCAACTAGCATGCCTCAACGCTAGCCCTGTGCGGATCCGGACTCCAGTTTTTGCCATTCGCTGCAGGCGCTTTTTTGCCATTTGCAGCGCGCTAGCCCTGCCCGATTCGGGCTACGGTCCGGCCATGACGAAAGCTGCATACCTGGTCGACGGTCTTCGCACTCCTTTTGGACGCCACGGCGGCGCCCTTGCCAAGGTTCGCGCCGATGACATGGGTGCCCACGTCATTGCCAAGCTCATTGAGCGCACCGGAGTACCAGGTGAAGCTATCGAAGATGTGATTTTTGGTTGTGCAAACCAAGCTGGCGAAGACAACCGCAATGTCGCCCGTATGTGCTCTCTGCTCTCCGGGCTCCCTGTGGAAGTCCCAGGCTTGACCGTCAATCGCCTTTGCGGCTCTGGGCTCCAAGCGTTCAACGACGCCGCTCGCCTGATCCTCACCGGCGAAGCCGATCTCATTGTCGCAGGCGGCGTTGAGCAAATGAGTCGTGCCCCCTTTGTGATGCCAAAACCCGAGGCGGGATACGCACGAGGCAATCAAACCCTCTTCGACACGATGCTCGGCTGGCGCATGGTCAATCCGAAGATGGAGGAGATGCACGGCGCGATTGGACTTGGTCTTACCGCCGAACGAGTTGCAGAGCGATGCAACGTGAGTCGTGAAGCGCAGGATGCTCTGGCGGCTGAGTCCCAGGCCCGTGCAGCCAAGGCTATGAAGAGTGGCCGTTTCGAACGAGAAGTTGTGGCCATTCAGACCGGAGTGGAGCGCAAGAGCAAGGAGCCGATTATCTGCTCGGTAGATGAGCATCCCCGTGCGGTGAGTGCGGAAAAACTCGCAAAGCTTCGCCCGGTATTCAAAGCCGACGGCACCGTTACCGCGGGAAACGCTTCGGGCCTGAATGACGGCGCATGCGCAATGCTCGTCGCGAGTGAAGCAGCAGTAAAAAAGCACAATCTCACTCCACTCGCTCGCTACGTCACCTCCGCTGTTTCCGGAGTCGAACCCAATTATATGGGCCTCGGGCCGGTACCCGCTTCGCAAAGAGTTTTTTCCCGCGCTGGTTTGTCAGCGGCACAAATGGGCGTTAGCGAGGTCAACGAGGCATTTGCCGCTCAAGCCGTGCCTTGCATCGAACAGCTCGAGCTCGACCCGGAGACCGTCAATGTGAATGGTGGCGCCATCGCCTTGGGCCACCCTCTCGGGGCTTCTGGGGCACGTCTTGTTGTCACCCTGGCCCACGAGATGAGCCTTGGATCTCACAAACATGGCCTCGCTTCCATGTGCATTGGTGTCGGCCAGGGAATCGCAACGATCCTCGAGCGAGCGTAGCAAAGTGCTACGGTTTTCCAATGCTTGGGACGATGTACCAACTACGAAGTCATGGAACTGGTCGCACGCAACACGGATAGCCCGCTGGTTGTCGAGAACTCGCACTCCCCACGGCTCGAGATGATCATCGAGTCGCTACCCTTTGATTCCCCCTTGCTCTTGTCCAAGGACAAGACGATGTGGTTACGTCTCCACAGTTGGCTATCAATGTACACGAGGAGAGAACGTTCTGATGCCGTCATCCGATGACGCCCTCGTCGGCCGCATCGTCGCGGGCAAGTTCTGTCTGAGGCAATGCATCGGTGTCGGCGCCGCTGGCACCGTCTACAGGGCCGACCAAACCTCGTTGGGCAGAACTGTTGCGGTGAAGATCTTGAGGCCGGAGATGGCCTGCGAGCCCCGCTTCGTGCGCCGCTTCCATGATGAGGCGCGGGCGGCCTCTCGTCTCAACCATCCCAACGTCGTCTCCGTTATCGACTTCGGTCAAACCGACGACGGCCTGCTCTACCTGGTCATGGAGTTCTTGCTGGGCCTTACCCTTACAGAGGTCCTGCGAACGGAGCAACTCACATCCGATCGCATCGCAGATATTGTCGGACAAATTCTTAGTGCCCTGGAAGAGGCCCATGAGCGCGGGGTCGTACACGCAGATCTCAAAGCCGACAACATCATGGTCGAATATCGGCGTGGAGGTTGGGACCTCATCAAGGTAGTCGACTTCGGCATCGCTCGGCTCACCGGCAATGCGGAAGATCCTGGGGACGCAAATGATGGCAGCATTTGCGGCACCCCGGAATATATGGCCCCCGAGGTCATCCGCGGGCAAGAGCCGACCCTCGCCGCAGACATCTACGCTGTCGGTATTATCCTCTACGAACTCCTTGTCGGCTTCACACCGTTTAGCGGCTCGCCAACCTTGGAGATGTTGCAGCGCCACCTTCGAGAAGAACCCTTACCACCCAATCAGCATCCAGATGCCCTTGCCGTTCCCGCTGCGCTTGAAGAAATCACTCTAAGGGCGCTTGCAAAAGATCCACGCGATCGTTTCGAGAGTGCCGCAGACTTTGCGCTTGCCCTCAAGAGTCTCGCTTCCGAGGGTCTAGTCGCACCGGGCAAGGAGCTGCCGTGCGCCGAATGTGGCGACTACACGCCAGTTTCCTTCAAGTTTTGCCAGAACTGCGGGGCAGCTAAGGCGCTAAAGCGCAAGGAGTTTGAACTCTCCCTCGAAGACACGGGACACGAGGAGATTTGGTCCGATCAGTCTGCTACCGCAGACGCTAGCGCCGGCGATTTGCAAGGCATGCTCAGGCCTCACGACACGCCGGACATAATAGAAAAACCCCTAAGGCAAGAAGACACTTTTGGTGAGTTATTCCCCCTGCCGATTATTGGCCACCAACGAGAACTCGATGAAGTTGTCGAGTTTCTCTGCTCGGATGACTTCGGGGTGATGTACCTACGGGAGGAGCCGGGGTGTGGTTGCAGTCGCCTGATGCGCGAGGCGTTTGAGATTGCTAGCAGGGACGGGAGTCTGATCTTCCTCGCGAGTCCAGACCCAACCTGCCAACAGACTCCATTCTACCCGATTCGTGCGATCGTCACTGCGACCCTCGACCTGCCACCTCTGTGCTCGTACGAAGATATTGGAGAGGCACTAGAAGATATTGGTCTCAGCCGGCGCGATTTGCCTGGTATTGGTGAACTCTTCCAACACGAGGGAGGTGGCCTGAGCAAGCTAGAAGCGCCGATTCGGCGCCGCGAACTCTTTGCCTCAACGATGCGCGTGCTGAGGGCTGCTGGCAGGCAACTCTCGGCTGTGTTGGCTTTTGAAGACTATCATCTCTTCGACAAGCCTAGCCGCAAGCTCTTGCAGCAGCTTGCGGCGAGCAATCAGCGCTCTCCTGGCCTCAAGATTCTTGTAGCCTCTGATCACACCGTGAGTCTGGATTGGGAAGGTCTTCGTCCCGTCGATCTCATGCCGGTCGGAGATGAAGACATGCGAGGCGTGGTCACGCACTGCACCACCAGAGGCCAACCGGATCTGGTGACGCTGGAGGAACTGCGCACGCTTACCAGGGGCAACCCCGATCACATTCACGAACTCCTGCGCTACGTTGTCGAAGGCGGGGATATGCGATCCGCTCCAGAGTCACTGGCTGATCTCCTGGCCGCACGCAACAGCTTCCTGCCGTCGGCGGCCCAGCGGCTCCTCCAAGTCGCGGCGGTCTTTGGCTACATGGTCAGCGCCGAGGACCTTGTCGATACCTTGGCTAGCTCTATGGGTCGCGTGGAACTCAATGCAGCCCTCCACCTGCTCAAGGACCGCGACATTCTCGTGGCTCAAGACAAGATGCTCTCGTTTCGCGATTGCATGTTTCGAGAGGTCGTCTATGCGGACACGCCCCGCGATGTGAAGCGCACTCTTCACCAGGCCGCTGGAGATGTTCTCATCGCCTCGGTCTCCGACCCCTCGATACTGGGATATCACGCTGAACAAGCCGATGATATGGGACGAGCAGGACGACTCTTGGCTCGCGCCGGAGATAACGCTGTTCGCCAACTAGATGACGCTGGCGCGGCGGCCCTCTTTAACCGCGCTCTCAACGCGACGAGAACACATCTCTTGAGCGAGCAAGATGCCAACACACGGCTGCAGCTTGTGACGATTTCTATCCGCCTTGCAGACGCCTTGCGAGTCGGCGGTGAAGTGGGCCTTGCCCGAAGAATTCTCAATGAGGCCACGGAGAACTGCGAGGATGCTCCTGCTCTCCGCGCACAGCTGCTTCGCGCTTCCGCACAACTTCGCGCGACTGAGGGCGACATTGATGGCTCCATCAAGCTGTGTCGCGAGGTCATCGCCATTGCGATTCCAATGTTGGCCATAGACATTCTCACTGATGCCTATCTGGACCTCGCGACCATGTGTTTGCGGGCTGGCAATGTGGAAGAGGCAATTCGCGAGCTAGAAGAGGGCATCGACCTCGTAACGATGGGCGAAGGTCCAAAGGTTCGTCGTGCACCAGCGAAGTTCTGGCGCCTTCTCTTGCTACTCGCGCAGCTCTACGGCGCAGAAGGCGACCCGGCTCGAGCGATCGAAATAGGCAAGCACGCGGCGCGTCTCGCACACGCCAGCAATAGTGCCGTCGGCACCGCTCGCAGCTACGCCACCCTTGCCGGACTCCACGAAGAAACGGGCCAACTCGACAAAGCCCAGGGCTTCCGCAGAAGAGCCATTGATGACATGCGCGAGCTTGGAGATCGAAGGACCACGGCAGAGCTCCTGCTCGCGGAAAGCCGTCCCACCCAGACAGTTCGGCGCATCACCCCAGCAAGTGTGCGCGAGGCGCGGGTGCTCGCCGAAGAAGTCGGTTGGGACGAAGGCGTTCGCCAAGCCAGCGGTCGAGCCAGCAAGTAGCACTTGCTATCAGGAGTCTTCTCAGGACACTCGCTTGCCCTGAACATGAACACTGCTCACGTGATTTGATGAAAATCGCGGGTTCTATGGTAATGCCCACTACTGCGAAATGATGCCTAGATCTGTTTAGCTTCTACTTGGTGGCTGGAACAATCCTAATCTTGAGTCCTGCTTGCGACTCAAACGACAGTTGGCCAGTGGAGCTAGAGCAACTTGGCTACACCGTCTTGTCGGCAGAAGAGCCGAATCAAGCTCTAGTACACGTCAAGACCGGTGAAGTAGACCTCGTTGTCATCGAGGGAAGCGCCGAAACCGGCGACGTCGTCGCCTCCTTTGTCTCCATGCTCGGCAGCGAGAAGCACTCCCCACCCTTTGTGCTCGCCTCCTCTAGTCCGCAAGCTCCCAAAGATTCAGCCAGGCTTGGAGCAGCAGCCTTCTTGCCAAAGCCCTGTCATGCAGGCGACGTCACACACGTCCTGGCCCGTGTGGCCCCAAAGTCCCTCGCCCCACGCATCTAGTTTCTAGTCTCTTTCCAGTGATCTTGGATAGGCTAAGTTACTAATACTATTCGTCGCGTGTTTGACACGGTGCGTAATTTTCGCGAATATGCGAGTTAAACAAGGAGGAGCACAGCTGACTATGGGTATCTTTGCTGACCATCATCTAGAGATTAGGCGCAGTGTCCGGGACTTTGTGGAGCGGGAGATCATTCCGATAGCACACGACCTCGACAACGCAGAAGCTGAGATTCCGATGCACGTCATCCAGAAGATGGCCGACCTCGGCTACCTCGGACTGATCTTCCCGGAGGAGTATGACGGCATGGGCCTCGACGCCCTCTCCATGGCCATCGTTACCGAAGAGCTTAGTCGCGGTTGGCTGAGCGTTGGTTCGGTCATGACGAGAATGATCATTACCGGCACGTTGCTATGGCACGCAGGAACCGAGGAACAGAAGCAGCGCTTCCTTCCAAAGATTGCAAGCGGCGAGATTCTAACCGCCGCGGCATTTACAGAGCCCGACGTTGGCAGTGACACCGGCGGCATGAAGCTCCGAGCCGTTCGCGACGGAGACAATTATCATCTTCGCGGTGAGAAGACTTGGTGCACCTTTGCCAATCGAGCGCATGTGCTCACCGTCTTGGCGCGCACCGATCCTAATGCGTCCAAGCGTCACAAAGGCCTCTCCATGTTCCTCGTGGAGAAAGAGCCCGGCGATGACTTCGATCCGCCGAAGCTTGCCGGAAGCCCCATTCCGACCATCGGCTACAAAGGAATGAAGTCCTACTCTCTGGGCTTTGACGGCGTTGAGGTCCCTGCAGAGAATCTCTTAGGTGGTGAAGAAGGCAAGGGTTTCTACCAGCTCATGCCAACGTACGAATACGCTCGTATTCAAACTGCCGCCCGCGCCGTCGGTGTTGCTCAGGCATCTCTCGAGGCAGCGATTCGATACGCCAAAGACCGCACCCAGTTTGGCAAGCCAATCGCGGAGCATCAGGTGATTCGGCACAAGATTGCCCATATGGCCACCGAGGTCGAAGCAGCCAGACAGCTTTGCTACGCCGCTGCCGTGAAGAAGGACTCGGGTGAGCGAGCAGATCTCGAAGCTGGCTACGCCAAGGCCTTCGCCGCCGAAATGGCAGAACGAGTGACCTCCGAAGCACTTCAAGTCTTTGGCGGCTACGGCTACAGTCGCGAGTATCCGGTGCAACGATACTGGCGTGATGCCCGAGTCTTTCGAATTTTCGAAGGCACCTCGGAAATCCAATACGAAGTTATTGCAAAACGACTCTTGGACAACCGCTGAGCAGCAGCGACCGACGAACACTACGGCATAGTCACAAGCGATAGGAATACGGCATGAGCGGAACATTCGAACTCGGCAGCGTCCCCCCCCTTGGCGCGGTTCCCAAGATGATGAAGGCTATCGTCATCAGACCGGATCGCGAAGGCGAACCTATCGACTCCATGAAGGTGGAAGAAATCGCTGTTCCCGAGTGTGGGCCGACCGATGTGCTCGTGCTCAACATGGCGGCAGGCATCAACTTCAACGGTGTTTGGGCGGCCCGTGGCAAGCCTGTCAGTGTCATGAAGATGCACCCGGACGAGCCCTTTCACGTCGCTGGCTCGGACGCCGCTGGCATCGTTTGGAAGGTCGGCTCGGCGGTGAAGAACTGGCAAGTCGGCGATGAGGTTGTGCTGCACTGCAACCAGAGTTGCCGCGAGTGCCCTGCGTGCAACGGCAACGATCCTCTGGCCTGCCAGAACCAGCGAATCTGGGGCTACGAGACCAACTGGGGCTCATTCGCCCAGTTCTGCCTTGTGCAGCCTCAGCAGCTTCTGCGCCGCCCCAAACACCTTAGCTGGGAAGAAGCCGCCTCCTACGGGCTCACCTACTTTACTGCCTACCGCATGCTCTTGGGGCGCGGCGGCATGCAACCTGGCGATAACGTTCTCATCTGGGGGGCCTCCGGTGGCCTCGGAGTCTTTGCCGTACAACTCGCAAAACTCGCAGGTGCAAACCCAATCGCGGTTGTCTCACGCGAAGACAAAGCGGAGCTAGTACGCTCTCTCGGTGCCGAGATGATTATCGATCGCACCGAGTTCGATCTGAGCCAAGGAGTCAAAGAGTCGCGGCGCTTCGGCAAGAAGATTCGCGAGCTCACCGGCGGTCACGATGCCGACATCGTCTTCGAGCACGTTGGCAAGTACACCTTTCCCACTTCAGTACTCGTCGCAAAGCGATTCGGAACCATCGTAATCTGCGGCGCAACCACTGGCTACGACCTCGAATTCGACGTTCGCTACCTGTGGATGCGACAGAAGAGCATCATCGGATCGCACTTCGCCAATGCCTTTCAGGCTGAGAAGGCAAACAAGCTTGTGCACGAGCAGAAGATCCACCCAGTGCTTGACCAAGTGTTCAATTTCGAGGAGACGGCCAAGGCTCACCAGCTCATGGCTGAGAATAAGCACAAGGGCAAGATGGCGATTCGCATCCAAGCCCCGACTGGCTAGACCGTCGAGCGAGAAGAATGACCGAGGATGGTGAGTTCTGATTTTTCGAGTGCAAGGCGCGAATGAGGATTTTGCGGGGGCAAATGACGAAATGAGCAACCCTGCAATCGGGAAAGCAGAACCATCAGACCGGTCATTGTTTGCACTCGGCGGTCTAGAGCGGTGGCTGGTGTGAGCTCCCCAGGGGTTGTCGCTACGCGAAACCCCGCATAGGCATCCGGGCGTTGTCGCTACGCGAAACGCCCTTAGCGCCAGTCTTCATCGACGGTCTTGCTCTCCCCTGCCCCCAAAAACAGAGTGAACTTCTCACCCTTGTCTAGGCCGGGGTTTTCGAGAGCAATACGGTGCTTTCCATGCCGCAAACGAATCGTCTGCGGCGTCTGCCCGTAGTCCTTGCCATCAACAATGACCGTGGCCCAAGGATTTACTCGCACCGTCAAGACGGCCTTCTCCGCTCGCTTGACCTCGCTAGATGTCCCCGCATCTCCAGCCCGGAGCGAAGGCGCATCACCTGGTGCGGTTTCGCGAATGAGACCTTCATCAACAATCGTCCCAGTGTCATCGGCAGCGGATGCGGGCTCTTGCTCAGCAAGGACTACATCGCCGGGCGCGCGGGCTTCGGCATCAGTCGATGCCGTCTTCGCATAGGCGGGCTTCGCCCCGACAAGCTCCACATTGCCGTCGGAAGAGGTGGCACCCGTCTCGCCACGCAGCACGAAGAATGCGATTGCCACGGCAGCAGCAACCCCCAAGGCAACGAGCGTAAGGAGCATGCGTGAGTTGCGAGGCATCGCGCCCAAGCTCTGGCTCATAGTTGGAGCACTGGCAGACGCAGCTACAGGCTTCCCAGTGAATGTCCTCTTCGGCACAGGTTGCGATTGAGGGCGATTGGGAACTGTCTTCTTTGGCCCGAGTTCGGCTGCGGCTGGCATTGTGGCCGCAGCACCCATCGTCTCGTTTCGCTCAAGGCCCGCAGCGCTCGAGGACGGGCCCTCAAAGCTGGCACTGCTAGCTGGCGACGGCGAATATGAGAGCCGGGAGGTGCGCTTCGGAGCTTTCTCAGGGAATCTCTCTGCGAGTACAGTCTCGAGATCTCGTCGCCCCTTCGTTATCGAGATGGAGCAATCTAAGAAGGCTTCTATCGCTTCTTCTGCGCGAGTGTATCGGTCTGCGCGATTTCGTTCGAGAAGACGCATCGCGATAGCGCTTACGTCTGGAGGCACCAGATTCTTCAATGATGCCGGCGTGGCAATCGGCAGAGTAAGCACATTGGATAGAGTTTCGGCCTCGGTCCTGCCCAGGAAGAGCCTCGCGCCTGTGAGAAGCTCGTGCAAAATGATGCCAACGGCAAAGAGGTCTGAGCGCCCGTCCAAAGTGTGTCCATGCACCTGCTCCGGGCTCATGTAGGCGACCTTGCCTTTGAGCGAACCCGAGCGTGAAATCAGACTTCCTTCAATGGCTTTTGCGATACCGAAGTCGACAACCTTCACTGCCCCCTGCCATCCCAACATGATGTTGTGCGGAGAGATGTCGCGGTGAATGATTGTAATGGGATCACCGTCGTCGACCAGCTCGTGGGCGTAGTCTAGGGCTCGGAGTATTTCGCAGACGACGAAGCAACACGCACTCACCGGTATCCGTCCGCTCGAGGCGAGGGCTCGCAGATCAACCCCATCAATGAGTTCCATGACAAGGTAGAAGCACCCCTGATCATCTCGATCGAAGTCGAGAGTCTGTACGACGTTCGAGTGGTGAAGCTTGGCCGCCAGCCTCGCCTCACTTACAAAGAGCTCGCCAAAAGCCTTGTCCGTGGAAATGCTGCGTTTGATGCGCTTGATGGCAACCGGACGAGCGAAGCCCTCAGCACCGCGAGTGGTGGCGCGAAATACATCCGCCATTCCACCTCCCCCCAGTCGCTCGCCAAGCTCGTATTTACCGCCTATTGCGAACATTCTAGGTATTATATCGACTAGGGGTGGCACTGCCAATTTCCTAGAGGCCAGTGAGCACACGGCTCAGAGAATTCCCTCTGCCAACATAGATCGCACAGGCGAGTCGTGTGTACTTGTGAGGATGTGCTAGGGCAAAGAGATCTCACTCGCATTTCTTCCCGCTGAACATGCTCACTACGTGGTGGTGGTCGGGCCAAAGAGACACAGGCTGACGTTCATCTCCGAGTCGCGCCAAGAGATCGATTTGAAGGCCCCAGCGATCTGGAGCATGAATGCCACGGGCGACGTGGCCAAAGAGTGGAGCTTTGGCAAGCTTATGACTTCGGCAGAACATGCGAAACTACCACGCTCGACGAGCCATACGAGTTGAGCCATACGAGTTGGCTAGTCTCACCTCCACGACTTGCGGGTTACCGTATTGAGCTTGCGATGGCGACGCATAGAATCGTCGTGGCGCCACTGGCCTCCAAGCTAAGACGCCTGGCTTCGACGAAGTAGAGAATAGCTCAACGAGGCATCGGGCCTCGCTCCCGATAGCGATGCTTCTACGGAATAATACCCAGCGTCTTTGGCAGCTCAGCCAAGACCCGCTTCTCGATGCTGTCGAGTTCGAGAACGAGCGCTTCGCCGAAGATAGCGAGCAAGTCAGGCCTGCCCACTTGATAGACAGTCGGCGTATCAGGCTCAAAAGCGCACGAGTAATCCGCGTAGTCATCGGACATGACGATCGCCTCATCGTCATAGGACATGGGGAAGAGACGGCAGATATTGGGCTTGATGCCGTGGAAATCCCAGCCCGCTTCGATCGATGCGCGGTGGACGGAGCATCCGCGTTTGTCGTGACTCAGAAAGATGCATCCGTCGTTGTGAGTCTGGGTGCGGACGTACTTGCCCGAGGGGAAATCCACGTCCTCTGTGACTTCGTCTTTGAACCAGGGCAAGTTGCGGACGGCGGCATCGAGAATGCCTTTGATTTGTTCCGCGTGATCGAGAATGCCATCACGCTCTCCAACGTCCACATCGACTCCGTACTGGCAGCATGCTTCTAGTTTGACCCGATCGTCCTCTTTTCGCAGACTGCACTCGTGACTCATGCAGTCGGGCGAAAGCGGAGACACAAAAATGTCTCGCTGAACCTTGGCGAATCGATCATGCGTAAGTGGCAAGTACTCAGTCACGGCGGCAATCTAGCAAAGGCTTGCAATACGCCAAGCGATGGCTGGTGTTTTCTACCCTATTGCGTAAATCAGAGTTCGTCGTAGAGTGCCCCATGGACGAGAACATCCGCAGCTACAACCGCATGGCCTGGGATCATCAGGTCGACAGCGACAACGAGTGGACCAGGCCCGTGTCGACTGAAGTGGTGAGGGCGGCGCGCGAGGGCGATTGGTCGGTCGTTCTCACACCGGTCAAGGCGGTGCCGCGAACGTGGTTCCCCGCTCCTCTCGAAAGCTTGGAGATTCTCTGCCTGGCAGGGGCTGGCGGGCAGCAAGCGCCGGTGCTGGCAGCTGCTGGCGCACGGGTCACCGTGTATGACAACTCGCCCAAGCAGTTGGCGCAGGACAAGCTGGTGGCCGAGCGCGAGGGCCTTGAAATCACTTTGGTCGAGGGTGATATGCGCGAATTGAGTGCACTGGGTGACGAGAGCTTCGACCTCATTGTGCACCCATGCAGCAATTGCTTTGTGCCAGACATCGAGCCGGTCTGGCGAGAGTCTCATCGAGTCCTCAGAACTGGTGGCAGCCTGCTCTCCGGTGTTCTCAATCCGGCACTCTTCCTCTTCGACAACGAGAAGTACGAGAGCGGCGCACTCGAGGTACGGCATGCCCTTCCCTATTCGGATACCGACAGTTTGAGTGAAGATGAGCGAAGCGTGTTCACTGCCAAGAAGGATCCTCTGTGCTGGAGCCACTCCCTGCAAACTCAGATCGGCGGACAGATCGATGCAGGATTCGCCATCACGGGCTTCTACGAAGACGTTTTCAGCCTCGAGAGTGGTGATGCCCTCAGCAAGTACATGCCAACCTTCGTCGCCACGCGCGCGACCAAGCTCTAGCTACGAAGAATTGCGCTGCGCCTCTTCGCGAGCGTTCTGCACTCTGAGCGCAGCCCCCTTGAACTCAGGATCCGGATCTTGTGAAGAGCGCACCCGCACCATCGATCCAGGCCTTTCCGTACTCGCATTCGCCATGCTCCAGCCCACCGGCACCTGTGGTTCCGACCAGAAGTAGAGAAAGCGCGAGTCTCTGGGGCTGAGATTCAGGCATCCGTGGCTGCGCTTCTGGCCGAATCGATCGTGCCAATACGAAGTGTGCAACGCAAAGTCGTTCTCGTAGAACTGGGTCCACGGCACAGTAGCCACAGAGTATGCATCGCTCTCTCCCATACGACCGCTCATGCTGGTCTCGGAGAACTTAATCCAAATACGAAAAACACCGGTTTCGGTTGGATTGTTGCGGGTTCCTGAGGAAATGAGCGTGGTGTAGACTGGGGTCGCGCCCTCGTATGCGACCAATATCTGTGAGTCGAGATTGACGTCGAACCAGCGTTCATCATCATGAGTTAGGGGCGGCGGTGGCTTCTCGTCGATGAGACGCAAATCACCCTTGGCCACGAACTCATCCTTGGCGATGAAATAGCCTATGACATCGCCATCCGAATTCTTCTCGGTCGACGCTATCGAGACTAGTCTCCTAGGGGCCAAGCGACGCACTCGCTTCCCTCCGGGCTCATCCCTAACCACGATCCAGTCGCCGGGGCGATCTCCCGAAATCGCAAACGCCATGGGGCCTTCTGGAAGGGGCCCGTCGTGCAGTCTTTGCCCCTGGAAGGACGAGGGATCATGGGGCCGAAGAGAATCCTCGGCGACATACTTGCCCCCATCTATCCTCCAATAGACGACATCCGCGACCACGGTACTTCCGCGTTTTCGGACTGTTAAAGATCCCGTGATCGGCGTTTCGGCGATGACCACTCCATCCTCAATCGTCGCCAGCATCGCCTCCTCCCCTACCACCTTGCCGTAGGCACCAGGAACTCGCTCGCCGGCGCGCAGCTTGGGCAACTCTGCGCCCCCCGGCC
>JAAEPE010000427.1 GCA_024222395.1 Myxococcales bacterium
AAAAGAACTGAAAGTTGACAGCAAAGATCTAGTAGATCTTGTCAAAAAAGTCGGTATTACCGGCAAAGGCTCGGCGCTGGCTAGCCTCTCCGATGAGGAGGCTCAGAAAGTTCGAGACCATTTATCTGGGGCTGGTAAGCCCGAACCCGTTGCTGCGCCCGCAGCCACGACCGCCCCGACGGCTGTGCGTGATGTGGTTCCGACAGAACGGAAGCATGTCGCCATCAAAGTGGGACGCAGCTCGAGTCGGACTCCTGCTCCGGAAAAACCGGCCAAGCCCGCGACTCCCGCACCCAAAGCGCCCGAGCCGGTCGAGCCAGTGGCTGAAGCCACGCCGGCCCCCGTAGCTCCGGTGAAAAAAGATGAGGTCGCTGACCTCGGAACTCCCGCTCCTGAACCGCCGAAATCAGGCTCGCCAAAAGCAGGCTCATTGGGAAGTCGTATCAAAAGTCGAATGGGTGTGCGCAAAAGCGGAGCCGGAAATGATCCTGTCGCGCCAGTGAGACGCGATTCGACGGTCTCAGGCGGAAAGATGCGATCCTTAGACCGACCAACGGCCTCGGGTGAAAAACGCGCGGACTCCAGTAAAGCGAAACGCCGTGAACCGCGTATTAACGTGAAAATGGCGTCTCTCCCAGAGGTCGCCGAGCCAAAGCCGAGCAAGCAGGCGAGCGGTGAACCCAAGGCTCAGAAGCCCGACGTGAAGCTCAGTAAGGACGTCATCGCTGGGCACCGTCAGGGGATGCGAGCTCCGCTAGAGGAGCTTGCCAAGGAAGACAAAGATAGTAAGCGTTCTGCAGCCGCGAAGCGTGGTTCTGGCCTCAGTGGTTTCACGGGTGAGAAGAAGCGTGAAGGCGGAGAAGAAGACAAGCCGAGACGCAAACTGGCTGGGATGGCCAGTCCTCGTGCAGAGCGTGTTCGTGGGAAAGGACGTGGGCGAGCAGCCCTCGACCAAGGCGGCTATGGTTCTCGCCAAGGACGCTCTTCCCGTCACGGCCACAAACGGCGGAAGGGAGTCAATACTGCGGCGCCAAGAAAAGACGCCGTCGTTCTCGAACTGCCCTGTACCATTCGTTCATTCTCAGAAGCAGCCGGTGCCCCCGTTGGGAAGGTGCTTGCAACCCTGATGGGGATGGGCCTGCAGGTTGGTTTGAACATTAACTCCGAGCTCGATCTCGAGACGGCCGAAGTGATTGCGGCCGAAATGGAACTTCA
>JAAEPE010000428.1 GCA_024222395.1 Myxococcales bacterium
ACCACAACATGCCTGCCCAAACAAACCAGGGCAGCCCCGCCTTGACGCCCCCGAGAAGCGCCGCGCCAATTAGCAAACCGCGTCCCATGTATTCCATAGTGAGGGCTGCAGCTACAGCGGCTCCAACGAACAAGAGAAGCCTGTGCAGCCATCTCGACACCCGCTCGTGTTTCTCGCCAATTGCTCCGCACAGGACGTGACCACCGTCGAGCTGGCCTATCGGCAAGAGATTGATCATCGTTAGCAGGATCCCCACCCAAGACGCGAAAGCCATGGGGTGTAGCTGCACGTCGACGGCCCCCGGCCCTGGCAAGGCCTGGCCATGCACCAGGTACTTGAGCCCTGAGTAGAGCAGGGAGTTTCCCTCCAGCATTACCCCCTCCCCCGACTCTGCGACGCCCACCGAGGAAAGCGAGAGCCCGTAGATCAGGAGCGGTATGGCCGCGACCAAACCCGCGAGTGGGCCCGCGGCACCTACATCGACGAGCTTGTTTCGATCTTCGATCGGCTCATCCATTTGGATTACGGCCCCGAGAGTCCCGAGCGAAATGACCGGAGGCAGGGGAATGAAGTACGGGAGCGATGCCTCTATTCCGTGTCTTCGCGCGACTATGTAATGCCCCATCTCGTGACACAGCAAGATGGTCATGAGCGTGCCCGAGAAGTACAGCCCCTGTCGTAAATCGAAATCGTCGCTAAACCCGGAGCCCGAGAGAAAGGTCGTGACGCTGGTAAGAGCGAAGAGGCAGAAATGCTTGCCGTGGTTGCGCTTCACTTCCGCACCGTACTGGGCACGACAAAGCAAAGCAGCCTGCTTCGGGACTTTTGCGCTACCCTTGCCTCAATGAAGATCCCCAAGCGGCCCACCGTGATCATTCGTAGCTGTCCAACCTACGACACCGCGGCCATCGAGCGGATCATTGGCGAGGGGCTGGAGACTCTGGATGTCACGCCCTACGGCCGCACACTCGTCAAACCCAACTTGGTGGCAGCGGGCGAGTTCTTTCCCCACGCCCATACGCGTCCCGAATTTGGTGAAGGCGTGCTGCGCGCTCTCAGAGATCGAGGCGGAGAGCAGATCGAAGAGTTGGCGGTAGGCGAGCGCTGTGGCATTACCATTCCGACACGGATGGCGTTTCGCGACTCGGGCTTCTCCGAGATGATCGGTCGCCTGGGAGGCATCAAGCACTACTACTTCGAAGAATCCTCGCAGGTGGAGATTCCTCTCACCCATCCGCAGCGTCTTCGCGACTACGTATTCACGCCAGAGCCTGTCGCCCAAGCAGACTTCTTCGTAAATCTACCCAAGTTCAAGGCTCACCCATGGACAACTGTGACCTTCTCCATGAAGAACTACATTGGGATCCAAGACGACCGGCACAGACTCATCGATCACGACCACAGACTCAACGAGAAGGTTGCCGATCTGCAGCACATCATCCAGCCACAGTTCATCGCGATCGATGCGATCACTGCCGGCGAGGGCCGCATGCTTACACCGACGCCCCGAGACCTAGGCCTCATCATCATGGGCAATAGCCAGGTTGCATTCGATTCCGTGTGCTGCCACATCATCGGCATCGATCCGCTTTCAGTCGATCACATTCGCCTTACCTCGGAATACGGATTTGGTTCCACCGACCTCGCCGACATCGACGTCACAGGCGACGTGCCCCTCGAAGAAGCGCAAGATCGAGCCAAGGGCTTCGAAGTGGGTCTCATCCGAGTTAAGGAGTATTTCGAAGGCACCAGCATCAGTGCCTACGCAGGGCCACCTCCGGACGAGGAACACAGCAACTACTGCTGGGGAGGCTGCCCCGGATCGATAGAAGAAGCGATAGAGATTCTCCGTCAATACGATGAGGAGACCGATGAAAAAATGCCGAGACTGCACGTCGTCTTCGGAAACTACAAAGGTGATATCGGCGCTGGTCCAGGAGAGAAGGTCGTCTTCATCGGGGACTGCTGCCAATGGCAAGGCAAGCTCGACGGCGACCTCGTCCAGATCAAGAGCACCTACACCGAGCGCGCCGCCAAGGATCCGCACGAGGCAAGACACGATGACATCTACTCGAAGATGCTCTCGATAAACTCCCAAATGGGAAAAGCACGCAAGGCTACCCACGTTCGGATTGAAGGCTGCCCTGTAAGCGTCGCCGAACAGGCACTTGCGCTCGTCCATCTCGGCAAACTCAAGAACCCCTACCTCGATCCGAGCCAGGCCATCGCTTTCAACAAGAGCTATTTGAGCTGGCGAGGCCGAACAACTCTCAATCGGCTGATGGGCAAGAAGTACCAGCGGCACGGTAGCTATGCTTCCAGGGGACAGGCACAACCGGAGCTACCGAAAAGCGAAACCGACGAGTAGTTCAACCAAGCCAGGGCCATCGATGGCGGTCACTAGCGAGCTTCAAACCAGGAGGAGCCAAGGCAGCTCTCCGAGTTGGAGGCGTGGCTTACAACCATGGGAGCGGCCACCACCCCCTCTGGTGCGCGACCGACCTTGCGTCCGAGCGCAACCCTTACTCAAATCTCTTGTTGCCCACGCCAGGAGGACCTCAGCCGCTCCGCTAGCGACCGGTAAAACTCTGATGGAAGGCGGCATGGGCATCGTTAGACTCGCGCACCAGGAGGCCCTCGAAAGAACCGTAGTGGTCAAGACGCTTCGTGGCGACTACGCCAAGAGTGACACCGAGCATGGATAAAGCAACACCGTCTCTGTAGAAGTGGTTCACCCCGCATCCTCGGGTAGATAGCGTCGCCCGGTCTCCCACTCCTCGGAGGTTTCGATGAGGATCGTCGAGACCAGTCGCAGGCACGAAGCTTGGTTTGGGAACATCGTTGCTACTCGGGTTCGTCGCCCAATTTCTTTGTTGAGCCTCTCGAGCAAATTGCTGGTTCTCATATTCTTCTGGTGAGCCTCTGGCAGCGCGAAAACGGTGAAGCCCTCTGCAATGGCAGTTTCGGCCCCTTTGACCAGGCCTGAGGCTCTCTTGGCATATCGCCGAATGAAACTCTGCAACAGTTCTTCGGATTCGGTCTTGGTAGAAGCATTGAAGATCTTGCGAATTTCCCCTGCGACCTTCTTCTTCAGGTCAGCTCGTGGCACGTAGCTTTGTGCATTCTCCTGCAAATGAAATTGGCAACGTTGCCAAGGCAGGCCGCCAAAGACGGCGCTTCTCGCCGCTGCGAGCCCTGCGTGAGCATCCGATACAATCAGCTGCACTCCGCCAAGCCCTCGCTCCACAAGTGATTGCAAAAAGTCTCGCCAGTGGACTTCGTGCTCACCCA
>JAAEPE010000429.1 GCA_024222395.1 Myxococcales bacterium
ACACGGGTGGTCTTCGTCGTTGTCCGTGTCGGGCGAACTACCGGCGCGGGGGCTGACGCCGCCGGCCTCGGTGTCAGCGTCGCTATCGTCCGTGCTCGCTTTGTCAGGATGGAAGGCGTCGGTGTCGCAGTGGAGCTGTGCATCGTCGGGAGTGGTGGGCGTGCGGAGATACGCCGTGGGCGAGCAGTCGGCAGCCCGTGCGTATATGGCCGCCTTTCGCCCGCTTGGCTCGCGGACACCCTCAGCCCAAATCTTGATGCGTTCAGCTTTGGCTCGGTTTGCACGTCGCGCCAGCTCTGAGTCAAGGTTTTGGATCAGACGGTCCAGGTGCTCTCCGTGCGGCACTGGCCCGTCGGGGGACCAGGCCTCGGGGAAGTCTAGGAGAACCGTGGGGCGCAGCTTGTGGCATAAGAGGCGGGCCGCGGCCCACGTGCAGTCAATGCGCTGCGCGAGGTACGGCGGGATGGCACGGCAATCTAAATGATGGTGCTGTCCGATGAAACGAAGCTCACAGAGTTGCCGATGGAGCTTGCGCAGTCGGTTCATGTGTATCGTGGAAGCTCCGTAGGTGGGGAAGGCGCGGGGGACAACTGGTCGCTCTTCGAACGTGGGCGTGAGCCCGTGCATGGTGGGGGGCTTCTTTTTTGGGTGGTCGGGCGGTGGAGGTGGCAGGTCGCGCAGACGGGTGAGATGGTACTCATGACTGGCCTCGTTAGCCAGGGCGAACATGCGCTCCACGTCGTCGCGTGTGTCGGCCTGTTCCATGCGGTCCTGATATCGCCCAGCGATGAGGGTCCCTAGTGCCTGCAGCTCGTGACCCTCATGAGCTCCATCGTCGGGAGGGTAGGGCGTGGGGGCAAGAAGACGTCGGGCCGTATGGTCGAGGCGACTGAGGTCAAGCGTGACCTGCAGGCCAACATGAGACTTCGCTGGCAAGTCGCGAAGGTAGCAGAAGTCGGTGACAAGGGATCGCGCCGCTTGGTTGGCAATGATATAATCGATGCGCGAAGTGCGGGGGCACTTGGTGACGCGGTCCCAGTCAGGGATATTGCCGTATGTGTGCATGGTGTGGTCTGGTGTGCCCTCAGCGACGTTGAACCATCCGTGCTGCAACATGTGCAGAAGGTGTGGATTGTCATCGATGTTCGTATTGGCGCCCATGCAGATGAAGTAGGGGGCTGAGCCGACCCTAGCGGCGGCGCAGTCAGCGAGCCGAAAAAGAGCTGTGCTGTCTCCTCCAGCAATCCCGTAGAGGCTCGCTATGTAGATCCCCGCGGGCCCGTGGTTGTTTCGTCGCCGCCTGCGGCGGTGTTGAGTGCAG
>JAAEPE010000430.1 GCA_024222395.1 Myxococcales bacterium
AAGCTACAGTCTGAGATTGCGAGTTGGTCGAAAAACACCAATGCCAAGCAACGGGGCGTAGATTGGCATTTCAAAATCGACGACGCTCGGAATAAATTGAAGAAACTCTATCCCCAGATTAAGACTGGATGACGCACTAGGCCTCCAAGTCGCGATCAAAGTCTCGCGTCTGGCACAGCTGAGACCATCTTGTTGGCATTCTGGAGATCTACGGCATCGTCGATTTCGGTCCACTTGCAACCAGTGACATCCGCGACTTCGTAGTCAGCACCGCCCTGGATGAGTAGCTCGTAGGCACGCTCGTAGTACTCATCTGTTTCGCCCAGCTCAATGAGCTTGCGGAGCATGTCGAAGACGGGCCCACAGAGTTCTGCATCAGCCCGATCCACCCCAATGTACTCACCCAGAGCGACGGTCGGGTCCATGCGTTTGTTAAGTTCGAGAATCTTGCCGCTCCCATCCACGCGAACCTTCATCTCTTCCTCCCCCATGCCCTCACGGCAATCGACTGCGAGTATTCCGGGGCCCTTGCACGAGAGCACCTTGGGAAGCACTGTCTCGTCCATTAGCAGGTCGCCGTCGAGCTTCACAAAGGCACTGCCGGCCACGGCCTCCTCTGCGACGAGCAATGAGTAGAAGTTGCCCATATCCGAGTAGCGATCGTTGTGAACAAATACCGCTTTTTGGGCGAGTGGGTGATCGATCTTCGATACATGCTTGCGCAGTGCTTTAGCGCAGAAGCCGGTGACGATAATGACGTCGTCGATGCCAGAATCCGCCGTACGCTCGATCAGTCGGTCGATGAGAGGACGGCCGCCCACCGGAACCATGCACTTGGGCAAGCCCCCCGATACCGCTTCGAGTCGCTTCCCCATACCAGCTGCTAGGATGATCGCCTTCATGGGGCGGAGCGTTACCACGGGATGTGCTGCCAAGGAGCGACTGAGCGCAGCTCAAGTCACAGAGACTCGGGTGGTAGCTAGTGAGACAGGTTCAGTGTCAGTTTGGTGAGGCGTGTGCGATATGTGGTGGTGAACTACCACTTGGGTGTCAGGTTTTGAACGAAATCAGTAGTAAGTAGCGGAAATTAATGGGTGGGGCGATTCTTGCTCTGTGGCCACCCAGAGGTATTTAGCATGGTCACTCGCGCAATCGTACTCGCTCATCGTCTTGTCCTCGAAGGGGGAAGCACCCTTTCCACCTCCATGATCGCCATGGTGCGCCGCTCCCTAGTTGCTCTGCATCAGGCTGGCGTTCTTGATGTAGCCGTCGTTGATGGGGAGCATGCCGAGGAGCTACTTGAGCGGCTCGAAGTGCACGAACTCACTGGGATGCGCGTGCGCTGCTATTCCAACCGCAGCTGGCAGCAGTCGAGTGGTTCGGCTGTACTCATCGCCAAGGATTTCCTGGAGAGCGATTCGAGCCCATGCCTAGTTCTCCGTGGTGATCGTGCTCTAGGTCGCGAGGCCCTTGCTGAGCTCTGCGGGACCGACCTCGGCACCAACGTCGCTTCGATCTGTGTGTCTACTCCACCAACTGCAGACCTTAGCGATGAGTACAAGGTCAAGCTTCGATCCGGACGCTCGGGCAAAGGCGTCATGGCCCTTGGCCTAGACCTGGGCGACTTCGACGCTATCTACACGGGCCATGCTCTCGTGACTCCTGCTCTCCTTCCCGAACTCGAGAAGGTTAGCAATCCACATCTCGAAGATGCCTTCGACTCGCTTGCCTGCGCCGGTCGTGTGCGTATGCAAATGGGGCGTACGGCTTGGCTATGGGGGATGGGCAGCCCGGCAACTCTCGACGCTGAAGTCAGCGCGATTCTCGAGAGCAAGCAGCATCCAGAGTACACCCTTCTAAACCCTGGTCCAGTGAACACTACGGCCCGTGTGAAGAGCGCCATGGTGCACCACGATGTGTGTCACCGAGATCCGAGCTTCAGCGAGCTCATGGTTTCCCTTACGGGAAAGCTCCGCCGCGTTTTTCGTGCCAGCGCAGAACACACTATGTGCGTGGTTACAGGAAGTGGCACTGCGGCGATGGAGGCTGGAATCTCCTCGACGGTCCCACGCGACGCAAAGATTCTAATTATTGACAATGGTGCTTTCGGCGAGCGCATGCACGAGATTGCACGCCTTCATGAGATGAATATCGTGCACCTGCGCTATGCATGGGGCGATCAGGTCAATCCTGCCGATGTCGAGCGGGCTATCGAAGAGAATCCAGACATCGCAGTTGTCGCCATGACCGCTCATGAGACATCTGTCGGCCTTCTCAATCCGGTTCGCGCTGTCGGGGAAATTTGCCAGCAGTACGATGCACTCTTCCTAGTCGACGCCGTGAGCGCACTGGGGGCCGAGGATATTGATGTCGTACGCGACCACATCGATGTTTGCTGGGCGAGTGCCAATAAGTGTCTGCACGCCATCAGCGGTGCCGGGTTCCTCAGTGTGTCTCCGCGCACGTGGCAAAAGATCGAGAACGTCAAGCCTCGCTCCTACTACCTCGACCTCAAGCGCTACCGCCGCTACGTCGAAGAATTCGCACAAACTCCTTTCACTCCTGCAGTCTCTACCTATTTCGCTCTCGATGTTGCTCTCAGCGAGTATCTCGCCGATGGTCACGATGCACGTACGGGCATGTACCGCGAGCGCAACCAGCTTCTTCGCCGAGGACTTGCGGATTTGGGCATGGCTCCATTCACCCGCACCGGCAATGAGTCTCACTCTGTCGTCACCTGTTGCGTGCCGAGTGGCATCACCTTCCAGGAATTCTACAATGCGCTCAAGGTGCGCGGCTACATCGTGTACGGCTGCAAGGACGTGCTTGCCGAGAAGTTCTTGCAGGTAGCGAACATGGGCGACCTCAGCATAGCGAAGATCAATGAATTTCTCGCTACAGCTGGCGAAGTCATCGCGGAGCTACGCGCTACGAGCAATGCTCGGCGGGAATCTCCCGGCCTCGCCAATCGCGCATCTGCATAGAGTCTGATTGGTGTCGCCAACGCTCTGACTGCTCGAATCGGCACCCTCGTGCGAGCGAATCAGCGAGCGACTGCTAGCCTCTCCCAATGGGGCAGCTTCGCTACATCTATCACCCTGGCTACGACTTCGCGAGGGGCGTGCCTTTCGTCAAGCAAGTGCATGGCTTCGTGCTGGGAAAACCATCACTGATTCGACGGCATCTCATCGAAATGGGCGCTGCTCGATCCGGCGATTTTGAGCGTCCAGATCCTATCGCAGAGAAAGCGCTCTCAGCGATTCACTCGAGCGAGGTGATGCTTGGTCTACGCAACTCGAAGGCTGTCGCAGCTGCTGGGGAGTTGCCGTCGCTAGCGATTCTGCCCAATGCTCTTGTGCGGCACGCGCTAGTCAAGCCTCAAGTTCGCGCCTGCGGCGGCACGGCACAGGCACTCGCGTATGCCGCCGATGGCGATTGGGTCTTTCACCTATCTGGTGGTTTTCACCATGCGCGGCCCTGCCTCTCACATGGCTTTTGCCTGGTCAACGACGTTGCTTGGGCCGTCCATGCGCTGCGAGCATCTGGAGTGCGCAGGCGCATTCTCGTGCTTGACCTCGACTTGCACCAGGGGGATGGCAATGCTGCCTTCTTCAAGGATGATGAGGAGGTCTTTACGGCGTCTCTTCATCAAGAGGATACCTTTCCTATTCCAAAGGTGCCGAGCGATCTGGATCGAGGGCTCTCGGGGGCCGTCGACGACCACGAATACTCTCGGGCCCTCGATGACCTACTGTCAGATATCTCAGAACGTGTCTCACCGGAGATCGTCATATACGTGGCGGGTACAGATCCATATTGCGATGATGCGATCGGGTCCTTTGCACTCTCCGCCGAAGGGCTGGGGGCACGAGACGAGCGAGTTGCCAACTTCACCAAGAGACTGGGGGGCGGGCTCGTGGCCTTGCCTGCCGGTGGCTATTCAACCGAGAGCCCACGTATATCAGCTCAGGGGTTTGCGACGATGGCCGAGATCCACAGGACACATTAGAAAAACTCCTACGATAGAAAGACCGGCGCGATAATCTTGGGATCGTCGGTCATGATGCCGTCCGCACCCAAGGCCAGTAGGGCCCTCGCTTGTGCAACGTCATTGATCGTCCAGAAATCGACCCGACTCCCAAGGGCGTGCAACTTCTCGATGTTCTCCTTGGTTGCCAGTAGTCTGGAGCCAAAGTGGGTCGGTATCTGCGCCGCCATGCCTCGGTACGGCCATGGCTTGACGAACCAATTGGGTGCGAAGAACGCGGCTCCCAGTTCGATAGGTCCCATGACGGTTATGCCCTCATAACCCGCAAGCCTCAGATGAAGAACTGTGGCTTGTGAGAAGCTACCCAGCACGACTCGCTCGTGAGCCCTGGCGTCATCGACGATCTGCAAAACGTGGTGCACGACGGAGCGTGAGTGCTGCTTAATATCTACGTTGATGAGCACATCGGGAAAGTGCTCTAGTACTTCGGCCAGTCGTGGAATTCGAAAGTCGCCACCTGCGTACGGACGGTCACCTTCATCGCTCAAAAAGCCCCAACCCGCATCCCAATTTCGAACGTGAGAGTAGGGTGTCTTCCTAATCGCAGAAGACTCTCGACACATGCGTTTCCCGGTCGGATCGTGTGACACGACAATCTCACCGTCATGGGTGGCATGCACATCCATTTCCAAAGCGTGAACTCCGTAAGTGAGTGCGCGCTCAAAGCTGGGAATGGTGTTTTCTGGAAGTTCTGCTGCGGCCCCTCGGTGGGCGTAGAGCCGCGGCTGGCTCACTCGCTATCGCTCAGCAAATCTGAAGGTAAGGGCGGTGGCGCTGGGTCGGATACCGAGAGCACTTCAACCTCATAGCTGATGTTCTTGTCCGCGAGCGGGTGGTACAAGACAGTCTTGACCTCGTCGTCGCCAACTTCGACGATCTCGATGCGTACTTCTTGTCCCTCGCTGCCAGCCATGAAGCTCGTGCCGACTTTGAGATCGGCATCCTTTGGAAACTCGCTACGAGGCACCGTCTTATCGTGACGATGCGATTCACCGCCGAATGCCTTCCTTGCTGGAATGAGGCCGCTCTTCTTGGCGCCCGCTTCCAATCCGTCCAGCACTTCTTCGAGCCCTTGGAGCATGTTGCCGGCGTCGTGGAAGTACTCGACCGCGCTCTCCTCGAGGACGTCTCCATCCTCAACTTGCAGCTTGACCTTGATACGTACTCGTCTATTCTTCTCGATCTTCACCGCTCGCGAGCGTAGCGCGGTGCCACTCGTCTAGCGATCCCTGGCGCTCTCAATCGTAGCTGTGAACCAATAGTTACAGTGAGAACAATTGAAGACCGGAACGGTAATTCTCGCTCATAAATTCCAGGAAGTTGCGGCCGGCACAGTACTCGCATTATCCTAAGCGTGAGTAGCTTAGTGTCTTACCTTCAAATACAGTTCGTTCTCGCATCTTGGGCCCTCTTCGCCGTGGCAGCATGCTCCAGCGCGAGCCCGAAAATGAAGGTGTTGGGGGTGAAAGCTCCACAAATGCAGCAGGTTGAGCAACCCTCAGTCAAGGTATTCGTCGAGGTTCACAACCCGACAAAACGCGATCTCAACCTAGAGCGACTTCGCTACAGACTAGTGGCAAAGGCATGGTTCGATACTAGCGGCGAAGTTCGTGTTCGACGCACCGTCACGGCTGGGGCTTCCGCTGTCGTGGAGATCCTTGTTCCAGTAAGTGACCTGGCCGGACAAGAGCGGATGCGAGGCGTGCCCTATACCCTCGATGCGCGCCTCTACGCCGTGACCGACAAGACTGAGCGATCGTGGTCGCTGAGCGCCAAAGGAGCTCTAGCATCGTCAGGGGGCGCACGAGTTCAGCCGATTCAAGTCGCCGATCGCTACTGAGAAACGCACGGTGGTCAGGCAACTTTGAGCAGGGCCTCCGAGGAGTTTCGCTCGTGGTCTTCTACTTGAGACGCCTAGCGAACGGGCCATCAACCAAGCTACGTTGCGCTCATGCCTGACGTTTCCGCGAGCCACTTTGATCGACGAAACCTGTGGGAGACATTTGTTGACCGCTCGATCTCTGGCGAGCGGCTAACACGCGGTGAGTGTCTCGAGGTTCTGGACGCCGCGGAAGACGAACTCTTGCCTCTCTCGCAGGCTGCCTTTCGTGTGCGAAAGGCCCACTTCGGTCGCAGAGTGCAAATCCACGTCTTGGAAGACGCCAAGGTTGGAGCCTGCTCGGAAGACTGTGGTTTTTGCTCCCAGAGTTCCAAGCAAGGTGAGAAGGGCAAGGGGAGTCCTTTGGGGGAGGAGCCCATGGAGTCTGTCGAAGCGCTTGTTACTGCGGCTTCCAGGGCAGCTGGCATTCGAGCCAAACGTTTCTGTATGGTTACCGTGACGCTTGGTCCTTCAGAAAAAGCCTTAGACGCTATTTGCGAGGCGGCCCGGCGGATCAAGGCCAAACACGATATTGAGCTATGTGCCTCATTGGGGCCATTGACGGAGAAAAGGGCTCAGCGTCTAGTCGAGTCGGGAGTCGATCGCTTCAACCACAATCTCGAAACTAGCGAGAATCTCGAAACTAGCGAGCGCTACTTCGACAAAGTTGTAACCGCTCGTAGCTGGGCCGAGCGGATCAAGGCCGAGCGGATCAAGACTGTCAAGATCGCGAAAGAATCGGGCCTGGATACGCGCTGCGGCGGCATTGTAGGGCTCGGTGAGAGCGAAGACGACCTCATCGAGCTCGCTATTGCGTTGCGGGAACTCAAAGTCGATTCTGTTCCGGTGAATTTCCTAGATTCTCGTCCCGGGACCGCGCTGGAAGCGCACCAGCACATCCACCCGCGCTACGCACTTCGCGCTCTCTGTCTCTTCCGGTTCATTTGTCCAGAGGCGGACGTTCGAGTAGCCGGTGGTCGAGAGGTGAATTTGCGCTCAATGCAGAGCATGGCTCTGTACCCCGCCAATTCTATCTTCACGGCGGGATATCTCACCACCAATGGCAATAAGCCCACGGACGACATGCAGATGATCATGGATGCGGGTTTTGAAGTAGAGCTCAGTGGCGTCGAGCCGGGGCTCATTAATGATGAGGCACAGCGCCTCTCGCTTCCGATGGTTGACTAGGAGGCGAGCACATCATGGTTCGAATTAACAAGGTTTACACGAAGGCGGGGGATCGGGGGAATACTCAGCTCATTGGCGGCGAGAAAGTCCCGAAGTGCAATGCACGCATTGCCTGCTATGGAACGATCGATGAACTCAACGCGACCCTCGGTATGTGCCTGAGCGCACTCGAGGACAGCAAAGCCGGGATAGAGCTGACTCCAAAGCTCTCGCGCATACAGAACGAGCTGTTCAACGTGGGGACCCAGCTCGCAACTCCGGATGCGGACCGCCGCGCTGAGCTGCCGAATATTCGCGTCGAGCTAATCGCCCTACTTGAATCGGATATGGACGGCCTCGGCGAGCAGCTGCCCGACCTCACTTCATTCGTCTTGCCAGGAGGCAGCGAGTGTTCTGCGCGGTTTCACATCGCTCGCACGGTCTGTCGTCGCGTCGAGCGCATGGTTGTAGAACTCGCAAGCAAGGACGATGTCGAGGACCTTCACGTCTCCTACCTAAACAGGCTCTCCGACGCTCTTTTTGTCTTCGGTCGCTACTGCCTACACGCCGATGGGCTACCAGAACAACTCTGGGAACCGAGATCTGTCTAGGCAAGAGGCCGCCCGTAGCCCAGCAAACTGGCTCAGGAGTCGGCTTCGAGCTCTGCTAGAGCTATGTCGATGCTGTCGCCTACGGGCCCTGTGGCTGTAGTCTGCAACGGAACTCGCACCGGCACTGAGGACGGAGCTGGTGGCACCCTCTTTGGCGGCGCCTGGGACGCTCGTGCGCGCTTTGGTGGGGACGGTTTGCCTTTGACGATTTCAGTTGGCTCATCGTAGTCGTCACTCTCCTCGTCTGCGGCGAGGGCAACTATTTCCGAAATCTCCTCTTCGTCCGTGATCTCTACAGGAGCTTATCCGGACACCTTAGTCTTTTCATCGTCGCTTGCCGCGCGCGCCCGCAGGGACGTAGGCTCATCTTCAATCGAAGACAGGCTGTCTACGCGATTGGTGGGATCGTTCTTCCCCACACCCTCACCAAACTCACCCAGACCAAGCGGTGCAAAGACCCAGCGGGCTGCGTGAGGCACGGCGCTTATCTTGTCGAGCAGGTCGGCTTTGGAGGGGGAAATCTCTTCACGACGACCATTGTCGAGAACACGCTTGAGCACAAGTTCGGTCTCGGCAAGTGACTTGTTCGCGATCTTTGAGACCACCGGTCCGATTCGCTGAATGAGACTAGATGTCCCTGGCGGAAGTGCTGATAGGAAAAGTTGCCAACTCTGTAAGATGAGATCATAAGGGTGGTTGCTGGTCAACGAAAAGGATTGGGAATGGCCCGAGATGCGCTTGTGATAGAGCTTTCGTCTCGACAGCGAGACACTTTGAATAGATGGGCGAATGCTCATAAGAATTCGCAACAATTACTGTCGCGAATACAAATCATCCTGCTGGCGTCGACTGGGCTGAGCAATGTCGAGATTGGGGCTAAGCTCGGTATGACGGACCAACGAGCTGGTCGGTGGCGAAACCGATGGGTCGCTCTGCAATCCC
>JAAEPE010000431.1 GCA_024222395.1 Myxococcales bacterium
AATACCAAGTTTCTCAAACGAGTTGCGTAGGCTGTCCTAGACCGCCTACGCCAGACGCGGGAGGAGGAAAACGTTCTGTACGGATTTCGAGGTCGCGGATGCTGCCGGAACGCCCCAATCGGAGGTACTGCCGAAGAGGCAGACTAGCCCAAGGGATGCAGCGCAATGTGTACTGCTGCTGTTGCGCTGCTTTCGACAGGCGGCGTGCTCATGACTATCGCGACCTTCACGGAGGCGTCTTCGCCTGCACCCATTGTGAAAGTCTGCTTTATGGTTTGCCCTGTAGTCGCCACAGTCTTCAGATCTTTGACGAGGCCTGGATATACCTTTAGCAAGCGAGTCTGGGGAAGCCTAAGATCCTCTGTCAGAGTTCGCCGGCCCAGGAAACGCAAGAACGCGCGATTGGCAATGCGAATGGTGCCGTCCTTTGTCACCGCGGCCAACGGTACTGGGGCTTGTTCGAAGATCTCGGCTCCAGCCTTTGCGGCGGCGCTGGCCGCATTGTGAACCAAGACGCTGCTCTCTGCGGAGCGACGCCTACTGGAGATGCCGTGCATGTCACAGAACGCCCGAAGCTCGTAGAGAAATGCCGAGACGGTCGCGTGTCGATCTTTGGGATCTTTGGCGGTGGCTCTGGCGACGATTAGGTCGGCTCGCTCATCCAAGTTGTCGTTGATGAGATGCGACGGCGCCTCGATCGAATCGTCGAGGTGTTGTCGGAGGATATCGGTGGCTTTTCCGCAGAATGGTGGTTTTCCTACGAGTAGTTCGTAGAATAGTATTCCGAGGGCGTATATGTCTGAGGCGACAGAGGGGGGAGCCTTTCGAATGCGCTCTGGTGCAATATACTCTGGTGTGCCGCGAACCAAGCCATCTCCTTCGTCCGATTGCGATCTGGCGAGACCAAAGTCGAGCAGCTTCACAAAGCGATGCCGGTCGGCGGTGCGAATTAGCAGAATGTTGTCTGGCTTGATGTCGCCGTGCACCACGCCCTGGCTGTGGACGTACCGCAGTGCTTCGGCAATTTGCAGCATGATATCCGCCGCAGATTTCGGAGAGCACCTGCCGTCGTTGGTCAGCTTCTCTTTGAGCGCTTGCCCCTCGAGAAGTTCCATGACCATGAAGAGTCCAAAGACCGGGTCGTCACCGAAGTCGACGATGCTGCAAATGTTGTCGTGATCGAGCGAAGATGCCATGCGAGCTTCGCGATAGAACCGTTCGCGCTCGGTCGCGTAGCGAGCTCGCGGTAGCTTCAGTGCGAAGGCTTTGTCGAGCACGATATGACGGACGCGCAGAATACGTCCCATACCTCCGCGACCAATCTGGCCATCTATGACGTAGCGGTCACCGATCATGTCACCGGGACCCGCTCTCCTTCGAGGCTTGTCAGAGTCGTCCGCAGGGGTTTCCGTAATAGGATCCTTCGACGAACCGGTTCCGCGTTGTCCCAGTGCGTCCAAGTTCAGCGAGGGAAGGACTGCGTCGCTATCTTTGGGAGGAGACACCAGCGCGAGTATAGATGCTCACAACCTGCGCTGCACAGCACTAAACCCCACGGCTTGCTTGCCTGGACACCTCACGGATCCTATCGTGGCCCCATGAGCGAATCTCAAGAGAGCCAATACCTTGCTGTAATTCGAGTCTGGGCCGCCCTGGCGTGGGCCGATGACGTGATTCAAGACTCGGAGCGAGAAGCGATTACGAAGCTAATCTCCGTTGCCCAGCTCAGCGATGCAGATCGAGAGACCGCGATGGGCATGCTTGAGTCGAAGGTGGAGCTATCCACGGAGCCCATAGCTGGACTCTCCGCGCCTGCTCGACAGGGGATCTATCGAGCCGCGCTCCGAATGGCGATGGTCGACCTCGACATGGCAAAAGAAGAAATCGCCATGCTTGCAAGACTTCGTGAGGGCTTGGGTATCGACGACGCGACCGCTTCTGAGATTGAAGACGCGCTTTCGCCGAGCTAGGCCATCTCGGAACACCAACAGGAGTGTCTCTCTAGAGGTGCGCGACGCGTGCTGTGGCGTGGTGTTGTTGCCAGCGCGACCGGCGCTATGGGCAGCGGGCTCTACCCTTGGTTACCTGCGTTCGGACTGCGGGTTCTTTGGAGGGACGGGGATTACCGGAGAATGCGCCTCGGCCAAACGAGCCTAGAATGGGGAGTGGCAGCGGCGGGCACGCTCACTAGGCCGCTAGACCGCCGAGTGTAAACAATGAGCGGTCTGATGGTTCTGCTTTCCCGATTGCAGCGTTGCTCATTTCGTCATTTGCCCCGGCAAAATCCTCATTCGCGCCTTGCACTCGAAAAATCAGAACTCACCATCCTCGGTCATTCTTTTCGCTCGACGGTCTAGGGTTCCTTGGTGAACGAATGGTCTCACGCGAGGGTGTTCGACCTGTTGTTGTCATCCACGGCTACGCCATGAACCGCGCCAGCTTCAGTGGTCTTGCGCTTAGGCTAGCGGCTACTGGGCATGGGCCTGTCTACGGTTTTGAGTACTGGAGCCTGGGCAAAGTGAGCAGCGCATCGCAGCGCCTTCATGAATTGATCGAGCGCATCTGCCAGAGCCATCGATGCAATTCGGTGGACGTGGTCGGCCACTCCATGGGCGGATTGGTCGCGCGCTATTACCTAACCCTCGGCCTTGGCCGAGGGCTTGGCCGAATTACCAATCTCATCACTCTTGGGACCCCACATGGCGGGAGTGTCTTCTCGGGATTTGGCATTGGTCGCGCCAAGATCGAACTCTCGCCTCAGACGCCTCAATTTCGGCGCCTGGCGGCGGCGCCTCTGCCGGATAGGGCGGCACTCACGGTGATTTGGTCGCGAGCAGATGTCCTTGTGACCAGCGCCAGACAGGCTCGTTGGGTTGGCGCGGAAGAAGTTGTCTACGACGACTTGGGACACTTGAGTTTGCTCTACAGCAGGCGCGTGGCCACAGAAGTCATCGCGCGTCTCTCGCGCCCTCCGCAAAGAGGGTAGCCATCGTCGATTCGACGATCGTGACATCGGCGAAATCGCCCGGCTTGAAATTCCCCCGCGGAAGAATCACAGACTTGTATCCGTCCGTTCGTCCTACCAACTGAGCTTCGCTGCGCTTGGCCTGAGAGTGAATCAACACTCGTTCCGTCTTGCCCACTTGGGCTGCGTGAACCTCTCGAGAAATCGACTCTTGTAGGGCGATGATCTCACGCAGGCGACGCTTCTTGACCTCCGGCTGTACGTCGTCGGGCATCTTCTTGGCGGCCACCGTGAGCTCTCGCTCCGAGTAAGTGAACATGAAGGCGGAGTCGAATCGAACCTCACGCATGAGAGCTAGCGTCATCTCATGATCTTGCTCGGTCTCTCCGCAGAATCCACTGAGGATATCCGTAGAGAGTGCGATATCGGGAACCGCGGCGCGTAGGTCGCGTACGAGTTTGCGAAAGTCCTCGGCCGTGTAGCCCCTTCTCATGCGTTCGAGCACATCTGTGGAACCACTTTGCACGGGCAAGTGCAGGGAATTGCAAATCTTCGGCTCTGTGGCGATGGCGTCGATGACGTCTGAGGTAAAGGAGACAGGATATGGCGAGGTGAAGCGGATGCGTTCAATGCCATCAACCAGGGCGACGGCGCGCAAGAGATCCGAGAAGTTCTTGTCTTCGTATTGATACGAATTGACCGTCTGGCCGAGTAAGACAATTTCCTTGAAGCCCTTGGCGGCGAAATCTCGTGCCTGTCCAAGTACCTCTCGGGGCGGAACACCTCGCTCTCGCCCGCGGGTATAGGGCACGACACAGAACGTGCAGAATTTGTCACAGCCTCGCTGAATTGTGAGGAAAGAGGATACGCCGTCCCCACCCGCATCGCCCGGTTCGACTCCCTCGTACGTCTCGCGCTTGTCGAGCTTTGTGTCGACGAGCGCAGAGGTTCCGTCGCCTTTTTGTGCCTCGGCGATCAGCGCAGGAACTCGGCGATATGCATCTGGGCCCGCGATGATGTCGACCAACGGAGCGCGCTCAAGAATCTTCTCTTTGAGGTGCTCGGCCATGCAGCCGGTGATTGCGAGCACGACTCCCTTGTTGCGCTCCTTATGGGCCACAAGCTCGTTGGCGCGGCGATAGACACGCTCCTCCGCCTTCTCACGAACTGCACACGTATTGACGATGATTACATCTGCATCGGCCAAGCTCGTCGCCTTGCGGTAGCCATCCCCGTCGAGCAGGCCGCTGAGCATGTTCGAGTCGGCCACGTTCATTTGGCAGCCGTACGTCTCGAAATACACCTTTGGCCCCGTGGCATTGGCATGCGTTCCCGGGGCAGGCTGAGCCGCATCTTGGCTCGGCTGGGTGCGCTTGCCGAGCTGAACGAGCTGCTCTAGCGGGTCTTGGTGGCCCATAGCCGCCGTGCTTACCATGTCGCTTCCGGGACCGGTGCATTTTGTCGAAAATTCGGCCAACCGCAGGGTGGGGAACTACCCTGCCGACGGAGTACTTTGGCCAGCGACATCCAAGCTTCCACTACCATGGGCCCGCAGGCGCGCTATGATCAGAACGTGCTCCGGGCTGCTATAGAGCGCTTTGCCGGCTTGGCAATTGCGGTCGCCCTTGTGGGCCTACCTCTCCAGATTGCTATCGCTGAGCGATCGCCTTGGTGGCTCGCGCTTGCAAGCATCCTAGCGCTGTGGATTGCTCGCCTTGTTCAAAGGTTGCTTACGTCATCGGCAACTTCGACATTGGCCAAGGGAGAGTGTTCGAAGGCCAAACGCCGCTACCTCGTCTTGCGTATCACCGCGATCTCCAGAGCCCATCGGCTGGCCAGTGAATTGTCGCTCGCCGCTTGTGATGCAGCGGCGGAGGATTTCGAACGATGTCTGGAGCGCCTCTCGCGATGCGAGGTGCTAGAGTCGGAAGAATCGCTCTTTGCGGTCGCTCTGAATTTGCGGGCCTACTGCATGGCGCGCCGCCGGGAAAACCTCGAGGAGGCACTCACTTTGGCCGATGAGTGCGTCCTGCGGCGACCCTATGTCGATGGCTTTCGTCACACTCGCGGGCTTCTCTTGCTCGAACTCGGTCGCAACGAGGAGGCGTTGCGAGATCTCGAGGCCACCTGGGGGGAAGGGCAGGGCACCCCACTCTTCGAGTCGGAGCGGTGCTTCGACCTTGGACGCCTCTGGTCCTCGCGTGGGCAGGATGACTACGCCAGGGACTACTTTGCCCGTGCTCTCCGAGCATTTCCCGAAGGGCCGTGGGCCCAGAAAGCAAGCGAACTCGTCGGGCCTGTAGATAGGGCAACAATAGACTCGCTAGATGCGCTGCTCTAGGAATCCTGGTGTCAAACAAGTTAACGCCAGGATTCCTAGAGCGTTTGGCTTCGCAAACGCTTGATATCGCGCTTTCTCCGAAAGCTATTTGGTGTTCTTCTGACGAAAAACACCAGTCTCCTCGAACGGAACGTCGACCGAGAGCATAGCGCCCTAGCACCCGTAGTCGTCGCCTAGACCGCCGAGCGCAAACAATGATCGGTCTGATGGTCCTGCTTTCCCGATTGCAGCGTTGCTCATTTCGTCATTTGCCCCGGCAAAATCCTCATTCACGCCTTGCACTCACCACCCTCGGTCACTCTTTTCGCTCGACGGTCTAGCTCCATTTGCAGGATATCGGCGCAGAGTGAGACACATTGATTGCAAATATGATACCTGCCCTTGCTAAGCATTTTTCTTACCTGACTCGGCGGCTTGTTACATCAACAGCACGTTGACAGCGGCTGCTCCTCATCATTGGACTTGGGTATTCTGTTCTGGATGAGCGCGTCGCTCATTGCGCTAAATTCGCCTGTCACAGAGACTGGCAGAGCCCCTGTGATGTGGAGTCCTGCCTGGCAGTTTTCACAGATGTGAACTTCGTGAGTTGCGCCGTCGGTTGCGGCACACAGTGGGCAGGACTCGCTATGCATCATGGCACGGAGCATACGGCAGACGGACGTAGAAACTCGCCCCCGTTGCTCCCTCGCTGCTGGCCCAGACTTGTCCGTGATGATCTAGGATCGTGCTCTGGACGACGGCTAGACCTAGCCCTGAGCCTTTGGATTTGGTTGTGAAAAAGGGGTCGAAGACCTTCTCAATGAGGTCGCTAGCGATTCCCGGCCCATCGTCTCGGAAGCTTAGGACGACCGAATCTCCATCTTGCGTCGCCGAAACCCAAACGTGCTGATCCCCCATTGTCGCCGCCTCGGCCCCGTTTCGGAGCAGATTCCAGATGACTTGGCGGATCTTCTCAGGGTCTGCGCGAAGATAGAGAGACCTCTCTCCGTCGTCATCGCAGAATTCGACCGCGACCGACGAGAATGTGGAGTTCTGTGCAAACACCCGAAGGGTGTCCCGAATCACTTCGCAAATGTCGAAGCGCATGACGCTCGGGGGGCTGGGGCTGGCGTACTCTAGGAGCTCGGTGATGAGGGAATTGAGCCTCTCAATCTCTCTCGTCACGATATTCATGAGCGCCGTATTATCTTCGCCTTGCGCCGGAGAGCTGCTCAGCAACTCGATTGATCCCGAGATGGACGCGAGCGGATTGCGGATTTCGTGAGCGACACCTGCCGCCATCGTGCCGATGACCGTGAGCCGTTCGGCCCGCTTTATCTGCTCTTCAAGGTGGCGAACTTCTGTTAGATCCTGAAAGTTGATAATGCGACCGACGGCTTCCGAGGTGTGGTCGAGGAGCGGAGAAATCGAGATGCCGAGAATGATCTGTCCGTCTTTGCCATCGTGCCGAACTTCTCCTCTGCGAGCGCCCTGCTCGATGGGGGACTCGGCGAGGGCAGAAGCCAACACCGGCGTGAACCGTTCCAGCGGATCGCCAACGACCCGGGATTGGCGAGTACCAAGAATCTCGCAGGCGGCCTCGTTTATGGTTAGCACGACCCCCGAGAGGTCCACGGTCACCAAGCCACTAGTGAGACAACGGACAATATCCTCGTGTAGCGTTAGGAGGTCGGCCGCAACGGATCTGTGTATCTCTAGATCATGGGAGGATTTCTGAATCTGTGCAGCGAGCTGCACAGCCATTGCCCCTACACCTGCGATGGCTGCGAGGTTGAGCCCCAGCGCGCGGCCGAAGGCCAGGGCGTTGAGTTCGCCCGGTGCCCCAGAAGGACCTCCGGGAGCCGGAAGCACCTCGGTCCAGCCAAGAAACGCTACTGTCAGAAACAAGAGAACTGCTGCGAGGGTTACCAGGATCGCACCGCGCTGGTACTGGACGACAGCCGACCCGATAACCGCGAGCGGGTAGAAGAACGTGTAGGCACTTTGCACGCCACCTGTTACGTGCACGATGATGGTCGCAATCGCCAAGTCTCCAGCGATTTGCCAGAGGGCCAGGGCTGCATAGTCGCCACCCTTGCCCAGAGTGCGGGCGTAGATGATCGTCAGCAGGTAAGTGATGGCGATGACGCCATAGAGAATGAGTGCCGTGGGCTGAGTTAGGTCCGCGTCGATGAGCCAATAGAGAACGGTGGTCGCCCCCATCACGAGCGTGATGAGCAGGACTCTGAACGCCATCAAGTACGTGAGCCGGCGCCTGAGGTCTTCTACACCGGGATTGGCGCTAGCAAGCTGAGAAAGAGAATCGGCCGGTGCGCGCGTATCGCGGACCGGCCGATTTCGTTTTGGTGGCCCTTCTTCCGAGGAAGAAGGGGCTGTGCTTGCTGTATCTTTTGTCGCTTGAGGCAAGCTTTGCTTAGCCGATATTGCCAGCGAGTTCGAAGACTGGGAGGTACATTGCGACGATGAGTCCACCAACAAGGCCGCCGAGGAAGACCATCATGATGGGTTCCATGAGTGAGGTCATAGCGGCAACCGCAACGTCGACTTCTTCTTCGTAGAATTGGGCGATTTTTTGGAGCATCTGATCCATTGCACCGGTTTGCTCACCGACACCGATCATTTGCACAACCATTGACGGGAAGACCCCGGTTTCCATGAGCGGAGAGGCGAGGTCCTTACCTTCAGAGATCTTCTCACGGGCATGATAGATAGCTGCTTCGACCGTCTTGTTGCCAGAGGTCCTGGCGCAAATGTCGAGTGAGTCGAGAATGGGAACGCCAGAAGCGAGCAACGTTCCCAGGGTTTGTGTGAAGCGGGCGACCGTAATCTTCCGCAGTACCGACCCGATCACGGGTACTTTTAGGATGAAGGCGTCAAAGGCTTTGCGACCCGTGGGATTCCTGAGAATGATTCCCATCACGATGAAGAAACCAATCAAACTGCCAAAGTAGATGTACCAATTTGAGGTAAAGCTGTTCGAGATGCCGATGACGACCTGCGTTGGCTTGGGAAGAGTGGCCCCCTTGAACTCCTCGTACATCTCTTCGAAAACTGGAATGACCTTGCCAAGCATGACGGCGAGCACGCCCATCGCGATGAATAGAATCGAGACGGGGTAGACCATGGCGCTCTTAACCTGGCGCTTGAGCTTGACGCTCTTCTCGATGTACTCGCAGAGTCTGGTGAGGATGGTATCGAGGATACCGCCGACTTCGCCGGCTGCGATGAGGTTGACGTAGAGCTCGTCGAAGACCTTGGGGTACTTGCGCAAGGACTCGGAGAACGTGGCGCCGGTCTCGACGTGTTCCTTCACCCCCACTAGCACCTTGGCGAAGTTCTTGTTTTCGCTCTGCGATCCGAGGATATCGAGGCACTGCACGAGCGGCAGACCTGCATCGATCATCGTCGCCAGCTGGCGAGTGAAGATCAGCAGGTCCTGGTGCGTAACTCCGGTGCCGATACTGAAACTGATGTCCCGTGACTTCTTGGACACCTTGCGCGGCGTGATGTTCTCTGCTCGCAATCGGGTGAGCACTTCATCCTTATTGCTCGCGTCGTAAGTACCGTTGAGCATTTCCCCGTCACGGGACTGACCTTGCCAATCAAACTTGGGCATTGCGTGTTCCTATTCTCCTGTATTTCTTCTAAGTGCGTTTCGGGCGTGGGCCGCCGCTAGCTTCGGCGATTAGCGTCTTGAGCTCTAGGGTGTCCTCGGAGCGCATAAGTGCGTCTTCCATCGAGATCTTCTGGAGGACCACCGAGTCGCAGAGAGACTGATTCATGGTCTTCATGCCGAATTTCTTCTGGCCAATCTGCATCTGAGAATAAATCTGATGCACCTTATCCTCGCGAATGAGATTGCGAATTGCGGCGTTCGGCACCATTACTTCGATGGCCAGCGTTCGACCTCTGCCACTTAGATTCGGAATGAGCGTCTGCGAGATGACACCTTCGAGTACGAAGGAGAGAACCGCGCGAACCTGAGACTGCTGGTGCGGCGGGAAGACGTCGATTATACGGTTGATACTCTGCACAGCACCGTTGGTGTGCAGGGTGGCGAATGCAAGGTGGCCGGTTTCGCCAATCGTGAGGGCGGCCTCGATTGTCTCGAGGTCGCGAAGCTCGCCGATCAGCACGACATCCGGGTCTTGTCTGAGAATGTAGCGAAGCGCCCGCTTGAAGCTCTGAGTGTCAGCCCCGATTTCGCGCTGATTCACAAGGCAGCCCTTGTGAGAGTGGATGAATTCGATGGGATCCTCGATCGTGACGATGTGCTGTCGCGTCGTGGAGTTGATCTTGTCGACCATCGAGGCCAGTGTCGTTGACTTGCCTGAGCCCGTTGGGCCCGTAACCAGGACGAGCCCTCTTGGGCGCTCACACAGAGCGTCGACAATCGGGGGCAAGCCGAGATCCCCGAGAGGAATGATCTTGAAGGGAACCATTCGAAATGCGCCAGCTACCGCACCGCGCTGCATGAATATGTTGGAGCGAAAGCGTGCGAGATTCTTAACGCCGAAGCTGAGATCTAGCTCTTGGTCTTCCTCGAAGCGGAGCTTCTGTGCGTCGGTAAGAATTGAGTAGCACAGCTGCTTGGTTTCCACCGGAGATAGAGGCTCGGTGCGCAGAGGTGCCAGCTCGCCATCAATGCGCAGCTGAGGAGGAGAGCCGGTCGTGATGTGAAGATCCGACGCTCCCTTGTCAATCATGGCCTTAAGGAGTTGGTGCAGGGTTGGCGGCATTTGCGGTCCTTCGCTCTGGTCTAGTCATCAACAGTGCATCGCAAGATTTCTTCTGGCGTGGTCACACCTTCAATGATCTTGTTGATGCCAGCCATGCGGAGGCTTGGAATGCCGAGCTGAATCATCTCAGCTTTGATTTCGGCAGCGGATGCACCCTGCAGCGTTAGCTCTTTGAGCTCCTCGGTAAAGGGCATCACCTCGTAGAGCGCAACTCGCCCTTTGTAGCCGGTGTCGCCGCAGGTATTGCAACCGGCTCCGTGCATGGGCTGCACGCGGGAGAGCTGTTCCTCGGTCATGCCGAGCTTAGCCAAGGCTTCCGGGTGTTTTTCTGCCGGTGCTTTGCACTCGCCACAAATTCGACGTGCGAGACGCTGTGCAACAATCACGTTAACCGAGGCTGTGACGAGGAACGGTTCCACGCCCATGTTCAGCAAACGAGAAACCGTGGACGGTGCATCGTTGGTGTGAAGAGTTGAGAGCACAAGGTGCCCGGTGAGTGCGGCCTTGACCGCAATCTCTGCGGTCTCGAAGTCTCGAATCTCGCCGACCATGATGATGTCGGGGTCTTGACGAAGGAAGGAGCGTAGGGCTGCGGCAAAGTTTAGCCCAATTTCCTCGTGCATCTGTACTTGGTTGATGCCTTCAAGATTGAATTCGACCGGGTCCTCGGCAGTGCTGATGTTTGTTGTGATTTTGTTGAGTTCGGATAGACCCGAGTAGAGGGTCGTTGTCTTTCCTGAACCCGTGGGCCCTGTCACCAGGACCATTCCGTAGGGTTTGGCGATTGCCTCTTGGAAGTGCTTGAGTGGCCCTTCCTCAAAGCCGAGCTTCGTCATATCGAGCTGCAGATTGCTCTTGTCCAAGAGGCGCAAGACGATCTTCTCGCCGAAGAGACCAGGCAAGACCGAGACACGGAAATCCATTTCTTTGTTCTTGCCAATCTTGAGCTTGATACGGCCATCTTGTGGCAGTCGCCTCTCCGCGATGTCGAGGCTCGACATGATCTTTAGACGACTCGTCATGGCGTTGCGCATGCGCAGCGGCGGACGCATTTCTTCGTGCAAGATGCCGTCGATTCGGAAGCGAACGCGGAAGCTCTTCTCGTAGGGTTCGATATGAATATCCGAGGCGCCCTTCTTGATGGCGCTGAGAAGGATTGCATTGCAGAGCTTGACGACGGGAGCCTCGCCGGCCTGGTCTTCCAGGTCGACGACGTTCATGTCCTCGCCGCCGCTCATCTCGAAATCGACGTCGTCGAGGCCGGTGCCGAACTCCTCAAGCATTTCGCTGAGGTCGGGCCCCTTGTTGTAGTAGCGCTCAATCGCCTCGTCGATTGCACCCTCTGATGCAACGACTGGTTCGATGTTGTACTGAGTGAGGAACTTCAGCTCATCGATGGCGAAGATGTTCGACGGATCACTCATCGCCACGATGAGGGTGGCACCAGCCCGGTTGACTGGAATCACCATGTGCTTTATGGCGACAGTCTTGGGAACGAGCTTGAGAACGTCGGGCTCAATGTCGAAATCTTTGAGATTGATCGACGGTAGGCTGTACTGCGTAGCCAGAAATTGCGTTAGGTCGGCGTCCGCCACATAGCCCAGTTGGCTGAGCGCGACACCTAGGCGACGACCTGAACGCTTTGCGTCCTCCTGGGCGTCCTCCAGCTGTTGCAGTGAAATCATCTTCTCGCGGACGAGAAGTTCTCCGAGTCGGCTCATTTGCTACGGCTCATTGTGCTGAGGGGTCATTTTGTCTATCCCCTCTAGGAGGATTCAAGAGTTTCACGAGGTTAGTAGAAGGACTCGCTGTCCCTCAGCTTACAGACATTTACGCGCTGGCGCGAGTTCCCCAGCGCGAGGATCGGGATGCAGTGCGCTGGCGCTCTCGCCAAATAGATATGGGTGTAGATCTGACTGTGACAGCGGCTTCGTAGTCATTCCATGGGCCTAGAAGGCCCTGGTGCGCAGAACGAAGCACGTCGAGGCAACGCCGCTAGAAATTGGGCCAATCTCACCGTTGCACACCAGGATTCGGCTC
>JAAEPE010000432.1 GCA_024222395.1 Myxococcales bacterium
AAGTCTGGCAATTCTCGGTCGATCATGAACAGGTCCCGCATCATGTCGGTCATTTCGGTTGCAACCGGATAGGCCTTTTCGGCATCGACAAATTTTCGTCTCGCGTGGCTCCAGCACCAGGCAAGACACAAGTTGGAGTTTAGCTTCACGACTTTGCCATACGCGGCATAGCCATCGACGACGACCACGCCCTTGCTGTCTTCGAAGAACGCCTTGGGAACCTCATGCCCGCGAGTCTTGTCAATGACAATGAAGACCGAGTCGTAGTTGCTAAAGGCCCACATCCACCACTTCATGCGGCCGTTAGCCAGCATCGGCCATCTCGTCTCGTCCGCGTGGAAGAGCTCGCTCGCAGCAACCCATTCTCCGAGTTGTTCGTACGTATGGCCAAGCACTCTCGCGAACTGCTCGGAGATTTGGCAAAGCTGTGCATCGCTGAGCGCGAGACCATCGAGTGCCATCTCTGCTGCCTGACGCGTGTGCGGTAGATGCAGCCCCCACTTGCTGGCTACCACTTCGACCGCGAAGTCGACCTGGAAGGTTGCCCTTGCACATGCGGCAGGTCTTGTCGCCTTCATCGAGTCCGTGCTCTTCCTCAGCGATAGGAAGATCTACCTGCTTTGCCTTGGACTCTCGCTTCGGCCTATCTGGCGGCTTCTCGCCCGTGCCCCTGCGACGTTCCGAGGATGCACCATAGAGCGCGTTCTTCGTCGCCCAGGCTTGTTCCTGGAGCTTGAGGAGTTCTTGTTTGTAGGCCTTCGAGTCGCTCGTGCCCTTGAGCGTTGCGACCTCGTCGAGCAATTTCTCGACTCGCTTGAGCAGCCGATGGTTCTCCTTTTCGAGGAGGTTCGCAGCCTGCTTTGCGATGTCGAGATTATCGATGTTCGAGATCTTCACGCCCTCCATAAACATCACATTGCGATCGCCGGCGCAAGGTCCTTGTCGGTGATTTTCTCAGGGGAAAGCGGAATGCACTTGAGGAGCAGTGCCCCCTCAAGAAAGAGCGAGAGTTCGCTCATCGTAAGCTCTACTTCCGCGTTGTCGCCCCTGCGCCAGAGCGCTGCGAAGCGCCCCTTGTCCATGCGCTTCATATAGATGCATAGGCTAGTTCCATCGAAGAGCAAGACCTTGGCGCGATTGCGTCGCTTGTTTACGAAGAGAAATGTGTCGCCGGCCAGGACATCGCGATGCATGAGTTCCGTCGCGGTGGAAAAGAGACCATCGTAGCTGCGCCTTAGGTCCGCCGGTTGAGCATAGGCAAAGACACGAAGGCTACGAGTACTGCCGATCATCCAAGCCTCCGGAAGAACTCGATCGCTTCTTCGGCGTTCATCCCAGAGAGCCTGACGCCACTTGGCATGTGCAGCGTGAGCTGCGAGGGCCCAGTCTGTGCTGCGCCCGATCCCTTGAGCCTCACTGGCGCCAAGATCGGTCGGCTGCGGTCCTTCGGAACAGAACTCTTCTTGTGCCAGGAGCTGAGCGTCGC
>JAAEPE010000433.1 GCA_024222395.1 Myxococcales bacterium
CTCCTCGGGAGAATCTGTGGGTGAAACCGACCTGTAACGTCCTCGTTGAGAGAGCTACACTGCTAGATCGCAGCTCAGGGTCAGTGATTACTTGATAGCCTGGCTCGTCCCGCCTCATCTCGACCTGACGAGCCAGGCGTTGCCGGCCCGAGCATTGGCGTTTGGCGCACATGGTGAAGTTCGCGTTTTGGGGGCGGAACAGGCGCAGACGACCACGCCAATCGTAAGAGGTGTGCCCGAGTTGTTCATATTGGCGAGCGGCACCAAAGCAGCCCCAGGCCTGGTCAAATGGGCCGAAACTGCAATTGCAGAGGGCTTCACCGTTTTCGCGCTGCCAGAGGCTCACCAGAAGAAAATGAGAACCAGCAATTTGCTCGAGAGGCTCAACAAAGAAATTGGGCGACGAACCTGAGTAGCAACGATGTTCCCAAACCAAGCTTGGTGCCTGCGACTGGTCTCGGCGATCCTCATCGAAGCCTCCGAGGAGTGGGAGACCGGGCGACGCTATCTACCCGAGGATGCGGGGTGAACCACTTTTACAGAGACAGTGTTGCTTTATCGGTGAACCACTTTCACAGAGACAATGTTGCTCTATCCCTGGCATGCTTCTTGATCCATTGCAGACCGACGCGACCCTTCCAATTGCACAAATCGCGTTCGCGCAGCGCTTCTCACATCAGAAGATTACGTGCGCGTTTTCGGGTAACTCAGGTATGTATATCGCCTCAATTGCTGGTAACGTCGGCGCCTCACCCACAACAACGGAGAAGATCAAACATGAAGTATGTTCTTAGTGCAGTCGCCGCTATCGCAATGATGGCCGTTTTTTTTCCAACCTCTGAAGCTCAGGCTGATGGCTATGGCCCAGCTGGTTGCGGACTTGGTTCGATCGTAATCGGCAACAAAGCCGGCATCACTCAACTCTTCGCAGGCACCACAAACGGCACCTCGGGCAACCAATCCTTCGGCATCACCTTCGGCACACTTAACTGTGGTCTCGATGGCCCCACATCTGGCGCCGTTGCAAACTTCGTTGAAGCAAACCGCAGCGCCATCGCCAAGGACATGGCTCGTGGCTCCGGTGAGACCATCTCAACTCTCGCTACCATCGCAGGCTGCAGCAACCGCGCAGCTGTTGGTTCCACTCTTCAGAAGAACTTCCGCAAGGTGTTCTCATCAGCAGCAATGAGCGACAAGCAAGTCGGACTCAGCTTGTTGAACCTTCTCAAGCAAGAGAAGGCACTGGGCTGCAACAAGCTTAGTTAGTTTACTGTTCTAGTTTCTGTGGACTCGGCCGCTTGCGAGCGGCCGTTTCCTTTTGTATGGAACGACATGACTCGGCGACGCTTCAGTAACGATAGGTGAATCGATGTACGTGCGATTGGTATCCTTCTTCGCGGTGCTCAGCATCACCGCTTGCGCCGGCGCCGTTCAACACCAATTTGAGGTGCCCAGCCAAAATGTTGACCATGTTCAAGGGCTCGTCGCTCAGGCCAAGAAGCAAGGCCTTGCCAAGCACAAGCGATGGCTCAGGCTTGTGCATTACGAATCCAATTTCTGGGGTGGTCACAAGAGTGAGGCTGATGGCTCAGGCTTCTTTCTCGACGCCGACGGCAAGGATGAGCCAGCCCGCGAACTCGCTGCGACCATTCGCGGCTTCTACTCTAAGGTCAAGGGCGACCATGGCAACCACCCACTGTGCGCATTTCCAGCGCGCTTTGAGTGGCTTGATCAGGTGCTGCACTTCGACAAAGCGCGATTGCCTGAGGTTGAGTGTGAGAAGCGAGATAAGTTCTTTGCGTCACTAAACGCGGAGTCGGTCAGCCTTGTGTTCTCCTCGTACTACCTTGCAAGCGCGGCGTCGGCCTTTGGGCACACGTTCCTTCGCATCAACAAGCGCGACACCGAAGGCGAGGAGCGCTCCGAGCTACTCGACACTGGCATCAACTACTCAGCTACCGTTGACACTGACAATGCGGTTCTCTACGCATTCAAGGGGCTCGTTGGCCTCTTTCGCGGATCATTTCTGCAGATGCCATACTACTACAAGGTGCGCGAGTACAACGACTACGAGTCTCGAGACTTGTGGTCCTATGAACTCAACCTCACCGAGGAGGAAGTTCGAAGAGTCGTGCTTCACGTGTGGGAACTCGGTCGGACTCACTTTGATTACTACTATCTAACCGAGAATTGTTCGTACCATGTGCTTGGTCTCCTCGATGCCGCCGTGCCGCGGATCGACCTGCGAGGCGAGCTTGGGTGGCCAGTACTCCCCGCAGACACCCTGAAGGCTGTGGTCGCACACAAAGGGCTCGTATCCGGGCTCGAGTTTCGCCCTTCACTGCGGCGACAAGCACGAGAACGCACGAAATCTCTGGGCCCAGCACAGAACGCTTGGCTTGCAGAACTCAAGCAGACGCCGACAAGCCCGGCCCCCGCGAAGATGCCTGTGGCAGAGGTGGCAGCAACGCTAGACGCTGCGATCGACCTGATGGACATGGAGCATTCAGAAGAGCTACTGAAGAACAAGGACACCCCCGCGACGAACGCGCGCTTTGAGCTCATGGCCCGTCGTGCCGAACTCGGACTGGTATCAGCACCGCTCAAGAAGAGCTTCCCTGCGCTCGAGGCCCCCCATCGCGCCCACCGTTCACGCAGGCTCGGTCTGGGCTCGGGACTTAGAGATCAAGACCCGTTCTTGGCCGTGCATTTTCGACTAGCGCTGCACGATCTTGCCGACGAGACAACTGGGCTCCCAAAGCTGTCCCAAATTCAGTTTCTCCCCACCGAAGCTCGCTACCTACCTGTGACAAGCGAGTTTCGCTTTGAGCGATTCTCTCTCACCAACATCATCAACCTAATGCCTCTTCGGCGGTATGAGCGAAAGCTCTCATGGATTGTTGACGTTGGAGGCCGTCGAATTCGCGACAAGGACTGCGACGACTGCTTTGCCGGTGCGTTTGAATTTGCCACTGGCTACACCCTGGCAACCAAGAGCGAGAGTGTCGCCACATGGCTAATGGCAGATGTGGAGGCCATGGCACGACCAGGCCTCGATGTCCTAGGGCCGCTCCGGTTCGGACTCGGAGCGCGAGCCGGATTTCGCTTCGCTCTGCACGATAAACTCATTTCGCTCTCGCAAGCCAAAGCCCTTTGGTATGCCAAGTCAGATCAAACACTGGGGTTTGAAGCGAGTAACACCTTGCGATGGTTCTACATGCGCAACCTTGCCCTCAACATCGACGTGAAATACAGGACAGACGGTTTGGAAGCAGGGCTGTCGACATTCTTGTACTACTAGTTCCGCGACAGATTGATTTTGCCCCTCCTCCGTGAGTAGCCGAATTTCCTCCGTGCATCTCGGACTGTGAATCGCCAGCGAATCTTGATCTTCTTGCGGTTGGCAGCACGGCGCCATGCAGCAGCCTCCCGCTTGAGTTCGTCGAAGGAAGAGATGCGTCGTTGCCCAAGGCATTGAGTTGCGAAGATACCTATCTAGATCTCCGCTTGGTTGAGCCAGCTAGCGTGAGTTGGTGTGAAGTGAACCGTGAATCGAGACCAGAGAGTACTGAGGTTGTCGACGACCAAGTGAATCGTCGTTGCCTTCGGGTAGCGTCGTGCGATGTCGCGTAGCATGC
>JAAEPE010000434.1 GCA_024222395.1 Myxococcales bacterium
GTAGACGACTACGCAACCTATGCTAACTGGAGATTCGACATCACTCACTCTGATGACTCAACAGAAACTGTACCTGAATCTGGCTTTGGATGGAAGGTTTGGTCAGACTGTTGGTACGATAACGAGGCATGGGGCGGCCCTTCGACTGAATGCCAGAAAGAGGATGAGGGCAGGTTACCGGGCTTCGCAGCCCCTGCAGCAGCAGCGGGCCTTGCTATGGCAGCATTGATGGCAAGGCGCGACTGAGCCAAGCCATGGGCGTGGGCGACGAGGAACCGGGATTCATCGACCTCGTCTTTGACGAATTACCCGCAGATGAGATGCTCTCACGCGCACGAGCCTTCTACGAGCAGATGGATACACGTCGAACAACTCGTCATTTCTCAAATAGAGAAGTGCCGCGTGAATTGATTGAATTAGCCATTAAGACGGCTAGTACCGCACCTTCAGGGGCTCACCTACAACCTTGGACATTTGTTGCAATTTCTAATCCAGAAGTTAAGACACAAATCCGCGAGGCAGCCGAGGCTGAGGAGCGCAAGACCTACTCTGAGAGAATGCCAGAAGCTTGGGCTGAAGTTCTCAGACCATTGGGTACAGATCACGTCAAAGAACAC
>JAAEPE010000435.1 GCA_024222395.1 Myxococcales bacterium
ACATGCACTTGATCCATCTTGAGCATCCATTTCCTCCTGGCCAGAATCTCGTTTTGCAACTCGATGCTAGCCAGGAATTGTGATGCCTGGGTGGATCACTTTTGAATGCTGTTTCGGATCACTTCTTTATCACTGCCTACACTAGGCGGCTTGTCTGGGAGAAAGTACTGGCCAAATCGGTCGTGATTTTAGCGACTTGCGAAGTGTAATGTGGAGTGTTAAGTTCTTGGTGTGACTCGATCTCTAAAGCCGCTCAGGCTCACGGATGCACCGCTGATTTGCGTTCTGTGCCAAGTCCGGATCTCTCCGATCTTGGAGATGAACAACTTCATTCCAGCAATTCAAGAGCGTTTGCGTCGGCAGGGCTATCCACGCTTCAAGGCACACAATATTCAAGAGTTTGTCATGACCGGGCCTCCGGAGGTGCGAACGAGTCATCAGTGGGTTTTCTCGAACAAGGATCAGACCAAGACGGTCATCGTGGCTCCGGACTTTGTCGTACTTGAAACGTCGAAGTACACAGTCTTTGATGAGTTCATTCAAGACTATGAGAAGGTCCTAGAAATCGTTGGGGAGGTGACAGATGCTTCCCTTGCTGAGCGGGTTGGGTTGCGTTACGTGGATCTGATTCGTCCGCTGGTCGCCGGAGATTTCAAATCGTATATCAAGCCTGGTTTGCTTGGATTGAGCGATGATTCTCTGAAGGTAAAGCGCTCACTATTTCGATTTGAACAGCGTGGCTCGACAGACGCAGGCACATTGGTCCTGAAACTGATGCAGTCGGACAACGGGGCCTATCTTCCCAACGACGTGGATGCAAATCATCTCGAATTTGATCTAACACTCGAAGAAGGAGAGAAGGTCGCGATTCTAGATATTGATCACTTCTCACAGGCGTCGCGAGACTATGATCCAGGACAACTAGTCAAGCAGCTTTGGGAGCTTCACGACTACACGGATCGAGTGTTCCGCGAAGCCGTGACAGAAGAGGCTCTCAAGCAGTGGGGAGCAGAATCGCGATGAGCCTACAAAAGAGAGAGGCAATTTCCGACCCAATAGCCTTCTTTGCGGATTTGGACGGCAGCGGCCCTCCGGTCGGCGCTAAAATGAAGCAATGGTGGGATTTGCCTTTGCCTGGTTCCGGCGGGCATATCAGAGTGCGTCCGAGGTTCCGGCGTGAGTTGACTGGTACAGGCGGCAAGATCCGTTTGGTCGAGGTGCGAGCGACACCTCGAAAGCAGGCAGATACCACAGAGCTACTGCGTCTTGTTCGCTCAGTCCTGTCTCTCAACATTACCGAACTCGCTGGCAGCATTGGCGTGGAACGCCCCACTGTCTATGCGTGGTTGGCTGGCAAGAGTCGGCCTCAATCAGTTAATCGGAAGCGCCTGGAGGAGCTTGCTACGTATGCTCGACACTGGAAACGTATCGGAAAGCGGCCTTTGGGACGCCGCGTCCGAGATCCGCTTAGCGCTGGCACTACGATTGTTGAGCTTCTACAAAGAGACGCTATCCCCCAAGCACAGGTTATCGAGCAGCTCCAGAGACTAGCTCTGCTAGGTGGCGGGCCACGCCGAGTGAGACCCGCTCGCGAGGTTGCATTATCATTGGGTGTGGCAGAATTGGACGAGGACGAGATTGACGTTGCCACCGGAAAACGGTTCGACGCCGATTGAACCAAGCGCGGATGCCATCCGAAAGAACGGGTGGCATCAAGGAGCGTTCCTCCCTTCAGAGCTTCTTGAGAAGGCTGCGGTGGACTGGGGAATCGACACCGAGTCGATGGTCGGGGTCGTTGTTACTCAAGATTGCGACCTCGTACACTTCTCGTTTGACGTTGAGCCTTTCGCGGAGGTGTTGGTTGCGAAGAGAGCATCGAGGCTGAATGGCAACCTGCGGTGGGCGAAGAATCCAAGAACGCTCCAGCTTTCTGCGGGAAAAGAATTCATCGATGCATGCATTCATGATCGGTATCGTCTCCCGCGAGAATTGCTAAGCAGGCACAGCCCGGCTCAGGAGCCGGGGCTAGATGACGAGAGTATCCGACAGCTCCGCTCGTGGTTGGCCCATCGCTACAAGCGTGCGGCATTCCCTGATGAGTTCAACAACCGGGTAAAGACTGTCGATGGAAAGCTCAGCAAGAAGCTCAAGGCTGCTACCGACCTCACTGGAATCTACATTCTCACCAAAGATGACGAACTCGCGAGCGATGAAGACTACGAGGTGGAGATTCGGGCCACGATGCTACCAAGCGACTTTGACGACTGGGATAAGCAGGAAAAGGGCCAAGCCGTACTCGATGACATCGTAGCCATCCTCAATGGCGTAAAGGGCATTCGAGTCGTGGATCACCAGCCTCTTTCCGAAGACGGCTTCACGCTGAACGATCTGCGCTACCTCAAGCGCTGGGATTGGGACTCGCTCACGCTGCGTAGCGACACGGTGGCACCGTCCGACGAGGAATGACGATACAACCGTTGGCGAGATGCACTTTCTGCCGGGGTTGGCATGTCTTAACTCCACGTTAACTCCGGCGAAACAGCTCTTAACTCAGTCTTAACTCCGACAAATACACGGAACGAAACGCCCAATAGTCCATCCGGCTATCGAGCACCATGAATCCCTGAGCAAGCGATTGTCGCGCCGTGAGCTTGGTGAGAACCTGCTGTACCGTCAGCTCGGGGTAGAACCTCGCTTTGCCCGCAGGGCCTCCACAGCCGAGGAGCATCACCAGAATCGGCAGAGGAAGAGCTTTTGTCACCAGCCACCGCCACTCTTAGTGAGTCGCGTGCCTATCCAGAAAGTCGCAGAAGTCTGTTCCAGCAACTCTTCGTAGAGCATACCGAGCATCGATCCATGAGCCTTGCCGGGGAAGAGCTGAACGCCAAATCCAGTCGCCAGCTCATCCAGGGGGCGCCGATCCGGCGCCCACGACCTGTGCCGCAGCAGTCGGATCGGATGGCAGCCGCTCCGAAGCTGAGACATAGCTAGCGAAGCCCGCAGGAAGGACGGCGGGATCCGATTGATAGATATACAGCTTTGGCGAGCCGTGGTCTTGAAATCGGCGGAAGGCTTCGTCGAACTCACTGGCCATCCAAGTGGAACTGTAGACCGACGAGTCTGGGATCAAAGCGATGAATATGTCTGCTCGCCCAATCGCGGCTGGCAGGCCCTCTGAGTGCCAACTGGGCCAGCGAGGATCGTCACTGCCACTGTGCGGGCTCGATGGAGAAAATTCGATTTCGCAGCCGACCTCGGTAAGGTTCCGAGTGAGCGCACGACCCTCTGGGCTTTCGAGTCCGTCGTATGTCGATATGAACGCTCGCACTGCCTATTAACGTTCTCCTGAAATCAGGTCGGCTCGATTGAGTTGCAAGACCAACCACTCTATGAAGGTCACACTTCGCAACAGAGGGTTTGGTGTTGGGCAGAACGGCCCCCATTCCTCACTGTTGATCGATCCCCCATCGAACTCCCAGACATGTCCGCGCTCAGTGCCGCTGGTGACTAGGTACCGTGCAGCCTTGGTATGAGAACGGAAAGATTCCATCGACCGGCCAAAGCTCGTCTTCCCATTTCTCCTGGAGGGCCTCAAATACCTCGTCATCCTCATCATGGTCTTCATCTTCACCGTCGTCCTCGCCACCGACCGCATCACCGGCGCCACCTTCGAGGTTCCAATGGTCGGGCGAGATGACGAGGGGGCATTCAACCGAGAGCTGGCCGACGTCCTCCAATGGCCCGTCTGTCGGATAGGTCGTTCTGCCTAGCGCGAAGACCGTGTCTCGAAGTTCGGCCTTACCCCCGTTTCCGACTTCAAGCATGAAGCGCCTGTAGTCGTGTGGTAGCTCGATTCCATGTCTCGCTTCAAACTCGGTAAGTTCGCTCTGAGAGCAAACCGGCGCCCAAGCGAAAGAGCTGTGCAGGGCGCTCAGTATTCTTGACAGGTCTTCCTCCAGCACGCACTGATGCTAGACCCACTGCGCGGCCATCGCCAATGCGGAGCGCACGAAACCCTAGAGACATCAGGGCGGACCTCGCGGTCACTCGTCAAGATCGACAAGCCGCAGCAGAACGTCGAGCAAAGCTCGCCGTAGCGATGGAGCATCGCCCTGGGATGCCCACTGCGCCGTAGCCTTTTCAAGCTCTTGGGCGAGCGCATCACGGGTGTTTACTGCACCCGAACTGCACTGATTCTCATCATCCTGAGATGATTGAGTAATAATAGTGGAGGCGCCGGGAGTCGAACCCGGCGCCAACTGCGCTGACCCAAGCTACCTACACCAGGGCCTTCTTCTCAACCTCGAGCATCTCCCAGCCGGAGCTTCGCAACTCCGCCATCGTGACTTCGCCTTTCTCGGCCTTC
>JAAEPE010000436.1 GCA_024222395.1 Myxococcales bacterium
CAAGGCCCTGGCCCTCGAAGCCAAAGTTCTTATCGTCGTTTGGATCGTCTGGTGTGTCGTCGCCGAAGTCAGGGCTACGATCGCCGTTCATGACGTGGAACGGAAACGATACGCCGACCTCGAGCTCTGCGGGCCCGAGCTTGAGGCCGTACGCTCCAACAAGAGTCGGCGTAATGATGTTCGAGACCTCGTAGGTATTTGTACCGTCCTCGAGGGTCAGAACACTCTTGCCCCAGTTGGTGACCAAGCCAAAGGAGAGCTCCTTGTGTCCGAGCACCTGAGACGCATTGACCGTGACGTAACCGCGAGAATCGATCGCGGGACGAAAGGCATTGATGTCGATGTTGCCGCCGACCTTGGTCGACTGAGCCGATGCTGGACCAGTGAAGACGGCAGCTGACAAGACAGTGAGAGCGCCAGTGAGCGCAAGTGATAGTTGTGTACGCATGGTTGTGAGTCTCCTAGAGAGCGGGTCTACAATGAGATTTGCCTACAAGCCTATGAAACCGTTTAGGAAATACGGCTCCGCTCACCGTGTACTACAGCTTCAGGCAGATATCAATGCGAGCCGTGGCCGACTTGCTCAATGCTGAGCGTTGTTCGCAGCCCAAGAAGAGCCGTGGCGGCTCTTAGTCGACGAAGCCCGGCACTTCTGCGCGGATGCATATTTGCCTGAGGTTGGCCTTCTTGGAGGCACCTCGGATGCGTCGCAGGTACTTTTTGGCCTGAGCACTCTTTTTGAGATTGCATGCGGCGATGCCGCAGACCAAGACTGCCCGCTGATCGTTCGGCTTCTGCTCTAGGGCCTGGGCACAGAGCGTGAGCCCCTTGCCAAAGTGATGATCGCGAACGGCCGCACTTGCCTGATCGACGAGCTCCTCAAATGGAGGGCCGTCGTTCTCGGGGTTAATTGGAGGCTTTGCGTCTGGGCGCCTATTTTTGTTGTTGGCGACGGCCCGTTCGCACGCGACTCTGGATATCTTGGTAGCGACGTCGGGCCACTGAGCCGGCACCCGCGACGCCGAACGACTAATTTCCGCACATTTTTTGCGATGTGCAGCCTTGCCTGCGGCCTCCAGCTGAGCGGCTCGGTACTGGCCCTTCATACGATTGTGGTCTGGCTGAGCCTGAACCTTGTAGACCGAGGAGCGGTCGATGTTGGCGAAGTGCAGAGCGATCTGAGCCCACTTGCGCCCAGCCACGGCGGCCTGGAAGAGGTCGAAAGTCTGCTGGTTGCCCGCCTCGAAGTCGGCTTGTTGCACAAGTTCTTGAGCCTTGGTGCTCCCAGGATCCACTCCGAGTGCCCTATTAGCCTCGACGCTCATGCTCTTCCAATCGTCACTCTCTCGCGCAGCAAGGGCAGCTTCGATGTAGCTGGCGAGCTTTGCGCTGTCGTCGCTGCTAGGAGCTTGGGCAGCATCGAACTCGGCTTCAGGATCCTGTTTCACATCGAGCGGGTCCGGTTTCGCATCGGGCAGATCCACTTTGGGAATGTCGGGCTTGATTGTGTTGTTTGGCTCCTTGGCGATATCGCCACCGCCGTCGGACTTGGTGTCGCCGCCATTGTTGATGGCGAGGAATGCGATCACGCCGGCGACGAGGAGGAGCAGCACAACCCACATGCCCTTGCCGACCTTGCCTTCGGTGGCAATGTCGAAAGCCTGTGCGTCACGTCCAAAGAGAAAGTCCTCACCTGGAGCGACGTAGCGGAAGCGAACATGTCCCAGGTCGACAAGATCTCCGGATCGAAGTTCGACCTTGCCGTACTCTTCGCCGTTTACACGAACACCATTTGCGCTGTGAAGATCGACGACAGAGTAGGTGCCGTTCTCGCGAACAACCTTCGCGTGGTGACGTGAAATCGATCGGTGATTTACGCAGATGTCATTTTCATCGGTGCGACCGATGACCATGGCGAGGGAGTCCAGCTCAAAATCCCGTCCTGCCAGCCCTGTTGAGAGAATTACCAATCGACCATTTTCCTCGGCAGCAGATGATACTGGAGGAGCAGGAGTGCCCGGGGCAGAGACCGATGCAGAGTCGGCTTCTTCTGCGTAGTTGTCTGAGCCAACCGCAGCAATGGTGTTTGGTGCCGTTACTGCCCCAGAACCGGAAGTTGCGACTGGCACGGGCGCATCGCCAACGACCGGAATCTGTAGGGTCTCAAGGTTATTGGTGTGAGGGTCAATCTCACCTGCGGGTTGGTCGGCCTTTACCTCGATTAGGTAGTCGCCTATCTGAACCCGATCCGCCTCTTTGATCTCGGCCTTGCCTTGAATCCGCGAGCCGTTGACTCGAACGCCGTTGTAGCTGTCGAGATCCTCGATTGTTATCGCTTCTTGACCACGCAGAAGCTTGGCGTGACGCCGAGAGACGTTGCGTTCGGTAAGCCGAATCGTATTGCCTTCTTGGCGACCAATTGTGAGCTCTTCACGAATGAAGGGGACCACCTTGGTCTTGCCCTCGTCGTCCTGAATGATGAGCTTGTACATTGCTGGGGTTTTTGGGTCTCGGCGCGCACTGTGAGTGCGCCAAAGTTGTGTAAATTCTAGTTTTGGCCGCCGGACCCGTCAAGCCACAGAGCGGTTGCTCGCACATTGGGGCAAATGACCAACTACTTCGTAAGATGCTGAAATGCTTTGAGTAGTTGGGGATCCTCTAACAATTGCTCTCTATGAATAGCACTCACACCCGTGAGTTTGTGTGATTTCACGGTGTTCTTGACAGGTTCACCTCCGGTGCCCCCGGCGGTCACGACCATAGGCTCAAAAGCTTCGGATCGGATGTCGGGCTCAATCCCCACCCCTTCCAGGGTGGCGCCCTTGGGAGTGAGGTATCGCGAGGTGGTGAGTTTAAGGCCGCTGCCGTCCTTCAGGTCGAGGAAGCTCTGGACGCTGCCCTTGCCGTAGGTGGACACACCAATAATCGTAGCTCGCCCAGCTTCTTGCAATGCAGCGGCAATAATTTCGGAAGCGGAGGCAGTGTTCTGATCTACGAGTACGACCATGGGCGCCTTGCTGAACGATCGCTCCTTGTGTGCGCGAGCAACCTCGACATCGCGGCCACCGCGACTCACGACAGAGACGATGACGCCCTTGTCGAGGAAGTAGTCCGCGACTTCGATGCCCTTATCGAGAAGCCCACCAGGGTTGCCTCGCATATCTAGAATGATGCTCGTATTCGGCTTCGCCAGCTCGATCGAAAGAGCACGGTATACGTCACGGCTTGTGGCCTCGCGAAACCGTCGGATGGATATATGAGCGACGTTGCCGATGCGCTCACTGTGTACAGAAGGCACGGCAATGCGCTCTCGCACCAGTGTGAGCGTGCGAGGCGCCACCCATTCACCGCGCAAGACCCTAAGTTTGACTCGCGTGCCGGTGGCGCCCCTCAGTCGAGAGTGCCAAGCCACCGCCGAAACCTCTGGTTCCGAGGAAGATTCAGACTTCTTTCTAGCCGTGGAAGCGCCGTCAATCCCGGCGACCTCGTCTCCTATCTGAAGACCCGCTCGTGAGGCGGGCGAGGCGGGCACAACGGCTTCGACGATCGGATAGGCGCCGCCCTCACCAAGAGTTAGGCCAATGCCGCCAAACTCTCCCTCGGTGTCTTGGCGAAGTCGCGTGTATTGGCTAGGCGTATAGAATGCTGAATGCGGGTCGAGTTCTCCCACCATTCCGCGTATCGCCCCGTAGAGAAGCTTGCGCTCGCCCACGACATCTACATGCGAGGTCGCGATGAGCGAGAGCGACTGGGCAAAGGAGTCGAGCGCCTCATACCGCTGGTCGTTGGCGCGTTGGCTCGGCAGCCCGTGGGCAATCGTGCCGCCAGCGAGAAGGAGCCCGATTGCGAAAGTAGTGAAGTGACTTGCCACCCAGTGTGGCACCCGACGGTTACGCATCGGGCCACTATACACTTAGGCCTGCTGTCGAATCGCCAGTTTCCCTACTCTGCGCCGTTTCCCGCTCCAGAGTCGATTCCGGGCCCAGTGCTGCTTGCTGCCCCGGCGCTGCTTGCTGCCCCGGCGCTGCAAGCGACTGAGGCGAGCAGGTCTAGCGCCCGATCGTTCTCTATCTTGATGTCAAATTGGCCCATGCGACCCGCTTGTCCGCGAAGCTTGTAGATCCATGTGACAACGCTTCTCGCTCCGACCCCGTGTTCGAGCGCCAAGGTGACGAGTCGCGGCCGCACAATCTGATCGTAAGTCTTGCGCTCTCCCAGGAAGAAGAACGCGGCGAGGAGCACAACGGCTGCCAGTACGCCGGCAGCATTGGGCAAGAATGCCAGTGTCCCCAAGACCGCAGCCCCGAGCAGGTAGCGCTCGTGCCCCCGGGCGAGAAGATCTCTGAGTTCGAAAACTGCGGCCGACAGGGCGGTGATTTGCTCTTCGCCAAGAGACTCGATGGCACCTTCGCTCTCTGAAGATGTATGCGAGAGATTAGAAATCCACTCGGGCAACCCGTGAGCTTGCTGCGCTAGCCCCTCAAAGAGATCAAGATAGCGCTGCGGGTGCACGCGCATCGCCTCAATTAGGTCGCCCCCGTGGCTTTCATGGGTAGCAAGTGCCGAGTGCAACTGGAGGAACTCTCGCAGCGGTTCCATCACCAGCATCGGCAACGTGCTGCGTGTTGCAAACTGTTGCCACTCTACTGCGGCAAGCAGTGCGTGAGCGGCTCGCCTTGCGTCTGACTCAGTGTTCTCTCGTTCCCGATGCACATCAAAGTGCACCAAGAGCTCGCTTGCCTTTGCCGGATCATCCCAGGCCAAGACTGAGATCCCCTGCATTGCAATTCGCATATACCGATCGTCATCACATGCCAGGCGATAGAGATCCGGACTCTGAAGCGCACTCTCAAGCCCTTCGCGATCGCTGGTTCGCAACAGCTCACGAAAGTCGTGAACGTCTCTTTCGAACTCCTCGTCGGATTGGCTGTGATCTCGGCCACCCATGCGTGGGCGAGTATGCACAGCCGACTCGTCAATCGCTCGCCCCAACTGCCATCCATTGCCAGATCGAGGCGATTTCCCGTGGGGCTGCACATCCGCATCAACATGCTAGGCTAGAATTATGTATCAACTCCCAGCGCAGAGGCGCTGCCTCCTTCTCTCGCTACTGTTCTCCCTACCGCTACTTGCCTGCGAGAAGCCACCTAGCGCTCCGCCTCTTGAGCAGGCGCAAGAGTTCGCTGTGCCGCCTGCTGAGCACAATCGCAATGAAGGGGCCCTCGCCCAACCTGGCTCGGGTATCGGCGCATTGCCCACAGGGGCCCGCAGCGCCTATGAGCAAAACAGTGTCGAGGTCTTCAAGGCCCTCGCCCCCTCGGTGGTCTTTGTCACGAATAAGCAGATTCGCAGAGATGCCTGGTCTCGCCGAACCGCCGAAGTCAAAGCGGGTTCAGGCACGGGCTTTGTCTGGGACAAGAGCGGGCACATCGTCACGAACTATCACGTCATCAACAAGGGCACGGCGTTCGAGGTCACCCTCTATGACGGAACCACGCTGCCGGCGACCTTTGTGGGAGGTGACCCAACCAAGGATCTAGCAGTACTAAAAGTTGACACCAGAAAACCTCTCAAGCCAGTCGCCTTGCCGCGCCCCAATCAAACTGTCGACGTTGGTCAAAAAGCCGTCGCGATCGGCAATCCATTTGGATTTGATCACACCCTCACTGTTGGAGTTGTCTCGGCCATAGGTCGCGCCATGCCAGGGTTCGGGGGGATCGAGATTCGGGATATGCTGCAGACCGACGCTGCGATCAATCCTGGCAACTCGGGCGGGCCCCTTCTCGATTCAGAGGGGCGACTCATTGGGGTCAATACAATGATCAGCAGCAAATCGGGCAGTTCCGCCGGAGTTGGGTTTGCGGTCCCAGTATCGGCTGTGCGCCGCTCGGTACCCGATATCATTCGCTATGGCGAAGTGAAGCGTGCGGGGCTGGGAATCAAGCTCGTCGAAGATGTAGTGGCGAAGGCCAATGGCGTCAAGGGCATCGTGATTGCCGAAGTGCAGCGCGGCACGCCTGCTGCCAAGGCCGGTCTGCGAGGGCTACGCAAGCGACGAGGCGAGATGTTCTTGGGTGATGTCATCGTTGCCATCGGTAGGTATCCGGTGCTCGACTACGATCAGCTGCACAACGCCCTCGCGCGATTTCAAGTTGGTGACAACGTCAACATAACGATCATGCGAGATGACGAAGAGAAGCGCATCCCGCTGAAGTTGATGCAGCTGAAGTAGACGCCTAGTGACTGTGCCAGGGCAAATGAGTCTTGGTACCAAGTCACGTGTCTACCCAATTGCCGAGGTCATGAGCACGGCGGGATTTGCCGAGACCTGTCCGCGTGAGATCGGCCTAGAGCCCAGTCCGGTCTTCCTGCCAAAGGCGAAACGGATCTGCAACTTGTACATTCGCCCAACGAAGAATGCTCTCGTTGTGTGCGTTGACGAGGAGCCCATGCAGGTACTCGAGCGCAAGCACCCAACGCACGTGGATCCTCGCGATGGCTCTGTTCGTTACGAATATGAGTAAAAACGGCACGGCACGCAAACCTTGCTCGCTGCCTTCGATATTAAGACAGGTCGTATTTCGGCCGAGTCGTAAGGAGCCGAACAGGCGATGCATTGGTGTCATTTATGGATGCTCTCGCACGGCGATATCCCAAGAGAAAGGGTCGACGTTGTCTGGGACAACCTCAATACCCACTACGATGGCAAAGACAAGCGATGGAAGAAGTTCAACAAGCGTCACGGCGGCCGCTTTCGATTCGTCTACACGCCGATCCATGCCTCGTGGATGAACCAGGTCGAGATTTGGTTTTCAATACTTGAGCGACGAATCCTCAAGCGTGGAGACTTCGCCTGCCGCGACGAGCAGAGCGAGCGAGTCATGGGCTTCATCAAGCATTGGAATCGAAAAGAACATCATCCTTTCCGC
>JAAEPE010000437.1 GCA_024222395.1 Myxococcales bacterium
GCTATCTACCCGAGGATGCGGGGTGAACCAGTTCTACAGCGACAATGTTGCTTTATCCACACGTTTCGCGGCAATGCTCTCAGGCTCTGGTTTGCGATGGCGGCTCAGCTCTTGACGGTCACCATTCGCAACGTCGGCCTAGTAGGGACTGAGTTGGCCCGCCCCAGGCCGGCAGGCTGCGCAACAAACTCTTCAAAGTCGGGGCGGTCGTTTCGATCAGTGTCCGGCGAACTCATGTCCGTCTCTCAAGCGCGTTCCCACGCAAGCAACTCCTGGTACAGGCACTTGCACGTCTCAGAGCACCGGATGCAATGACCTAGGCCGCAGCCGCTAGTCTAAGACATCACCCACTACATGTAGTGCATTGCCGCGTCTTGAGTTTCTCCTCGCTCAACAAGAAACGCACGAAAACCACCGCTCCGACATCAAAGAGAGCACTGAGCCTCAACTCGTCGCCTGGCAAGCTGACGATTCCTTGATTTCTTGATTTGCCCGACATCGTCGGGCCCTAGCCTGAATCCGGTGACGGATTCAGGCTAGGGTGGCCGACACTCGGGACGCCGATGCGGTATCCCGATGTCGGATACGCTATGAGTGTAGCTCGTTTTCCTTCGATCTTTCTACTGGTGGCAATGGAGGCAAGAATGCACTGTAACCGTCACTCTCGGTAACAGGATCTGTGAGCAAGCACTCAAATGCCTCCGCAGCCGTAGAGACAAACTTGATTTCCATACTTTCAAGAACCGACTCGGGGATGTCTTCCAGGTCCTTGCGGTTGCGTTCTGGCAGCAGCACCAGCTTGATACCTGCGCGTTGAGCAGCCAAGACCTTGGTCTTAATGCCACCAACTGCGAGCACTCGCCCGCGGAGAGTTAGCTCGCCCGTGCAAGCGATGTCGTGACGTACAGGCCGATTGGAGAGCAGCGACGTAATCGCCGCCGCCATCGCAACACCTGCAGACGGTCCGTCCTTCTTGATGCCACCTGCTGGTAGGTGCAAGTGAAGGTCGTAGCGATCGAATGCTTCCGGGGCGATGCCGAACTCGTCGGCACGCGAACGAATGTACGAGATGGCGGTTTGCACACTCTCGGTCATAACGTCGCCAAGCTGGCCAGTGAGCCTGCGATTGCCTTTTCCTGGCATGGCACGCACCTCAATGAAGAGCAGGTCTCCTCCGACCGGCGTCCAAGCAAGACCTGTCGCCACGCCAATTTCCGGTCTGGCATTTGCGATTTCCGAATCGAACTTCTCAGGTCCGAGAACCTCTTCGACCTTGGCCTTGTCGATTTTCATTCTCATCTTCTCAGGCTCTTTGCTGCTAGCAATTGTGACGGCAGCAGAGCGACATAGACTTGCGACCTCGCGCTCGAGATTACGAACACCGGCCTCGCGGGTGTAGTGATCTATAAGGCTTGTGAGGGCCTCGTCGTCAAGCTCAATTTGCTCTTCGTTGAGACCGTGTTCGGCCTTCTGTCTCGGCACCAGGTAGTTGCGAGCGATTTGCATCTTCTCGAGTTCGGTGTATCCAGGCACGTTGATGACTTCCATGCGGTCGCGAAGCGGTCCGGGAATCGTGTCCAGGTTGTTTGCCGTTGCGAGGAACATGACGTTGCTCAGATCCATCGGCACTTCGATGTAGTGATCGACAAACTCATCGTTCTGCTCCGGATCGAGAACCTCGAGCATTGCAGATGCGGGGTCACCACGAGTGTCGGACGCCATCTTGTCGATCTCATCCAAGACAAAGACCGGATTCATGGTGCCAGCGCGCTTGAGGCCGTTGACGATGCGACCGGGTAGGGCACCCACGTAGGTTCGGCGATGTCCGCGAATCTCGGAGTCGTCGCGAACGCCGCCAAGGGAAATTCGCACGTACTCACGGCCTAAGGCACTTGCGATGCTTCGGCCCAGTGATGTCTTGCCGACGCCAGGAGGGCCTGCAAGGCAAATGATCGGCCCCTGCTTGTTGGGAGCAAGTTTGCGAACCGCAATGAACTCCAGGATGCGCTTCTTGACTGTTTCAAGACCTGCGTGGTCGGCCGCCAGAATAGCTCTGGCGGCTGGCACGTCGAGGGTATCCTCGGAGAACGTGCCCCAAGGTAGCTCGAGGAGCCATTGCACATAGCTGTGGGCAACGTTGTACTCGGCAGTACCAGGCGACATTTCACTCATACGGCGAAGTTGTTTCCTAGAGGCAGCACGAGCTTCGTCGCTCATCTTGCTCTCGGCGACTTTGTCGCGCATCTCGGAAATCTCGTTCTCGTCGCTCGTCTCACCAAGCTCTTCTTGGATCGACTTCATGCGTTGGCGAAGAACCAGCTCGCGATGCTCGCGAGATTGAGGGTCCATGAATTCGCCCTTGAGGTCCGTGCGAAGCTTCAAGACGTCGCGCATACGCTTGAGCGGCGTGAGAATCAGCCTTGCTCGCTCCGAAACGTCAGCTTCGGTGAGAAGCTCCATGCGAAGTTCGCGCTCAAGGTCGAGGTGAGCGATGATCGTATCGACGATTTCGGCAGCATCAGTGAGCTCTTGAATGCTCTCGATGGCACCGTCGTTGTCTTCCTCACCGGAGAGTACAGAGATGATCGCTTCTCGGACTTCTTCGGCCTTGGTGTTGTTGGCCTCTTCTTCGCCCGAGTCAGAGAACGCGGACGTTCGGACGACCATGTACGGATCGCGGTCGACAAATTCCGTGATGTGCACTCGCTCGATGGCGCGCACCACAACCGTGTAGCGATTTGGCCCCTGCTTATCGGCTTTGGCAATCTCTGCGAGAACGCCTACCTTGGCTAGATCGTCCGGCGTCGGCTCGTCAACTTCTGGATCCAACTGCGGGATGAGCACGAACTCACCGCTGTCTTTTAGTGCAGCGTCGATGGCGCCAGCGCTGCGCTCGCGGCCGATTTCAATCGAAGTAACGACGCCCGGCAAAATGACATCGAGTCGGGTGGCCAGGGAGGGATACAATGTTTCGTCTGCGCTCATGATGGGTTCTTAGATTTCTCGCTCGCCAATAATTCTACGAGCTTTGTTAGCAGTTCGCTGCCCTCCTCACCGAGGACTTTGGGAACATCGATCTGAACGGTAACAAAATGATCGCCGTAAGCTCCATTGCCTGAGCGATGTCCTTTGCCTTTGAGTCGCAGCTTCTGACCACTGCTGGTCCCCGGGGGAATTCGCACCTTGGCCACGCCCCTTAATGTTGGCACGTTGGATACAACGCCGGTCATAGCCTTGTCGAACGTGATTCGCAGGTCGGAGTAGATACTGGTGCCGCGGAGCGTCAGTTCTGAGCCATCTTTGGCCTTGATCTTTCGCTCCTTGGGTGCGGGTTTGGGACGAGCCTGGGGCCGACCGCCCATGCCGCCGAATGGGCTGCTGCCCATGCCACCGAATGGGCTGCCGCCCATGCCTCCACCAAAGGGGCCTGCGCCTCCGCCCATGCCACCGAATGGGCTGCCGCCGCCCTGGCGACCTCGTCTCTGACCACCTGCACCGCCAAACATCTGCGCGAAGATTTCGCTCAGGTCCCCCGTTGGGATATTGCCTCCACTGGCTACATTGTCGAATTGCGCTCGCTTCGATGGGTCCGAGAGGATGTTGTACGCGGCGGAGATGTCCTTGAACTTGGCCTCCTTGGTCTTGTCACCAGCATTTCGATCCGGATGATATTGCTTGGCAAGGCGGCGGTACGCCTTCTTGATCTCGGCGTCGCTGGCACTTGCGTCGACTCCGAGGGCTTTGTACGGATCCCTCATCTGCATGTTCTTTCCCCTAGGCGGCCTCGGTCTTGGCCTCGGCTACCTGGAAGGCAATCCTATCCCCACTTTCGTCGGCGACAATGGTGCTCCCTGCCGGAAAACGCCCTGCGAGGATTTCGTTGGCTAGAGGGTCGATCAGATGGCGCTGGATGCTGCGCTTTAGTGGCCGTGCTCCGTATACGGGGTCGTAGCCACACTCCGCCAAGAGGGCAGCTGCGGCAGGACTGAGGGTGAGCTGAAGCTCTCGCTCAGCCAAGAGCTTGCTGTAGTGTGCGACCAAGATGTGCACGATGGCGTCGAGTTGCTCGCGGGCGAGGGGCTCAAAGTGAATCACCTCGTCGATGCGGTTGAGAAACTCGGGGCGGAATACCGAGCGCAATTCGCTCTCGACGCCCTTCTCGATTTCTGCGCGCTTGGTGTGGTCTACGTCGTCGCCAAGTTCGAGTAGTAGCCTGGAGCCCACGTTCGACGTCATGATGATGAGGCAGTTGCTGAAATCCACTGTTCGCCCTTGGCTATCGGTGAGTCGTCCATCGTCGAGCACCTGCAAGAGGATGTTCCAAACATCTGGATGCGCCTTCTCCATTTCATCGAGAAGTACCACTGAGTAGGGGCGTCTCCGTACCGCTTCGGTGAGCTGTCCACCTTGGTCGTACCCCACGTAGCCCGGGGGCGCTCCAACTAGGCGAGCGACCGAGTGCTTCTCCTGGAACTCGCTCATGTCGATGCGAACCATGTTGGACTCGTCGTCGAAGAGAAAGTGGGCGAGTGAGCGGGCGAGCTCCGTCTTGCCGACGCCGGTAGGCCCCAAGAATAGGAACGAACCGATGGGGCGGTTGGGATCTTGAAGTCCGGCGCGTGCGCGTCGAACCGCCTGCGCGACGGAGGCGAGAGCTTTGTCTTGGCCTACTACTCGCTCGCGCAGGCGGTCCTCCATGTTAGTGAGACGTTCGGCCTCTCCTTCGAGCATCTTTTCCACCGGAATTCCGGTCCAGCGCTCGATCACACTCGCTATGTCGTTGTCCGTGACCTCTTCCCGCAAGAAGCCTCCGTCGGTTTGCAGAACTTCGAGTGCCTGGGTGTCAGCTGTCAGGCGTTTTTCGAATTCGGGTATCTTTCCGAAGCGAAGCTCAGAGGCGCGCGCGAAATCACCTTCGCGTTGCGCCCGCTCCGCCTCGCTCTTTGCGTATTCGGCTTCGGCTTGCACCTTGCGGAGGCCTTCGATGAGGTCACGCTCGGCCTGCCACTGAACGGTCATGGTTTTGACCTTCTCGGAGAGGTCGGCGATTTCCTTCTTCACTGCAGGAAGGCGTTCCTTGGTGCGGCGATCTTCCTCCTTCGAGAGGGCGGCCTTCTCTACCTCCAGCGTTAGGATGCGCCGTTTGAGCTCGTCGATCGGTGTTGGCACCGACTCGATTTCCATCTTTAGTGCAGATGCTGCCTCGTCTATGAGATCTATGGCCTTGTCGGGCAACTGGCGGTTGCTGATGTAGCGATGCGAGAGTCGTGCGGCGGAGATAAGTGCTGCATCTTTGATGCGTATGCCGTGATGCACCTCATATTTCTCTTTGATCCCGCGAAGAATGGCAATCGTGTCTTCTACGCTAGGTTGCTCGACTAGAACGGGCTGGAAGCGCCGCTCCATCGCCTTGTCCTTCTCTATGTGCTTGCGATATTCGTCCAGGGTGGTAGCGCCAATGCAGCGCAAATCGCCCCGGGCGAGAGCCGGCTTGAGCAGGTTTGCAGCGTCCATCGCGCCTTCTGCAGCGCCAGCACCCATCATGGTGTGTAGCTCGTCGATAAAGAGAATGATGCCTCCGTCCGCCGCCTCGATCTCCTTTAGTACGGCCTTGAGTCGCTCTTCAAACTCACCGCGGTACTTGGCGCCCGCGATGAGCGCGCCCATGTCGAGTTCGAGTAGGGATTTCCCCAAAAGGGATTCTGGAATATCACCTTCGACAATGCGACGGGCGATGCCCTCGACTACCGCTGTCTTGCCGACGCCAGCTTCGCCAATGAGAACAGGATTGTTCTTACTGCGTCGACTGAGAATCTGAACGGCACGGCGAATCTCCGCGTCACGGCCGATGACAGGGTCGAGCTTTCCCTTGCCGGCGAGACGAGTGAGGTCGCGCGTGAATTTCTCCAGAGCCTCATACTTGCCTTCCGGGTCTTGGTCGGTCACTCGCTGACTGCCGCGAATATCGCCGAGGGCCTTCATTAGCTGCTCTTTTGTAAGCCCGTTGTCGCTGAGTGCTTTGCCGCTGGCGTCTTCGCCATCAAGCATGGCGAGCAAGAAGTGCTCGCTCGATATGTAGTCGTCTTTGAAGCTGTCCGCTTCGGTGCTGGCTGAAGTCCAAAGATTCTTGAGTTCGCGGGAAACACCGACATCAACCGTCGCCCCGCTGGCGGTGGGCATGGTCTTCATCGAGTCTTCGAGACTGGCGGCGACGGCTTCGATGTCGACGCCGACTCGGCTCAGAAGCTTGGGAACTAGGCCCTCGTCCTGAACGAGAAAGGACATGAGAAGGTGCAAAGGAAGCACCTGGGAGTGTTGCCGTTTTATGGCAATCTCTTGGGCGCTCTGAACTGCCTCAGCTGCTTTGATTGTCAGGCGATCAATTCTCATGCGCACAACGTAAGCACATCTCAGACCTCGTCAACCATTGCCCGCGGCCAAAGATCTCAAACGGCCAGCTGATTGAGCGCGTCGATTAGATCCACGATATTCTTGGCCGATTCGTGCTTGCCAAGAGCTAGCGACACCGCGTTCAAGTCGTCTCCGGCCGCATCGCAGAGATTGCGCGCAGCTTCTGCCAAGTCACCAACCGAAGGGCTGTTCGCCAATTCGAAGAACTCGCGAATTGCCCGGGCTATCTCTTCCGGTGCACCGCTGCCGAGGGACTCGCCTATAGTGCGTGCAAGCCTAAGATCACCGGAAAGTGCAGCTGCCAGGCCGGCCCGATAGAGCACTGCGATGCTCGTCTGAGTTCCTAGCAAGGCGTTCTGCCGGAGCAGGTCGGCGGCCATTTCGCTTGTAGCCAGAAAGTCGCCTTCATCGCTGTAGTAGGCCAGGAGCCTGCGAAGTGTTGGAACGTGGAGCGGGTTGAGATCGATCGCGCGGAAATAGGCCTCGGTTGCCAGCTCTGGATCGTCTGAATATTCCGCGTGCGACTCGCCCAGTTCGAAGAGCAACTGAGCTTTTTCTCCATGAGCCGACGTAATTCGTACGAGTTCTATGAGAGCCGCGATGGCCTTTTCTAGGAGACGCGCTTTTAGATAGAGCCTCGGCAATTCCTTCTTAGCCACCACGCTGTCGGGAATGTCGACCAAGAGATCTTCGTAGCTGCGAATGGCACCTTCGAGGTCGCCGAAGCTCAGACACAGGTCGGCGAGGAAGACACGGGCAGAATGAAGACGCTCGACCTCTTCAACGGGGATGAGTCGGACGAGAGTTTGCTGGGCGAGCAACGCCTGGGCGTCTTCGCCTACTCGTGACGCGCATCGGCAGAGCCCTCCGAGGACCTTCGTATCGTCGGGAGCGAATTCTAGGGCCCACTTGAACGCTTCGAAAGCCTCGGTCTCATTGCCCATGGCTTCGGCAATTTCGGCTCGCCGAAGCGCGACCTCGGCCGGTGGCAGCGTGCTGAGCTCCGGTTGAATGTCCCGGTAGAGGTGGTGCGCTCGGGGCCAGTCTCGCTGCTGATAGCAAAGGTCTGCGAGTGCATCCTTAGCGATCAATAGGTTTGGGTCAAGCGATAGGGATTCTTCGTAGGCCTTGACTGCTGCGTTAGGGTCACGCAGGTTGTGCTGATAGGCCATTCCGAGCTCATAGAGGACGCGAGCCCGCTCTGTGGGATCTCCATGGTTCATCTTCAAGCGTGCCTGAAGCTCTTCAAAAGAGTGCTTCGACGATGTACCGGGGGGAATCGTCTCAGCCTCGATTCGTCGCGTCGCTTCGAGAGCCGTCTGACGGTCATTCTCGCCAGCTTCCTTTGCGAGTTTGGAGTACAGCGACACAGCGAGATCACCAAGCTCGGCTTGCTCTGCGTTCATGGCGGCATGGCGCAGTAGTCGACCGCGTTCTGTTGGGTCTGGACTCAGGACCGCGGCCTTCTGATACATATCTGCTGCTTCGTCGTGCCTCGACGCGAGTTCGTAGAGACGTGCCAAGGGACGAGGCGCAGCGGGGATATTCGGGTCAATGTTCAGTGCCTGCTCGTAGTTTGCTAGGGCTTGTGGAGCGTCGAGCAGCTTCTCATCAAAAATCAGGGCAAGCTCGAGGTAGAGGGCCCCGAGCTCTTCGTTGTCAGTGCTGGCGCCAATCTCGCGATAGGTGAGCTCTGCGGCGAGAGCCCATTCGCCGCGGGCCATGGATATTGTCCGCAGAGCGTGCGAGTAGCGAGAGTTTTCTGGGTCGTTTGCCGCTGCTTCTTTGAGGTATTCATAGACGAGCACGTCATCGTGAAATTCGTCGCGAGCGAGCATGGCCCGTTCAAAGAAGATACTAGCTCGCTCTTGTCGAGACCTACTCAGTGTCGTGAGCTGCTCCAGAACCTGGCTGAGCTTCTCCTTCTCTTTGCGATCTTCGTAGATGCGGCGCAAGGCGAGAAACGGGCGGGGATCCTGCGGAGCAGTTGTAGCTGCTGCTTCGTATAGGTCTAGGGCTTCCGAGTGTCTGCCCTGAGATTCCATGGCCAATGCACGATCAATCTCGGCGCTTAGCTCCTGTTCTGCGTGGTTGCCAAGCTGTGTAGTGACGCCAAGCGTTTGGCGCAGCATACGAACTTGCTCTGCGACTCCGCTATCGACGTGCTCTGCCTCGTCGTAGCAGCGCCGCGCCCTCTCTCCCTCTCCAAAAACATGATGGCATATCTTGCCAAGCTCGATCAGGGGGAGCGCCCTTCGTGGACCTTCGATCGTGCTTAGGTGAAGTTCGTAGGCACTGGCTAGTTGGGTGTGATCGCCTGCCTCGGTTAGCATCTTGGAGAGTTCCGCTAGAATCTCCGGGTCGTCGGCGCGCAGAGCAAGCGCTTGAGCCATGGAATCGGCTGCACCTCGGATATCGTGAAGCTCGCTGTATCGCAAAACGGCAATTTCTTTTAGCAGCCTTGCCGCGCTGTCACGGTCTTCGTCGATGTTTGCAACCGCTGAGAGACCGCGAACCAACGCGTGTACCTCTCTGGCACTTGGCCCTGTTCTGGGAACAAGGCCAGCGATCTGAGAATTGCTTCGGTCGTTGAATACCCTGTTTCGGAGACTGTCGAGCAGTGCTCGGGCCACTCCGTCAATCGAACCCCCCATTGCACTCAGCTCTTGGCAGTGCTTTTGAATGGCTCGACTAAGCAGGCTGGCTGCCACCTCCGCATCGCCAGTGGCTGCGGCCGCTTCTGATGCGCTCTCGAGTTCTGCCACGCTAGATAGAGGCTCTCCGGGGCTCTTATCGGCGGCACCGATGTTCAATAGCGCTACCCGGACACGCGCAGTGCCCTCCGCGTCGTCTAGGATATGTTCGTAGATTCGCAATGCTTCAACTAGGCGAGTCGTAGCAATGGTCTTCGGCGCGCTGCGTGCACCTCGCTCCAAGGATTGGGCTAGTTCTTGATTGCGAGCGCGGTTGCGATGCAGCGCGAAGAGCTGGGTGCGGCCATCATTGGTGAGCGTGCCGGCCAACCGCGCAGACTCCAATAGTTTGATCGAGGCATGGTCTCGCGAAAGTTGCTGATACAGTTTTGCGGCGGCGAGGCGCTCGTGGCTGGAGAGGTTCTCTAGACCAATAGCCTCATAGGCCGAGATGGCTTCCGCCAGGCAACCGGCGCTTGCTGCCTCGGAGGCTAGTTGACGTAGGGTTGCCGCGCGCCGCATCTCGGACGTGCAGCTATTTGCGGCACATCGCATGTGGTGCCGAGCCTTGGCTGGAGATGCCAGTGTATCGTAGTACAAGCCTGCAATCTGAAGGTGCAGGTCACTCAGGCTCGCACGATACTGGGAGTGTCCCGCCTGCCTAGTTTCTATGTGGGCGGCGAGAGCTTCGAGCCAATGCGCGGCCTTAGCTGGATCGTCGGCAGCGAGCGCCATCTCAGCACACTCATGATGAAGGCTGGGAATGTGAGGCGCGAGGGCAAGGGCTCCTTCGAGCATCTCGATGGCAGTTGCAAGATCGCCAGCGCCAAGAGCTTTGCGAGCTTTTGCGCGGAGAGCCAGGGCCTCGTTTGTCGGTCCAGTGTTGGCGGATGCCTGCTCGGTTTGCGAAGGGCGTTCCCTTCGCTTGCTGGGACTCATCTCGTCGTCCTCATGCATTTCAGCGCAGAGTTCGGCAGCAATTAGGTCGCTCGGATCTAGTGCCAGGGCTCGGCGGTAGAGCTTCAACGCTACATCCTCTGCGCCTTCGGTTTCGAGCACCAAGTCTGCCAATCTTCGCGTGGCTCGGTGCTCCCCCGCGACGTCGTGTTGCCCCTTGGCGTACTCAGCGATTCGCGGCAGCAGGGCGATAGCCTTGCGAGATCTTCCTGCCCCCAGTGCAGCTTCGACGTGGAGCCACAATATCTCTTCACCATGTTCGCTGCGATCGAAGGGGCCGAGGAGTTTCAAGGCAGAGGACCAATCGCCGTCTTCGATTAGCGTAGTGGCGATCTGTATCGCCGACTCAATTTCGTTCGAAGTCTCCTGGGTGGATTGATCGGCGCCTTCTACAGCGTGTTGCTCGGTGTTGCTATAGCTGAGAGTCCCGTACCATCGCGCCAGGTCCTCGTTCTCCGGATCGATCTCTTCGGCGATACGGAGCGCGATGAGCGCTCCACCGTGATCGCCGAGATCATTGGCGAGCAACTTAATACGTTCAAGACTCAGATCTAACGCTTGTTCGGCCTCGGCATGCTTGATGAGGTGCCCCAGGGTGTCGGCTAGTTCCAGAAAATTGGCTTGGCGCCGGTAGGCTGCGGCTAGCGCTGTCCAGATAATGAACTCATCGCGCTCGTGAGCCTCTCGCAGTAGGAGCGACGTAACCGACTCGCTGGCAACTTGCCCCGCTGTACCAACCACGAGGGCGGCGAGATCTAGAGTTGCCTCTTGTTGCTGTGCGGCTATTTCGTCCGCGCCCAGAGATAGTTCGTTGTCATGCTCTAGTGGGCCTGCGAGCAACCCGAGTGCCTCGGAGGCAAAGGGGTGATTGCCGCTGGCCTGGGCATCGTGCGCTGCGAATAGCAGCGCAGGCCTATAGGTGGGTGCGATCGTGAGAACTCGTCGGTAGGTCTCGCGGGCAACATCAGTGCGTCCAAGCTGCTCTTGGAGCTGAGCTAGCCTTACAAGGAGACCGCGTTGACGCGCCGGGTGCGAGGACATGACTGCGACTTTGCGGCCCAAGATCACTGCCAGTCGTTCATGCGCGCCTTCGCTGCGAGCGATTTGCTCCAGCGCATCGAGGGCAGGCAAATGGTCGCTGGCGATCCGCAATGCCTTGTCGAGGCAGCGTTTGGCATCTTCTGCCGAGTCTGTGCCTCGTCGGTGGATGGCGCCGGCTCGGTACCACGCGTCTGCTTGTGCGGCGGAGCTTAGCTCACAGACCTCGCTGGACGCATAGCGTTCTTGGGCCGCCGCGGCCTCACGGAAATCACCCAATCTCTCGTACAGATCTGCAAGGTGGCGGCACGCCTGTGCGGCTGGTTGATCCGAAGAACTCTCAGTCGCGCTTACTCGCTCCAGAACTCGTTTGGCATCTTCGGATTTGCCGAGGTTCTCCAGGGCAATTCCCCACCGCAGCAATTGTTCTTGGGGAGCGGGGTAACCTGCGTCGGCATAGATTTCTTCGTAGGCGTCGTCGACCGCCCCCCATTGCCGTGAGCGCCAAGCGTTAGCGCCTAGGCACTGTAGGGCTCGCTTCCTAAGCTCGGGCATCGGCGTGGCGCTGTCAATTACTTGTAATGCCGAGTGGAGTGCGGCGCTGCAGCGACCCGAATCGTCAGCACTGAACCAACCCTCTGCGGATTCGATGAATGCCACGGCGCGCTCTTTGTGTGAGCCTGAGAGGCTTGCGCGCTTCTCCAGAACATCGGCTCGTGCGCTCGCTTCTCCTAGAGTCTCGAGAATCTCGGCCTTAAGCTGTAGTGCGGCACTCTTGGGCGTGTCGCCTACTCCTTCGCTTGAGAGGGGATTGGCCAGAGCCTCGAGTCCCGCCTGTGGATCACCCTCTGCGGCAAGCAGTCTGGCGCGTAGGATGTCCAGATAGGCACACTCGTCTTGGTCGGTGTTGCCAAGCGCGAGCTCTTGAATCCAACCGAGTTCTTCTTCGTTGTCGGGGGTTCGGTCCAGGAGAATTCGCGCAGCTCGCCGGCGGGATTCGCTACCCGGGCGAGAGATTGCGAAAGCTCGCTCGAGGTCTTCGAGCACCTCGGCATCATCGCCGGCCTTTGCCGCGACTTCTGCTCGTCGCAAGGATAGTTCGGCGGCTCGCTCCTTGCGGGCGATCGTTGAATCCTCATCACCGTAGGCCTCATCATTTGCGTGGCTCGAGAACTGCTCGATCGAGCTCTTCCACGAGGTGAGGGCCTCAACGGTTGCATCGCGCTGCAAATACCATTCACCAAGTAGTCTGAGTGCTTCTGCCTTCGTGCGCACTCCACCCGTTTCGGCGGCTCGCTCTAGCGGGGCGAGCGCCAGGTCGGGGGCGTCGATGGCCAGAAGGCTACGTCCAAGTTCACACGCAAAATAGGCCTGGGTCTCGGGTGCTTCAAGCCCTAGATCGAAGAGCTTCTTCCAAAGATGCGACGCGTCTTCGTGATGACCGAGTCGCGCTGCCGCACAGGCTGCACCACGCAGTGCGGGGCTGTGGCCGCCAGAAACCTCGATCGCGGCGAGGAACCACGTTTCTGCAGTCTCATTCAAATTTGCGTCAAAGCAGCCTCTACCTCCACGAACTAGATTGCGGAGCTGGGCGCGCTCGTCACCGTTCACTCGGTGCAGGTCGCAGGCCCATTCCAAACTCACCAGTGCCTCGTCGATCTTACCAAGTAGGAACTCTACGTTCGCGCGCTGCTCGTAGATCGAAGCTGTGCCCTCGTCGAGACGGCAGGCTGCGGTGAGTTCGGCGAGTGCCGCTTCAGGATCGTCTCGTTCGTCGACCAAGATCTCGGCCAGACGAGCGTGATCTCGCGCCTGCATCTGTGGATCGTGAGTAGCAGCCAGACGCATCCTAATAAGACGAAGCAAGTCTGCCCAGCGTTCTTCTACGCGGTACCGGTCGGCCAGTGCTTCTGCTGCTTCGGGATGCCCAGGACGGTGTTCTAAGACAACCTCGTAGAGTCGCGCCGAGTCATCAGGAGCAATTTGGCGCAGGAGGAGCGCGCCCACAAGTGCGGCGCGCACGATGCCCTCCTCGTCTCCAAGCGCTCGACAGGCTTGGCTTAGCTCTCTGTAGCGGGTTGCTGCCCCTTCGATATCATCTTTGGCAACGGCTATACTGGCAATGGCGGCGTGTGCCGGCGCAAAGTCGGGCCAGCGTCCGAGTACTTGCCTGGCGAGTTCGAGCCCCTCGTAAAAGAACTCGCGATTTGAAGAGGCGATGGAGAGAATGCGCTCTACGAGGAAGGGCTGCTCAGGCCCGCGTGCCGCGAGTTCTCCGCGATACTCTCGCATAGCGCCTTTGAGATCACCGCTTTCTAGAAGTGCGTCGGGCGCGCGGAAGCTCTGCAGGGAATCTGCGAGCTCCGTCGAGGATTGGCTACCGGCAGCTGACAGCTCGGACGATTCCGAAAAGTGCAGCTCGATACCCTCTTCCGAGATTTCTGCGGTGGCGAGAGGGGCGGTTTGCAGACTCGGTAGGCGCCATCCGGCTGCCGGGAGGCAGTGGAATAGTGCCGAGCGCAGGGGGGGCAGCAAGAAGTCGCAGAGACCAAGGGCGGAAGAACTCGAGTCATCGTCTATTTGCAGAAGAGCTGAGATGAGGTGATGCGCCAGGAGTGGGGCAGGGGTGTTCAAGTGGCCGTAGGTGCGCGAAGCACCGATGGACAGTCGGAGCCGGTCGTGCTGCGCACTCAGATAAATTCGGGCACTAAGGTCTGCGACTCGAGCTGCTTCTCGGACTCGAGCCGAGAGGCAAATGTAGGAATCGCTGCACCGTAAGACGAGTTCATCCACGCCGAGTGCAGTCAGTGCGGCACCACATCCGGAGACGTAGGCATCGATGTCTCCCTGCGCCATGCGAAGCCGTGCCGATACTACTTCGCTGCGAACGCGCTGATAGGCAATAGCCTCCTCGGCTGCGTCGATGCCGATAGCCCGCGACTGCGAGGGAACGCGTAGTTCAAACTCGGAAAGCTCGAGCCAACCAAAGAGGCGACGCGTGGCCAGGAATAGGTGGCGCTCGTCCCCGACAGGACGTACTTGCATGCCAAGACCGATTCGATCAGCTGGCGTTACGGGGGGGTCCAACTCCATCAGAACGGGGTCATTGTAGCAAATGCTCCCCTCGAGCAATATCCGAGGGGAACTCAGTGTGCTGTTGGCTGTAACTCAGGGCGACGCGCAAGCCGGGCCAGTGGGAAACGTAGGTGTGAGCCTACTGACCCTGCGTCATCAGGCTGCAAGGCTCGTATGCCAGGAGCTTCTCGTCAGAGCTGCGAAGCATGGCTGGATTGGCTTGAATCGAACCAGCCTTCTTCAGTGCGAGGCAGCGCTCAAGAATCCAATCTTGCATACGCAGGCCGCCTTTTGCTTCTCCTAGGACAGCTTGCAGCTCAGCCGCTTGCCCGGCAAACTTCTCCATATCAGCCTCGCTGCGGTCCGTTAGCTGAACGATGACATAACCCTCGTCATCCTTCAGTTTGTAGACCTTGCTTCCCAAGTCGCCAATGGCGAGAGTGCCGAAGAGATCCGCGACCAGCTCGTCGGAGCGACCAAGCCCCGCAATGAAGTCGCCATTGCGGGTCGTTCCTTGGGTGCTCTTGAGGCTGGGTGGTGCCACCTCGGACGTCGCGACGGCGGGATCTATGGCAGCATTCACGACATCAATCGGCGCTGATGCTGGTGCCGCTACGGGCTCGGCAGTAGCGGCGGGCTTTGCAGGCTTGGTTGCACCTGCTTCTTCACCACCGAGTTGCGCGTATTGGGTTGGTCCCTCGATTACGATGGCTCCGGTCTCTCCACCTTGGGCGGCGTTGTTCATGAACTGCTGCAACTGCTCTGGGCTAAGCTTATCGAGAATCTCTGGTGGCAGGTTGTTGAGATCCACTCCTCCAGGAGCCGCCGGGGCAGGAGAGAATAGCTCGCTCAGCGGCGAGGTGGCTGCACTTGCCAGCGCGGCTTCTGCTGCGGCCTTCGCCAGGTCTGAGGCAAGCCAAGCAGGCGTTGCTCTCACCGCCAGGTCAAACTTCTTCTGCTCGAAGGACAGTGCCTTGTTGCTGCGCTCTTCGATAAGGACGAGGAAGTAGGCACCCTTGCTCTCAATGACTTCGGATACCTTGCCGATTTCCAGATCTTTGCTGCCGTCAACGACTTCTTGGCCATAGCCCATCGACTCGGCGGAGCGCCAACCGATGAGACCGCCAAGGGAAGCCGTGCGATCGGAGCTTGTCTCGGCCGCGATCTCAGCAAAGCTTGAGCCGGCTACGAGTTTTTCTCGAGCAGCGTCAATCGCGATGCGAGCTTCATCAGGCGTGTCGGAGGTTTCTGCTGGAGCTTCGGCCTCGTCGTCCGGTGCCTTGTCGGGGTCGATGTCCTTTATAGGGGCAACGCTCTGCGCTCTTGTGACCTTGATTATGCGCGCCTTGACCCGGGCTTTCTCGCTTTCCCAGCGTGGCTTCACTTGTTCCCACTTGGTCTTGAGTTCATCTTCGTGATTGCCAACGTAGTCGTTGACCTGTGCTTCGCTGAGCTTGATGCCTGAACGGTACTTAAGAGTCTCGAACTTGACGTAGTCAGCGGAGATGGTTGTGTTTCTCTGGATGAACGCGTCACGCGCCTCTTCCTTGGAGACGTAGGCGGAGCGCAGAAGCTCCTGCTTCATGAGGTGAGCGAGCATGCCTCGGCGCTGCTCCTTCTTATACGCTTGGACGTTTGGCAAGTGCAGAACTCCAAGCGCATGATTGGTAAGCAAATCGTAGCTGAAGAATGGGTCGCTCTCTTCGTCAGCTCTGTCGAAGTAGAACCTGGTTCCGTCGAGCTTGTTGCCGAGTAGATAGAACTCGCCGTTGGCGATCGCCTTATCTACGAGGGCGTCAGAGATTCGGAAATCCATCTTCTCGGCAGCCTGAGCGAGGATTTCTCGCTGGAGCAGGAACTCGAGAGCGAGGGGCCTGCGCTGGTCGGAAGGTACATTTCCGTGTATGAGTGGGATGCCGTTGTACGCGTAGCGCCATGAGTGATCGGAGACCGGCTCGTCTTCAACTGCAATAGAATAGTTGTTGGTACTTCCGCAGCCCAAAGAGTCACTTGGAGATCCAAAGAACAGCACGAAGGCCGCAATGATTATGGCAAAGAGGACCCAAATAATAAGGGACCCGGTCTGTTCTCGCATTTGCTCGAGCATGGGCGCGCATCCTAAACTGCATCTTGGCTGCGATGCGAGAGCGGAAGCGCTCGGATTTCTGCACTGGTGTTCTTATCGAGCGGCCTGAAAAGGCTTTGCGGCGAGGTCCGATATGTATTGAAAAGCGCTACCGATATTGCTACATGTTGGCCATTGAGCCGGACAAGCTTCCGACTTAAGAAAACACTATAGATATCAGTGGCATGGGAATAGAACCTCCTGCGCCCTCGGTTGTCATTTCATGCTTTTCGATTGGGTATACGGTCTCTTCTCTAACGATCTCGCCATCGATCTCGGCACTGCGACCACTCTTGCCTTCGTAAAGGGGCGCGGAATCGTTGCCAATGAGCCCTCTGTTGTCGCTGTGCAGCGGCTTCCTGGCGGGGGCAAGCGCGTCCTGGCCGTAGGCAAAGAGGCCAAGGACATGCTGGGTCGCACACCTGGCAATATTATCGCGATTCGTCCCATGAAGGACGGTGTGATCGCCGATTTCGAAGTCACAGAGGCCATGCTTCGCTACTTCATTCAGAAGGCCCACCACAGGCGCACGCTTGTTCGCCCGCGAGTGATCGTTTGCGTGCCCTCGGGCATCACCGAAGTGGAGAAGCGTGCCGTGCGCGATTCGGCGCTGGCAGCCAGCGCTCGCGAGGTCTACCTCATTGAGGAGCCCATGGCGGCGGCCATCGGCGGCGGTCTCCCCATTACTGAGCCTTCGGGCAATATGATTGTCGATATCGGCGGCGGCACCACAGAGGTGGCCGTGATTTCCCTCGCTGGAATTGTTCTTAGTGAGTCGATTCGTGTCGCTGGCGACAAGATGGACGAGGCAATCGTTCAGTACATCAAGCGCAAGTACAACCTGCTAATTGGCGAACGCTCCGCCGAGTACATCAAAAAGGAGATTGGCTCAGCCTACCCTCTGGACGAGGCTCTCACAGTCGAAGTCAAGGGCCGCGACCTGGTCGCCGGAGTTCCAAAGACGCTGGTCGTCAATTCCGATGAGATTCGCGATGCACTTACAGAGCCCGTGAATGCAATCGTCGACGCGGTTCGCACAGTCTTAGAACGAACTCCGCCCGAGTTGAGCGCTGACATCGTCGACAAGGGCGTTGTGCTTTCCGGTGGTGGCGCGCTGCTCAAGAATCTCGACGTGCTCTTGCGGGAAGAGACCGGACTTCCCATCATGGTTTGCGAAAACCCACAACTGGCAGTGGTGCTCGGAACCGGACGTTCCCTCGACGAGCTTTCTCTGCTCAAGGACATCGCGCTGCAATAGCTCGGCTCGCAGCAACGTATTGCAAGTCGTGCTCCTAAAGCGCAGACACCTCGACTACGCCCTCGCTGGGCTTCTCCTGCTCTTGCCGGTTGTAATCCTGCGTTCAAGCTTGCGGGAACCCACCAGCCAGAACGGCTTCGATCGCGCGGTGCTTCGCATTTCCTCGCCCTTGCAGGCTGCGGCGTCTTGGGGCGTGGGCGGGGCCGGCGGTCTCTTCACAGACTACGTATGGCTCGTTGACGTCGAAGATGAGAACGATGAATTACGAGCCGTTAATCTGCAGCTTCGCGAAGAGCTTATTCAACTGCGCGGAGCGGCAGCAGAACTCGAAATACTCGAAGAGCTCGTAGACCTCAGGCGCAGCACTCAAGCTGAGACAGCAGCCGCACACGTAATCGCCTCGAGCATCAATTCGCACTTTCGAGTCAATCGAGTGCGCATCGACAGAGGCGATACGCAAGTCGAAGTGGGCATGCCGGTCATTAGCGCACAGGGGTTGGTTGGTCGTATTCTGCACTCGTACGGCAGCCACTCAGACGTGCTTCTCATTTCCGATCCGCAGTCGGCCGTCGATGTGGTCATAGAAGAGACCGGCGGGCGCGGTCTCCTGAAGGGAGTAGCGAGCGACGACTCGTATTTCTGCGAGATTGAGTACCTTGAGCAGGGCAAGGCTGTCGAAGTGGGCGACAAGGTCATGAGCAGCGGGCTCGGTAAGCACTTCCCTGAAGGCCTATTGGTTGGCGTCATCGCCAGCGTGGACTCGGCGCGACATGGCCTCTACCAAAAGGTGACTGTCAAACCAGCAGTAGACTTCTCGTCTCTCGACTCCGTGTTGGTACTTCTCGCTCCACCGCCGCCCGCGGATCCGGGACGAGCCAACGATAGACAATCGAAAGCCGCTCATGGTGTGGAGCCGTTCTAGATGCGCTTGGCGGCACAAATCGTTGTTGCGTATCTTGTATTGCTCGTTCTATCGGCTGTCTGGCGTCTCTTTCCTTGGTCTGAGTTGGTCCCGGACATCGCAGTACTCTTTGCGGCCTATTTGGGGCTAACAGCACGAGAGAAGGCGGCGCCCTCTGTGGCGTCGGCAGTCTTCATCGGCTACCTCGCCGACCTGCTCTTCGGCACTCCCGCAGGCCTCATCGCGTTTTGCAGCGGGCTCACGTGCTCCGCTTGCCACCTCATTCAAGGGCGCTTGCTCGTTAGAGGCTCCATATTCACGACGGTGTTCTCCTGCCTAGTTGCATTGGCGACCGGTGTTCTTACAATCCTGATTCGAAGTCTGGCTGGCTTACTGCCGCCAGGTTGGTCCGGCGAGCTAGGCACTCTGGTGCTTAGTGCTCTTATCACGGGGCTCTTGGGGCCGTTGGTGTTTCGCACGTGCCGCTTCGTAGATTCGCGCTTCGCTCGCACGCGGCGTGAGCGAGATGCGGCGGCTTCCGGGATGATCGGATGAGTGTACTATGTCACTGATCGGAGGGCCTAAGAAAAATTCGCAACACCTTGCACTCTTCAGGGAGCGACTTCGATACCTCATGGCCATTGTCTTCGTCGCCTTCGCCATCTTGGTGGCGCGACTTTGGAGTCTTCAGGTAACGCGGGGGGAGGAGTATTATCGGCAGACGCGACGCAACGTCGTCGACGCTCGAATGCTGCCATCAGTTCGTGGCAAGATTCTCGATAGAAATCTCGAGTCCATCGCCGACAATCGCCCGGCGTTCAATCTCTACGGCAAGGCTGGCGATGTGGATGAGGAAGCGTTTGAGCGTATTGCGCGTGTTCTGGAGTTGACCGCTGACGAGAGCGCCTCGATGCAAGCGAGAATAGAGAAAGCGCACAAGCGCAAACGGCGCTCATCCGTACTCCTACTCGAAGATCAATCTCGCGATCGAGCTTCGATGGTCAAGCAGGAGAGTCACTTGCTTGGTGAGCTGGAGGTTAGAGATGAGCCCTATCGTCACTATCCTCACGGCCGAGCTCTGGCCCACCTCGTGGGGTACATGAATCAAATCACTGGCGCCGAGTTTGACGAGAGAGAGGCCGAAGGCTACGTATCCACGGACCTTATCGGCCGCTATGGTCTCGAGCGCTCGTGGGAGAGCTACTTGCGAGGCAAGCGCGGTGTCGAACGATTCGTCGTGAATGCGAAAGGCGAACGAATTGAGGGGCCAGATACTGACGCGCTAATCGAAGGAGCGCGCTTTGTTCCTCCTGTGGCCGGCCACAATGTGATTCTCACTATCGACCTCGCGCTGCAGGAGCACATTGAGAAGCTCCTGCGTCGGCGCGCCGCTGGAGCCGTTGCTGTCATCGAAGTAGAGACGGGCAAGATTCTGGCATTGGCATCGACACCGAGCTTCGATCCCAACATCATGACTGGGCACCTGACACGCGCGCGCGAGGCTCAGATGCTCTCAGATCCACGCAAGCCTTTCATCGACAAGACACTGCGCCAGTACTACCCACCGGGATCGACCTATAAGTTCGTCACTGCACTCGCCGCACTAAAGGAGAGCCTGGTGAGCGCCGAAGAGCCGCTTAGCTGCACTGGTGTGCACAAGCAAGGACGCCGGGTATTCCGATGTACGAGTGCACATCAGAAAGTCAATCTAGAGGAAGCGATTCAGCACTCCTGTAACGTCTATTTCTGGAAGTTGAGCGAGCGTGTGGGCATCGATTCGATGGCCCAAATCGCGCTCTCTTTTGGTTTTGGTGAGCCCACTGGACTCGGGCTAAATGGTGATGCGGCTGGGCGGGTGCCTACAAAGCAGTGGTACGAAGAGCGAGATACGTTCAAGATCGGGCACACCCTCAATGCGGCTACCGGCCAGGGGGATGTCGAAGTGAGTGTCCTGCAGCTGGCGATGGCCTATGCGGCAATCGCAAACGGTCGCAGACTTTTTGTTCCACTCTTGGTTGACCGAGTGGAGAGCGCCTCGGGGGATGTCGTTGTGCAATACGAACCTCAGCTGCGGCGCATGGTGGATGTCTCGGACACCTCGCTTGATCTCATCAAACACGGCATGTGGCGCGTGGTCAATGAGGCGGGCGGAACGGCCTACGAATACGCCCGTTCTCAAATGCTCGAATACGCGGGCAAGACTGGTACTGCCCAGGTTAAGTCCATGCGGCGTCGCGACGATGATGAGAATCTCAAGGACTGGCATCCGGACAGGGACCACGCTTGGTTCGCAGGCTATGCCCCCGCGGAAAAACCTGAAATTGCTTTTGTGGTCTTGCTCGAACACGGAGGTTCGGGAGGCAAACATGCCGGGCCGGTGGGGCAAGCAATTGTCGAGGCCTACTTTGAGGGGCGCCCACCCGTTGACGACGACTCAAAGGACTTGCCATGAGGCGAAAGGCAGCAACGCTTCTCATTCCCGGACCCCGAGTTGGACGATCTCGGGGGCAAAGTGCCTTCGCCGATTTCGATTGGGTACTACTTTTGCTGGTTCTCACGATCGCAGGGCTAGGCCTAGCGAATCTCTACAGCGCAACCTACTCAACAGCACACTCCGCAAAATTCTCCCAGCAAGTGGTTTGGATGTCCTTGGGAACTCTGAGCTACTTCGCGTTCAGCATGATCGATTACCGGAATTTGCACCGCTGGACGTGGGTCGCTCACGTGCTGGTCGTTTTGGCAATTTTGGCGGTTCGCTTCTTCTTTGAAGCGGTTAAGGGCTCGCAACGCTGGATCATGCTTGGGCCTATTCGCGTTCAACCGACGGAGTTGGCGAAGCTCGCCGTGATCCTAACGCTTGCTCGCCTGTTGCACGATTGGGATGAGTACACCATCGATCGCCGAACAGTCATCTTCTCCATTGGTGCGCTCGTCTTGCCGGTATTGCTCGTTGCATGGCAGCCCGACTTGGGCAGTGCGAGCCTCTTGGGGCTGATAATCCTCTCGGTGAGCCTGATGCTCGTGCAGACGATTTGGCCGATTATCGTGGCGATGCTCACTGGGTTGGCCGCTATGCCTCTGCTCTGGGAGCGCATGCACGCGTATCAACAAGGGCGAGTCTTGGCCTTCCTCGACCCCGGCGCAGATCCGACGGGGGCCGCTTGGCAGACAAGTCAGTCGGTCAAAGCCATTGGCAGCGGCCAAATCTCGGGCAAAGGTTTCATGGAGGCAACTCAGAACCACTTCAATTTCTTGCCCGAGCACTGGACCGACTTTCCCTTCTCGGTTTGGGCCGAGGAATGGGGTTTTCTCGGTTCGGTTGGCATGCTCATGGCTTTTCTCTTCCTCGTTCTATGGATCGTGAACGTTGGCATACGGGCGCAAGGAAAGTTTGGGCAGGCAATCTGCTTGGGCGTTGCTGCGATGATCTTCTTCCACACCGTGGTCAACATTCTTATGGTGACTGGCTGGGCTCCCGTCGTGGGCGTGCCGCTTCCCCTCATTAGCTATGGCGGCTCCTCGGTGTTGACGATCATGACCGGCCTTGGGCTGGTCTCTTCAGTCTCAAAGCGACGCCGCGAAATCTAGTCTAGTGCGCGATCCAGGGACCGCGCATTGTCGGGTCGAAGGTGCCGACCGGCGCGATACATCTCCTAGCAAGAGAAAGCCTAGGTCCATGCACCAGACACTAGCCGCGCGATAGTCGCATCTGGTGAAAGCCGGTCGTGGGGGCTGGGCCAGCAAGTTGGAAGCCGCAGCGTTGATAGAAGTCGTGGGCATCGCGCGTCACCAGACCAACGCCGCGGCAACGTCGAACTTTTGCATGTGAGAGCAGTAGCTTCATGAGAGCGGTTCCGACGCCACGCGATTGCCAGGACGAATCGACAATCACATCGAGGATCCACGCGAACTTGCTACCATCGGCAAGAGCACGGGCGCTTCCGATGAGCGTCCCACTTGCATCGACACAGCCAACCCAGGCGGTGGATGAACGTTGGGCTTCGGCTATCTCCGAATTCGACATACCGACATTCCAGTAGGTGTCGCTGAGCAAGGCGACGCAAGCAGATTCGTGCTCGTCTCCAAGGCGGCAGCGCAATTGCGACCCGTCGGGCCCATCGAGTATAGGAAATGATGCATCGCTTCTTGTCGCGATAATCCTGTCGATTGTGCGCAGATCTCTAGCGTCACCGCGTTCCCAGAGTTTTTCTAGGATACGAGTGAGCTCCTCACCCTCACGACGCTGGCCTGACTGGAACTTGCCATGGATCTTCTCGATCCGAATGCCGTATACCAATAGCCCATTGATGGCCTTCCTATAGAGAGGGCTGGCTGCATTGACGGGGCTGTAATGCCCCTCCGGTTGGTACTTCTGCATGAGCGCTTCGATGACGGCAGCTTTCTCATCAAGGTCAGTCACCTCTACGAGCAGTCCGCTAGCCTGAACACTCTCGTAGTACGTGGTCGCTGGGCAGGCGCGCTCTGGGTCAACGAAATAGCTGGGGATATTGCATAGGATTCTCTCAGCACTAACGATAGCTGGCCGTCCCAGGCAGAGCTTTCGCTCACCGGCTTTGGCGCCGTGAAATGCAACGAGGTCACCGACACGCACCGCGTGCAACGCTCGCAATACCGGTGAGCCTTGCTCGGTGCTTGAAGCGAGGTGCAACATTTCTGCGCCCGCGAGCAGTGCCTCGGCCGACTCTCGATCCCAATGGCATTCGTGCTTCCTCATCGCTTCATAGTGTCTTAGTGGTGGTCTTGTTGTTAGTGCCAATTTTGTACATAATGATCAGACCAGTAGAATTGGTAGACATGGGATGGACACCTCAGAGTTGGAACGCGAGCCATGCCCCGGCGTTCTTGGGGCTGGGGAGAGAACTCGTTGCAGACATTCGCAGGGGACGCTTGGTCGCGGGGGAACAGTTGCCAAGCACTCGCTCACTCGCACGCGATCTCGGTATACACCCGAAACACCGTAATTGCTGCCTTCGATGAATTGCGGGCCCAAGGTTGGATCGAGAGTCGGCAAGGACTCGGGACGTTTGTCTCGGTAGAGTTGCCACAAGAGATAGCGTTCGACGCCGGGGAGCGTGTGGAACCCAACTATCGGCTTGGCTGGGAGCCATCTCTCGTACGCAACGAGCCTGAAGCGAAGATCCTATCAATGGCAGGTGGGCTTCCCGACACTAGGCTAGTTTCTTCCTCCGAACTTTCCCGTGCGATACGTCGAGCGCTGCGCCGAGGTAGCACACTGCTTGACTATGGTTCCCCGTACGGCACCATGCGCTTGCGCCAAGCCATCGCCGACATGCTGCGCGAAACGCGAGGCATGCAAACGAGGCCCGAGAGTGTGCTTATTACTCGAGGAAGTCAGATGGGACTCTATCTTCTCGCGCAGTCCCTCTTGCGAGAAGGCGATGTGGTGGCAGTCGAGAGCATCGGGTATCGGGCTGCGTTTGACGCAATTCGAATGCACGGCGCGCGCTTGGCTCCGGTACCGATAGACGAGAGGGGCATGCAGGTTGATCACCTCGAAGAGCTGCATGCCAGGCGAAAGCTACGTGCTATCTATCTCACGCCTCACCACCAATTTCCGACTCTCGTAACACTGAGCGCGAGCCGTCGCATCAAGTTGCAGGCCTTTGCACGCAAGCACCGCATTGCAGTAATCGAAGATGACTACGACCACGAGTTTCACTATGAGGGGCGTCCCGTTGCGCCGATGGCTAGCAACAACACAAGTGGCAACGTTATCTACCTCGGAACCCTCTCTAAAGTGCTGGCTCCTGGCCTGCGCATCGGTTACGTGGTCGCGCCACCCGTGCTCATCAAGTCTCTAGCTGCTATTCGTTCGCACATCGATAGCCATGGGGACGCGGTCATGGAGACCGCCATTGCAGAGTGGATTGAAGAGGGGGACCTCGAGCGTCACGCGCGTCGTGTGCGCAAGGTCTACTTGGCTAGACGACACGCACTCATCAATGCGCTAGACAAACACTTGGGAGATACAATCCAATTCGATATCCCGAATGGTGGTATGGCACTCTGGGTACGCTCTGTGGAGAGTGGGCTTCGCGAAGCTAGATCCCGAAGAGCTCTCTCTCGCCGTCGCAGTCTTGGCCCAGACTATGAGGCTTTAGTGCTTGGAGCGAGCAAGCGTTGGGCTGCGAGTAGTGTGACAGCGGCACAGGCACTTCTCGTGAC
>JAAEPE010000438.1 GCA_024222395.1 Myxococcales bacterium
CGAAAACTGCCATGGACGCTCGCTGAGGTACACCGCCAGCTGCAGCAGCTCCTTGTCAGGCATCTTGGCGAGTGCCCATTGTGTCGAACGGCCTTTGAGCCCGGTAGTCCGCCGCGAGGACCTGCCAAAAAGTGATCAAGTAGGACTAGGCCAGCATTCCCTGATGCGATGCGCTCAGCGCCGCGACCTGTGCTGCCGCCCGTTCTTTGGCTGCAGTCACGGGTTCACCATCCGAGACGGGCTCACAAACCTCGTAGTAGCACTTGAGCTTGGGTTCTGTGCCCGAGGGACGCATGATTACACGGCAACTGCCCTCTAAAAAATATACCAAGACATTGCTGGCGGGAAGGCCCATGCCACCGTTTGCCAAGTCGTGGCTTTCGACGATGGCAAAACCGCCGAGCTGCTTTGGAGGCTCGTCGCGGAAGCGCTGCATGTGAGCGTTGATCTGGGCACTGCCGTCGGCCCCGGGCAGGACCAACGAAACTTGCTTGGTCTGAAAGACCCCGTAGGACCGGTATAGGGCGTCCAACCGAGCCTGCACTGAGGAGCCCTGAGACTTGGCTAGCGCTGTGAGTTCACAAAACAGTGCAGCGGCACTCACGCCATCCTTGTCTCGAACCAACTCGCCGATCGAGTAACCCAGAGCCTCTTCGTAGCCCATCACGAATCGAGCATCGTTCTCGCGGCGCGCGTCAATCGCGGCGTTGGCAATCCACTTGAACCCCGTGAGAGTGGTTCTGTAGTCGACACCACGATCTTTCGCCATGATGCCCAAGAGCTGCGATGAGACCAGCGTGGTCGCAACCAGGCGGCGGTCGCCCTGTGGCCCCTCCGTGAGAAGATAGTCGGCCAAGAGAGCTCCAACCTGGTCACCACTGAGCATGGTGAAGCCATCTGCTTCGGGAAGCGCGACAGCGAGCCTATCCGCATCAGGGTCGTTGGCCAGCACCAAATCGGCGCCGACCTTCTTCGCCAACTCAAAGACCAAGTTCATTGCGCCAGCCTCCTCGGGATTGGGAAACGCCACGGTGGGGAATGCGCCATCAGGCTCTTCTTGTTTTGGCTCAACGTGCACACCCGATACCCCTGCGCGCTCTAGCGCCATCTTGACAAAGCGCGCGCCAACGCCGTGCATCGGGGTATAGGCGACGGTAAGAGGCGTCTTGCCTAGGAGGCCTGGGTGCAGAGCCAGCTTCTCCACGCCGTCTAGATAGAGAGACACCATTGCATTATCGAGGTCAACGAGATCACCTGTCTCGCGAGCGGTATCCAAGTCGCCCAAGGCTAGATCTGCTACCGAACCAATCTCGCTGATGAATGTAGCAATGCCGCTGTCCTGCGGGGGAATAATCTGCGCCCCGTTTTCCCAATACACCTTGTACCCGTTGTACTCGGGCGGGTTGTGGCTGGCGGTAACCATGACGCCAGCGGCGGCACCGAAGTGGGTGACGCCGTATGCAACGACAGGCGTCGGTACGACGAAGGTTGATAGGTAGACTCTGATGCCCATGCCGAGGAGGACGCGAGCCGTATCTTCGGCAAGAATGCGCGACTTATTGCGGCCATCGTAGCCAACTACGACACCCCGTTTGGCGCCGTCCTGCAAATCTGCCACTAGGTAATTTCCTAGGCCAGCGCTGACCTTCTGCACAAGCACGCGGTTCATGCGCATGGGCCCCGCGCCCAATACGCCTCGAAGACCAGCGGTTCCAAATTGCAAGCTCCCTGCGAAGCGCTCCGCCAACTCACCTGCGCTATTGGGGTCGCCCAATAGCGCCTCCAGTTCGGAGCGGGTATCTGCGTCGGGATCTTGTGCAAGCCACTGGCGGGCGAGGGTTTCACTCATCTGGGCAACTGTAGAACTTCGTGGGCGGCTTGGAAAAGAGCCAGAGGTTAGTGCTTCCCCACAGTTGGCGCTATATGGACACCGGACACCCGTTCCCCCGTAAGATTAGCAACTTACAGTGGTTTTGTGGCACGGATTGCCAGCAATAGAATGCGCTCTTAGCAATCGAGCACGGCGAGGTGGGAGCGAAGCCGCCCTGACCGTACAATTCCGCGGTGGCAGATACGAAGAAGCGCAAGCTCCGAACTTTTCCAGGTCTCTCTGCAGGGCAGTTCCAGCACCCTTCGGACGGCAAAGCGACAGACTCCCTAAAGGCGATTCCTGGCATCGACAAAGCGGTCGCCAAGGTCATGGAGTACGGGATCGAGCGTTTGGCATATCTCGACAACACAGCCAGCAACGTGCGTGTGAGCGAGAGGATGTTTCCCAAAATGTACAAGTCGCTCAAGTGGGGCTGCCGCATTCTCGACATAGCGGAGCCTGAACTCTATGTACGTCTCGATCCCACCCCCAATGCCTATACCTACGGCCACACCAATCCCTTCATCACCATGACATCTGGGCTGCTCGAATTGCTCAGCCCAGAGGAGTGTTTCTTTGTGATCGGCCACGAGCTCGGCCACATCAAGGCAGATCACGTGCTCTACACCATCATCGCCGACAACATCTCGGAAATCATGGAGCGAATCGGGCAGGCAACCCTCGGCATTGGCAGTCTGCTGGGCCAAGGGCTGGTCTATGCCCTGCTCGAATGGCACCGCAAGGCAGAGCTCACTGCGGATCGGGCGGGCCTTCTCTGTGTGCAGAACATCGATGTCTGCATCGATACCTTCATGAAGCTCGCAGGCGGCGCCGCGGGCTTTGCCTCCGAGATGGATCGGGATGAGTTCCTTACTCAAATTCGCAGTTTCGAAGATGCAGATCGCTCGACTCTAAACAAGGCCTACAAGATCCTACTCACCGCAAATCGCAGCCATCCCTACGCCATCCTGCGAGCTAAGGAGCTCGATTTGTGGCACGACGATCACTACGCAGATTTGCTCTCTAGCTTCGCCACCTAGTGCCGATTCACTTCGAGGCACGTTTCCACTGGCGAGCCCCAACGGAGTGCTTCGTGAAGTTTTATCAGCCAATACTCGTCCTCGCCCCCCTACTCCTCATCGCCGGTCTCTCTGGAGAGACGCGAGCGGAACCGCTACCGCAATCGACACCATGCGAGACCGCGTTGGAATCATCCACGTCGCAGCGCATCTTCGATTTGAAATTGGAGCTGGGTCGAACAAACGCACTCTCTCGTGACGAATTCAGTAGCATTCGACGATCCCTCGACGCCCTCATGGGCGTCGGCACAAGCCCGGCAGCTAAGAAGTGCTTCGCGCAATACCCGGTGCAAAGGCAGCGCTATCGAATCTGGCTTGCGAGACACGCTGGCGAGATTATCAAGCAAGCTCTATCTCGGCTCAATCGCACCTGTAGCCGCCGCGCGGATATGTTCATCAGAACTCACCGCAATCGCATCGACGCAGCCATTGGCGCCAAACGCCTGGCCAAGGCGTCGAAACTCGCCGACAAGATGCGAGAGGGGATCATAAACGATTCGATGATAGTAAACTGCGAAGCAGTCAAGTCGAGACTCGGTATTATTCTGAATGACTACCTGCCGAGCATTCGGAATCAGGCAGCGCTGCCAAAGGTCATGGGCAAGATGAGCAGTGCGTACTTTGGAGCTTTCGAAACGGTCGAAGCATCCATGGCGGCACTACAAACATCCGGCCGGAGTATGGCTCCGGCCCCCAGGGCTCTCGAGTCTGCGGAGGGCAGAGCAGAGTTGAATCGACAGCTCTCCCAGTGCACCTCATACGCCGTGGCCCTAGGTGAACTCGGAGCCGGCCCCAAGACCGTGCTCTTCTCGCCATCTGGTGCCACGGCCAAGCTCGGTGTGGCCGAGCGCTGGTGCGCGGGAGCCGCCACCGGGGTCGACGTCACAGCGACTCGAGTCTCTGCCCACAATGAGAGCTATCGACAGGCCGTCCTAGCCCGCTGGCTGCGCACCAACATCAAGACCTGGAGCATGGAGAAGGTCTACAACTCGCGAGGCCGCCCGGTCGCCGAGTCGACCACAGCCGACGGCTCCATCCTCTGGACGTACAAGGGCGATGCTGGCCAGTGCGTGCGAATCAGATTCACGTCCCGTGGCAAGAAGACCGGCGAGCAGCCGCTCAGCTGTCCCGTCCTCACGTCAAAGTAGATAGCCCGGATTGGCTGGGTTCTCGACTCCCCGCACCTCGGCCCACATAGGGCCTATTGAACCGGGTCGCGAAGCCGATCCTGGAAAAGAGAGACTCTAATAATATCAAACAAATAGGGAAGCGATAACTGCCTAGATGTCCTCGGCATAAGTGGTGATCGTTATTCTTCATGCTTTCAGAGGCTTTCCGGTGTAGGTCCAGGAAAATGGTTTCGCCAGGGTGGCGTTGAAATAGTTTATGAAGCTGTCTAGCTTGCTCTTGAGATCATCAAGTGACGTAAAACTGCCCCGCTTGAGCACACGCCTAGCCAAAATACTGAACCAGATCTCGACCTGATTCATCCAAAAACAATGACGGGGCGTAAACCGAAACCGTA
>JAAEPE010000439.1 GCA_024222395.1 Myxococcales bacterium
AAACTTGGTGAAGAACCAGCTTGTTGTTAGTCAGGTCGGCACTGAAAACAAGCACCTGAATCTATCCATACGAGAAAACGGCTACCACCTAAGTCAAGTTTCCGTTTTGAGTGGAGGTAAGCTGGATCGAACCGCTGCCGCCTAGCCTCCGACGACAGGTGGCGCGTGGTCGAGGTTGGCCCTGATGGCTGGAGCGTAATCGAAGATTCTCCTGTGCGGTTCATCCGTGCTGCCGGAATGTTGCCATTGCCAAAGCCCGAGCGGGGAGGGTCGCTTGACGCCCTACGCACGCTCATCAATGCGACCGATGAAACATGGATACTGATCAAAGCCTGGGCGGTCGGAGCGATCCGAACGGTCGGATCATTCCCAATCCTGCTGACGACAGGGGAGCAGGGGAGTGCGAAGACCACTTTGGCGAAAATGCTTCGGCGTATGATCGACCCAAACAAGGCGGACTTGCGGAGCCCGCCGCGCTCTGAACAAGATCTTGTTATCGGCGCGAGCCACGGCTGGGCTCTCGCCTACGACAATATAAGCTATTTGCCAGCACCTCTGAGTGATGCGCTCTGCCGAATGTCAACTGGCGGTGGTTTTGCCACTCGCAAGCTGTATTGCGACGACGAGGAAGTCATCTTTGACGCCAAACGTCCGCTGCTTCTTAATGGCATCGAGGATTTCGCAACTCGGCCTGACTTGCTCGACAGATCTATCATTACTCATCTATAAACGATTTCCAAGGACCGGAGAATCCCAGAGGAGAAGCTTTGGCAGAGGTTCGACGGAGGCTAGGCCCGGCCGCACTCGTATCGACGTATCTCGGACGCGGAGAGGACCGAAATTCGCGCGGTGCTCTACTCCGCTCGCTTTGCAGATCAGCCACCACGAGAGGTCTATGCGGCCCTACTCAGCGAGGGCAGGTACCTGTGCCACTGGTCCTCAATGTACCGAATATTGCGCGAGCGTGCTCCAGTACGAGAACGCCGAAGCCACCGTAAGGCTCGCAAACACGCCGTACCAAGGCTTGTGGCGACTGCACCAAACCAGGTGTGGACCTGGGATATTTCCAAGCTAGCGACTAGCGAGAGAGGTACGTTTCTCAATCTCTATGTCATCCTCGACCTCTACAG
>JAAEPE010000440.1 GCA_024222395.1 Myxococcales bacterium
CTAGACCGTCGAGCGAAAAGAATGACCGAGGATGGTGAGTTCTGATTCTTCGAGTGCAAGGCGCGAATGAGGATTTTGCCGGGGCAAATGACGAAATGAGCAACGCTGCAATCGGGAAAGCAGGACCATCAGACCGATCATTGTTTACGCTCGGCGGTCTAGGCCGGTCACATTCGCCAAGCGAATGTGACCCCCAAACAGAGCAGGGCGCTTTTCTCAAGAGCGCCCCGTCCAAGACGACACACACAGGCTACAGCGAGGTCAATACAACGGCGATTCCCAAAGGAGTCGCCGTTCTCCGTTTCGGGTGCTTCCTCTCAGCGCCCTATCCTCTTGCGCGAAGAGCTAGGGGGAGAAGCGCCAGTACGGCAACGGGCGCGACAGCCCACAGTGGCTGATTCAAGAGACCAATAGAAGAGGCGACGGTGGCGAGAAGCACGATGCTGACGCGAACCTGGCAGTACCGTCTTCGCATCGCCTCAAATAGAAAGAGCAGAGCGACATCAAACGGCATAAAGACAAGTAGTGCCTCATTATACCGAGCCATAGGCAATGGACTGAGCACAGCCAGTAGCCAGAGAGTGAGCCCTATGAAGCTTAGATAGAGTGTGGCGGGCAGAAGTGCAGCCTTTCTCATCGTTGCTCGATGCCAGGCGATCCAAATTGGCAGAACCAACAAGAGCCCAAACATCAACACGTAGAGCCGTACATGCCCTGGGCTAGCGCTCGGCGTAGGCCCCTGGCGCTCGTAAATCGTGACGGGCGCAACACCCATGCGAGCCCGCACTTCCTCGCGCAAAACCGCTGGCAAGAACATTGCCTCGTAGAGCGAGGGCTCGCGATCGCCGATTCTCCCTAGTACATAGTCGCTCGCAATGAGAAGCCCTGGACTCTCCGCGAAGCCACTCCGGCTCAGTTCTCTGTAGGTGGCCCCGAATCCCCCAGAGCTATCATTACTCAGAATATCTCCTAGACGGGCATTCAGAAGGTCTCGGATTCGGGTTGTGCAGTTGTCGAAGTAGTGATGGTAGATATAGAAACGGTTGGCTGGAAGCGAGTCAAAATGCAGTTTGTCTGCTATGGCCGTAGCTTGCTCGGGTGAAACCGGTAGCTCTTGGACCCAAACCGTGCGATCTCTACTGATGTAGAGGTCGATCATCTTGTCTGGCGATACCACCGATACCCAGAACTTGGCTCGCCCTCGTACAAAGCTCCACCCCAAGCCGACGGGATCAGCAAAGTCAGTGGTGCCATAGTTATAGCAGCGGTCTCTATGCGGCCTGTCTAGGTAGCGTGTGCAGAGGGCGGCGTGGCCAAACTTTTCCACTACGTCCTCTCCAACACCCATTGTATATAGATCGATCTTGGGAATCGGAGCTCGCCGCGGCGCCACGCTCGAAGGCACCGCGCTCGACCGCGCAGGTGGTGCCGCGCTGGCCGGCGCCAGCAAAGCACCGAGTAATAGGAGCGAGACCAGTAGACGTTCGAGCATTCGCTTCTTGTGGAACTAGTTTGCTGGGGGAGAGGCGGCTGTAGGCTTTGTAAACAGTGTAGTCGGCACGGGCCTGCCTACCTCAAACTTCGAAAGCTTCACTGTTAGGTCTACCTGCGGCCCTTTCGTGGTGCGCGTATGTGCCACTTGCAGACCGCTGACTTTCCTATAGTTGCTGAAGCGCTCGCTGGTCTTCATGCCTTGGTTGGCGTAATCCATGCCCAAGAGCAATTTCGACTTGGCATCAATGAGCAGGGTCACAGAATGCTCATCGGCCCTCGTGACACCGATCGCAACGGCCATCTTGCCCCCTACCGCTCGCTCGCCGAGGGGACGAATTCGGGCCCCTTGATCTTGATGTCGGAGCAAGACTAGTTCTGAGTCTTGCCAGAGCTGATTCGACAGCGCCGCCAGCTCAGGTGCAGTAAAGTCACGAACCTGCTTGCCCCGAGGGCTGTCTTCAAGAGCCCATCCGGCTCTCCCCTTCAGGGCCGTGACGATCTTGACTTGGCCTTCCCCGATGACCATATCTAGACGGAGTTTGTCTGGAGCCGAGTAGTGCTTCTCGACGATGGCCGCCATTTGTTGGTCGGGCAGATTGAGCACGGCGTCTCCAATCCAATGAAACGATTTGAGCGCAGCGAGCTTCTTGGCTCCTCCCTTGACTGAGAGTGCCTGGTCTAGGAGTTGTACAGCGGCAGCCACCTCCTTGGGACTCGCACTCTCCGTACCTGAGTTCCTTGGCTTTGCCCGCTCCCAGTTGGACACCGGCTCGCTGAAAGCAACGGTCTCAAATCCCCAACCTGCCGCGGCCAACTGTGGCCCAACGGTTTCGGCATCGCCAACGATGACCAGAACTCCGTTGACAGTATCAAGGACTCTAGCCGCTGCCTTCGCAGCCTGCTTCGGTGTCACAGCAGCAACGCTCTGTGGGTAACGACTCACGTACGCGTCGTTGAATCCATGTAGATCAGCGGCGAGAAGAGCACTCGCAAAGTTGCTAGCGGTCTCAAACCGCATCGCATAGCTACCAGAGATATTAGTAGTGGCTGCGACCACCTCTTCGGACGATGGCCCCGAGGATGCCATCTCGGCTATCACCCCTTGCACGAGTTTGATAGTGGCAACGGTTTCCGCGCTCCGAGTAAACGTCGCTGCGACAAAGGCGCCGACTTCACGATTCCGATCGAAGCTCGACGAGGCGGTATACGCCTTGCCTTCGGCTGACCGCACGACCTTCATGAGCCTCGAAGAGAATCCACCACCACCGAGGGTGTAGTTGAAGGCCAAGGTTGCGTAGAAATCGGGATCGCCGTGGGCAATGCCGAGATGCCCGATGCGTATATGCGATTGGGTCTGCCCCGGCTTGCTCACCAAGCGAATCTTGAGGCCTTGGCTCTCGGGAACCGTGATAGCCGGTGTCGGTGGAATCTCGGCCTTGCGCCAGCGACCGAAAGCGCGTTCTAGGTTGGCGCGAAGCTTCTTGGCGTCGAAATCACCAGAGACTGCTAGAACAGAATTATTCGGAATGACTTGAGCCTTGTGCCATGAAAGCAGATCGTCGCGAGAGATTGCCTCGATAGTGCCGGAGCTCATCACCCAACCGCGAGCATGTTCGTCCCCCCAGAGTGCGCTCTGGAAATGCGCGCTCGCCAGCTTTCCCGCATCGTCGAGTCGTTGCCGAATGGAAGCCAGAAGGTTGCGGCGCACTAGATCCACTTCGCTCTGTGGGAAGTTCGCGTTCATCACGATATCGGGAAGCACAGAGAGGCAGGTACGCATGTCGCGCGATAGAGACTTGCAAGAAAGCAACGTCGCCTCGTAGCTGGAAGTCGCCTGTAGCTCGGCACCAACGGCCTCCACTTCCTTGGCAATACGCGCAGCGTCCCGGCTCTTCGTGCCTCGAGTCATGGATTGGGCAGTGAACTCCGCGAGGCCAAC
>JAAEPE010000441.1 GCA_024222395.1 Myxococcales bacterium
ACGTGCCTTCCACTTGCGCATGTTGCGACAGGAGCAGCTCAGCCCCTCCGAGACTTTCCTCGTTCCAAGCCCTGATGCGCCATGAGCACGATTTTCGCTCGCTGGATCACCACATGCTGCCCACGATGCCGATTCAGCAGCGGCTTCAGCAATCGGCGTTCACTGCGTGGGATTTTGAGCCTATTCGAGGCTGGCCCTGGATACATGTAGACAGAACCCACCGCCCGGTCAAAATACCTCCGGAACCCGGATCGAAGTTCCGGCCGTGGGTACTAGCATGCCAATTCGGGCTGTGCGCTCCGGCGGAGGGCCTCTGTGGGGCTCTGCGAATTGTTCTAGCTGCCCCGGGGTTTCGAACGGCTTGGGTATTGGGCTGTCGCGTTTATGAACTAGGGCCAAACCGTCGATGCTCTGCGGGACACCGAAGTACCCGCCCTGGGATCGAACGAAGTCTTTGGCGTCACTCAACCAAGCGCGCTGCCGCCAAACCTCGGACGGAACTTCGGTGATAATCTCGCTTCGCACGAGGCCCGGAATGCGCGTGGCGTCGATGCGCAAAAGGTCCGGGCACGCGACTTCCTGTAAGTGCGTTTTGAGGGAGAATACTTGCTAGGGCGAAAGGTAGGATGGTGGTGGCGACAGAGTGCCGCGGCCTTGTATCCAGCCATGCCTGCAGGGCAGCTGTTTCCTTCACATTGAAGGTGTGACAGAACTGTAGGGCGTTCTTCTTGCCCGGGGCATCGTTGGCGCAACTTGCAAGGAGCGAGCTCACAGCCATCTGTAGTCCCGCGGTTCGGTGTCCCACTGCCTTCGACCATACCCGATGCGATGCGAGATCTCCCCGCCCTGTGGTACAAGCCCTGTGTGCGCAGCATGACGGGCTACGGCCGGGGCAAGAGTGAAGTCGAGGGCTTGGCGGTCACAGTAGAAGTTCGCTCCGTTAATCATCGATTCCTGGACCTCAAGCTGCGGGGAGCTAGCCTTGAGCCCAAGCAGGAAGAGGCGTTGAGAAAGCGCGTTGCCGAGCACGTTGTCCGCGGATCAGTTTCGGTCTCTGTACGCATTGATAAGCTGAGCGCACAAGGCGGCCTCCAGATAGACAGTGCCGCCGCGGCACGCGCCCACAGCGAACTCTCTGCCCTGGCTCAGAGCTTGGGAGTCGATTCAGACATCTCTCTCTCTCTTATTTTGGGACAACCCGGCGTCATGGTGCCCGCGACGAGTTCTGTAGCCGAGACCGCCGAGCAGGTTGCTGCCTTTGGGGCGTGTACCTTGGAAGCTGCAGATCAAGCACTGAGCGAGCTGGTCTCGATGCGAGATGCGGAGGGCGCCTCACTACTAACCGACGTGAGGTCCCGACTCGCGGGGCTAGGCGCTCTGGCTAGCGAACTGCGGGCCTCTGCCGAAGAAGGCCCTGCCGCAGCCCAGACCCGGCTAGAAGAGCGCATCGCCAAGCTGCTGAAGAACAGCAAAGTCGAGGTTGATGATGCAAGACTTGCTCAGGAAGTCGCGATTCTGGCCGATCGACTCGATGTGACCGAAGAACTCGTGCGCCTCGCCTCCCACTTCGAGCAACTCGCCTTGCTCGTCGCCGCCCCCGAGCCCGTGGGGCGCCGACTCGATTTCCTCGTTCAGGAGCTTGGGCGCGAATTCAATACAGTCACTTCGAAGAGTCAGTCTGCGAACGTCGCTCGCCTAGTTGTGGACGCAAAATCCGAATTAGAGAAGATCCGAGAGCAAGTACAGAACGTCGAATAAGCCCATGTCGATTCAGCGCGGAAGCCTAGTAATTATTTCCTCTCCCTCTGGTGCCGGGAAGACCACCCTGTCGCACAAACTCCTGGGGGAATTTGTCGATGCGGTGAAGTTCTCAGTCTCGTATACGACCAGGCCCATTCGCCACAGTGAGGTGGATGGCGTTGACTACAACTTTGTCACCGAGCAGCGTTTCGAAGAGATGGTTGATGCTGGCGAGTTTGCCGAGTGGGCAATCGTGCACGGCAACCGATATGGCACGTCTCGTGCGGTGGTCGAGGGTGCGCTCACCGAGGGCCACGACGTCGTCTTCGACGTAGACTGGCAGGGCGGGCAAGAACTCAGCAAGCAGTGGCCAAGCGATGCCCTAATGATATTCGTCCTGCCGCCGGACTTGCAGATCCTCGAGGAGCGCTTGCGCAGGCGTGCCACCGACGCCGAGGATGTCATCGACAGGCGACTGAAGATGGCGATCGAAGAAATCGGCCACCACGACATCTATCCGCACAAGATCGTCAACGACGACCTCGAGGAGGCCTACTCTGTCTTGAGAGCGGTCTACCTTTGCCGACGTTGGGGCGACCAGGCGCCCAAAGAAGTGCAAGCCCTGGTTGCGGAGAATCACGCAGCCAATGTAGGTGCTCACGCCGACAGGCTCACGAGCGACGGTAGCGATCCGTACGCGTAGGAGCAGCGGATTCGCAGACTCACGCGATATCGCGTGCATGCAAGCGAGAGCGCAGGCTTCCCGTAGACCGACATTGACAGTGCACCGCGAAAGGCACAGGATCTAAAGCTGGGGTGCCAGCGCAATGAATCTGGGAGCCGGAAACTGTCTCGTGCTGGGGGCTGCATTGCGTGCGCTCCTTGGCTGTCACAAGACGTTCGCAGCATCGGTTGCCCAGCCCAATTCTCTGGCCCAGCCTCTCGATCCCCTGCGGCGAACGGAGGAAATCACAATTGTGACTGGCGACATGGACCTGGTCCGTTCCTCGCGCTCCTCGGAGCGCTGGCCGTGATTCGCTGATGAGCCTCGAGCGGTATCCACTGATGAACAGGGCCAGCTTCACCATTGTCTCGCGGGACCGGCTGCGCTTTCACGCGGAGATCGAGCACAAGTGGAAGAAATACACCGATATCAGCACCTGGAAAGCGGTCCTGATCGACGATCAGGGCAATGTCTACGCGCCGACCTCCATCGATACAGTCAAGGCTCGGCATCTCGTAGAGACTTGGTCCTACGAGCGACGTTCCACCCGGCGCAATGCCTTTGGCGACATCCTGCAAATCAACAATGACGGCTACAAGGACCGGCAGCCCCTGGGCAATCTCTCGGTGTTCCGCGGCCGTGGCGACTTTGTCTTCTATCGCCGCGACATCTTCGGGCCCGAGGTTCGCTCCATGAGCCTCTCCTTGACCCGATCGGGCATCACGTTCAAATACACCTGGAAGACGGCTCTGCACCCCTCATAGCGACGAGCGGCCTGCCCTAGACCTAGAGGCTGGTCACGCCACCCTCGGCAGATTCGCTATGGGAATCGCCCAAGCGAATTGGCCCCCGGATCCTGGCGCAGGTATCCTGGTGCGTGTTGTACAAATATGCCGCGCTTCGATCAGATCCTAGAGAATATTGAGAAGTACCACCCGGAGGCGGATCTTGCCTCCGTGCGCCGGGCGTACGAGCATGCTGCAGCGGCTCACGAAGGCCAGACTCGGAAATCAGGGGACCCGTATGTCACCCATCCACTAAATACGGCCCTCATCATAACCGAGCTCAGACTCGATGTGGCAAGCGTCTGTGCAGGCCTCTTGCACGATGCTGTCGAAGACACCAGCATGACGGTAGAGGAACTCTCAAAAGAGTTCGGGAATGAGATTTCCTTTCTCGTTGACGGCGTTACCAAGCTAGGCAAACTCCCTTACACGGATCGCGAAGATCGACAGGCCGAGAACTTTCGAAAGATGCTCTTGGCAATGTCAAAGGACATTCGCGTTATCTTGGTGAAGTTCTGTGACCGCCTCGACAACATGCGAACGCTCGAGCACATGCCCGCGCATAAGCAAGAGCGAATCTCGAACGAGACCATGCAGATCTACGCGCCATTGGCCGCCCGCTTGGGAATCCAATGGGTACGGGTCGAGCTGGAGGATCTCTGCTTCAAGTACCTTCATCCAGATGAATATGAAGCCCTGAAGACCTCTGTGGCTCAAACCAAGGGCGAACGCCAATCCTACATTGATGACGTAGAGACGTTGCTCCGCAAGGAGATGGCCGCGAGCGACATCACTTGCGAAGTGAAGGGCAGAGCCAAACACCTCTGGTCCATTCGCAACAAGATGAAGCGCACCGGGCGGACCTACGAGGAAATCCATGACGCCACCGGCTTCCGAATTGTTACGAGCGACCTTGGAAACTGCTACGCGGCCCTCGGTATCGCCCACTCAAAATGGAAACCCATTCCCGGGCGTTTTAAGGACTATATCGCGCTTCCCAAGCCCAATATGTATCAGTCGCTGCATACGGCAGTCATTGGTCCCAGGGGCGAGCGAATCGAGATCCAGATTCGCACTGGTGACATGAATCAAGTCGCCGAATGCGGCATTGCTGCCCACTGGAAGTACAAAGAGGGCAAGAGTGGAGTCGTTGCCGGCGATGATGAAGAGAAGCTCGCCTGGCTGCGCCGCATGATGGAGTCTCAGCGCGACCTCAAAGACCCCGCCGAGTTCATCGAATCCGTGAAGCTCGATCTCTTTGGTGATGAGGTCTACGTCTTCACCCCTGATGGTGACGTGAAATCGCTGCCAAAGGGAGCATGTCCCATCGACTTGGCCTATGCGGTCCACACTCAGGTGGGTGACCATTGCTCCGGGGCGCGGGTTAACGGCGTCATCGTTCCACTGCGCTACCAGCTTCGAAATGGCGATACGGTAAGTATCATCACGAGCCCAGCCCAGAAGCCCAACAAGGATTGGCTCAAGCTGGTCAAGACATCCCGGGCTAAGACCAAGATTCGTCACAGGCTTCGGCAAGATCACCGCGACCGGGCCTCGGGGTTTGGCAAGGAGCTATTGGAGAAGGAGCTGCGCAAGTATGGGCGCTCGTATTCAAAGTCGCTCAAGCAGGGCGATATCGAGAAGGCTGCCAAGAAGCTCAAGTGCCACAGCGTTGAGGATCTTCTGTGCCAACTTGGCTATGGCAAGCACACTGCAGTGCAAGTACGAGAGATTCTCGTTCCTAACGAGGGAGCGGCCAGTGCAAAGAAGGACACCGAAGATGCCGGCAACTCCTTCACCAAGATTCTTCGCAAGGTTACTCGGCGCAACCTCGGAAGTGGCATCAAAGTACAGGGAGAGGATGGCATTCTTGTGCGCTACGCGCGTTGCTGCAGCCCATTGCCCGGAGACAAGATCACGGGCTTCATCACTCGTGGACGAGGCGTCACGGTGCATACGAAGGGCTGCACCAAGGCACTGGACATGGACCCAGACCGACGTATCGACGTGGAGTGGGATGAGGGTTTTGTGGGGCAGCACCCGGTCGCAATCCAGGTACTCTGTGCAGACAAGCCGGGCCTCCTAGCGACAATTTCTCAGTCATTCTCGGATACTGGTGTCAACATCACCCAGGCACACTGCCGCGCCACAGAGGACCATCGGGCTGTGAATACCTTTCACGCGATAGTCTCAGACCTCAAACAACTCAAGCTTGTGATTCGGGCGTTGAGTCGGATCAACGGGGTCTACTCGGTGGATCGAGTGAACGGTGATCCTCTCTAGGATCGTTGTGGCGAATGCCCGTCAATTCAGGGCCTGATCATTCCAAGCCATTGAATTGATGAGTGTCTCTCTGAAGTCCAAATCGAAAGCCGCAGCAATTCTCGCTGTGGAGAGAGCGCCTGGATAGCACGGATGTGTTTCTAGCACATTCACCGCCAGGCGTTTTGCAGAGGCGATGTTGTGAGCGACTGCCTTATTCCGAATGCATGCTTTGTCTTCGCCGAAGGAAACATCCACTACCCAATGTAGTTTGTTTTCTATCCCCCAGTGCTCTCTCGTCATTCGAAGAATCTCGGATGCAGGTTGGTCATTGAGACTGCTGATGTAATACCGATTGTGGACGGTCGTCTTCCCTTTGATAGTTAATCTCGGCTGCTCAGCAGAATCTGTGGGTCATCGGCTTCTCCGGTAGCTGCCCCATGGTGTGATAGAGGGCTATTTCGGTGGGGTAGTGCATTATTGTTTCTGTAAATTGGCCTCGGCGTGAGCCGCAGGCCATGGTTCACCCTCTTTTTCACTACAAACGAAAGGGTGACCCACGAATTTGAACGTAACGGATTACAGGAAGCATTGGAAATTATTGGCCGCGAAGGATTTGGCGGAATGCAATCTGCGATGACTGCACTGCTCAACGAGGCGATGCGGCTTGAGCGGGAATATTATCTCGGCGCGCGGGCGCATGAGCGCACCGAAACCCGAACAGGGTATGCCAATGGCTTCAAACCCAAGAC
>JAAEPE010000442.1 GCA_024222395.1 Myxococcales bacterium
CACCACTACGCCAACCTGGTGCGCCACCGCAACGGCAAAGCGCGCATCCACGCACTGGGCAACCCTCGCCGACGAAGGACATCGCCGTTCATTACCGTGGGAGCAGGACCGCTACCACCCCAACTTCACGCAAGTGAGGAGTCGAAGCAGCAGCAGTCCCGGTCCCGCGAAGAAGAAAGCAGCTCGGACTCCTGCCCCTGGTCTGATACCCCAGGGGAGCCTGCCACAAAACAGAACGAGCCATTTGCATGTTTGCATTGCAAATGTGTGATGATGCAGCATGAATGTGGAGAACACAAACGCTGCCACAACCCGAGAGGCTACACAGCGATGAGATGCACGACGTGTGGTGTTGTGCTAGCGTCGCGCTACGCGCCCGAGCATGAGTGTGAGCACCCGCAGCATCGCGATTGGGGCAAGCCGGGACCGAGGCCAAGTGCACTGGACGAGTACACCTGTCGTTATGAAGAACGTTTCGGCACAAGAACACACGCATGGACTACGTCAGAAGATGATGATGATGCTATGCAAAGTGGGCGAGAACGACCTGGCAGCGCCGGAGCGCTACTCAGAGCTGGCGGTGACGTCGACGACGGGGATAGCGCCTTTGGTGGGAGTAGTACGACGCCTAGTACGCCGCACCCAATGACGCTGAGAACGAGCTCTGCGAGAAGGGGCAGCACCAGAACCACGAGGCACTTCAGCAGGTCGAGGCCTGTGGGCCAAAGCAGCACTAACGCCCTCAGCGGAGATGGGAACGGCGGCAGCGGGCTCGACGTGTTGTCCCCGCGGAATGTCGCCCTCCAACAATCGAGCAGCAAAGCCAGGCGCCTGCGACCTGAAGGGAATGTCGGCGGTGCTAAACGAGTCGAGCTCTCCGTGCAAGTCGCCGATGTCGGGCAGAATGTAGGAAGTGGCGAAGCAACCATCCTCGGTGATGTCCCCTCTCTCTCGCCTCTCCCAACGCTCGCGGCCAAAGACAGTGATGTTGACGTCGTCGGAGCTGCTGCGGCAATCTACACAACGACACACACTCACCATGAGCCGCGGAGTGATAACGGGATCAATCGCCTCATTGCCA
>JAAEPE010000443.1 GCA_024222395.1 Myxococcales bacterium
CCTATCCAGATCGCTGACGATGACCCGGTAGTTATGTCCCTTGCGGATGGAGATCTCATCAATGCCAATGGCCCGCGGTGCCGGCAAGCCGGCCCTGTGGACCTGCTCTCGCATGTAGAGCTTATCCAGGTCCTTTACCGTGCTGTGGTGTAGGCGCTCGAGGTCGGCGACTGCCTTGTGCGGCATATCCCGGCACAGCTTGCCGACATGCAGGGCAAAGCGTTGTGTATAGCGCGGGTTCTTCGCCAGCCAGTCAAGGTGCTCTACATGCACCCCATTGCACCTCGGACAGCTGACACGCCAGCGCTCAAACTCCAAGTAGACTCGCCATCCAGCAACCGAGAGGTCTCGTACCCGCAGCACTTTCTTGTCATAACGTCCTCGGCACCGGCGACCACAATGAGAGCAGCTAGCCGTCTTCTTCGCCTCTTGAGTTGGATGATGCGGACGTGCCGATCACCAAACTTACCAACCAGTCTCGATGCGGCGCTAGAGCCCGGGAAAGCAAACAGCGCTCGGATTGACCTGGGATTTTCCACGGCGCTAGCTTAGCCGAAAACTGGACCGCTTTTCGTATCGGCTAAAAGCGTCAGTATGGCCTCGCTGGCTTTGAAATAGCCTCCTCTACAGGAATGCTAACCCACACGTTTCCGCGTAGACCCAGTTTAACAATGGATGGGACGTTGCCGTCGGGCCATTCTCAATCCTTTTCGTTGACCAGGAACCACCCTTATGATCTCATCTTACAGAGTTGGCAACTTTTCCTATCAGCACTTCCGCCAGGGACATCTAGTCGGAGTGAATGAAGCCGTTGTAAAGTAGGAACAGACGCCTAATGCAGAGGAAGGCGCCTGTTCCCAGGGTGCAGAGCTCCGATGGCTAGTCGGAGTGAAGCAGACAAAAGTGAGGACAGGCGTCAAATGCAGAGGAGACGCCTGCCCCCGGGGTGCAGAGCTCCGATGGCTAGTCGGAGTGAAGCAGGGGTTGGGTGAGGAAGTGGTTGGTGTTTGTGCAATCGCCATTACTGCACCACGAAATCGGGAAAGTAGACGCCGGTGACAAGGTCTTCGTCGTCTAGAAGGATGTTGAGTCTCGAAATGATTCCATCGCGAATGCGCAGACGGTTGGTTTCGCCAAGTGTTTCTTCGACCCGGAGATTGCTGAGAAAGCGCAGTAGCTCGTCGCGAACCTTTCGCTCGTTAGCCACTATCTCTGCGACACCGTCTTCGTCTCCGAGTTCGAGTTCTATGGTGACTCGCAAGAAGCGCCCGGCACCGGCTTCGTTGAGGTTCACGAGGAATGCTTCAAAAGCATGAACTGGGCCCGGTACATCGGGGTCGCGTTCGTCGTCTCCATCGCTAGCTACGATGGTATTCACAATGACTGGTTCGGACGGTAGTCCCATAACCTTGAATAGCGCTCCACCGCTCACGAGAAGATTCATGAACAGTAGGAGCGAGACAATCTTGGAGGACTTCTGTGCCTCCGATGCTCCTAAGTCATCATCAATATCTTCATCAGCCATAATCCCTCCTGCCCTATGCCACCCAGTAGGAGCAAGGGGGAGGCCAAAACGAAATCACTGGATCATCAAGGGCTTAGCGCGCGTCGAGAGCAAAGGCGTCGGGGATTCTGACGATCAACCGTCAGTCAGCTGGTCTCCAATGCCAATTTCTGACGCCGCCCCATTCAGATTCTCCTGAGACGGCCCCCCCTGTGCCAGCATAGTTGTCGCCTCTCCTGATTGAATAAACCCTTGGGGGCGGGCAAGAGACCGTGAATTGCAACACTCCGCGAAATTCAAAGAGAAGTTGATTACAAAGGCCCTAAGGCCAGAGAACTCCATCGGTGGGACGGCTAAGTCGGCAGGAATCCCGAAAGCAACACTGTACACCTGGATTCAGCGGGCGAGAATGGGCTCGATGAGTAAAGATAGCAGTAAGAAAAGGGTGTAGATCTGACTGTGACAGCTCTTTTCGGGAATTTCGGTGTGATACCGCGTGTTAGAGGAGCATGACACCCAATGCCAAACCGCTTTGCATCACA
>JAAEPE010000444.1 GCA_024222395.1 Myxococcales bacterium
AGGGGCCGGAGCTATCGACCTCGGAGTCCGAGAGTGAGCGGATAAGACACGGAGAATTGCTTTCGTGGCTTCATAGGTCGGGAACTGTCTCCCGGTTGAGAGGGATTGTCGAGAAGGGCGCCTATCAACCCGACTTCGTGCAGGAGGCGCCAGACGGTCCTACCGAGCAGTCTTACCTGAAGACAAATTTGCGTTTGGGTGCTGTGAGACGCGTAGACTATGCGCGTTATCGTAACATTGTAATATCAAAGAGGAATTCTCCGAGATCCCAACGAAACATAGCTTGACGCACAACCGGACTGACATGTCAGTCTCGCTCCTATGACAACTCGTACTCTTGGTATCGATCTTGGAGCGGAAACCATCAAGGCTGTTGAACTCATCCACTCATCCGGAGAGGTCAAAGTCGGAAGGCGGCGAACGGTCGATCACCACAAGCAGCCGGCTCGCGCCGTGCGCGCTCTGCTCGAAGAACTTGATTGGGCCTCAGTCGACGCAGCTGCAGCCACGGGGCGCGGAAGCAGGATGCTGACAATCGAGCGAGTGCCTACGAAGGCCGCATTGGGGCGCGGTGTCGCCCAGACATTTCCGAAGCTCGGGCCCGCAACCTTGGTCTCTATCGGTAGTCACGGCTTCTCGGTGCTAGAGCTGCGCAGCGGCGACCACCAGATGTACCGTGAGAACTCCCGCTGCTCGCAAGGAACAGGGAACTTTCTGCGCCAGCTCGTTGAGCGGTTTGACCTCTCGATCGAGGAAGCCAGCGCTCTGTGCGAGGACGTTGAGAATCCGGCGGCACTCTCGGGTCGCTGCCCCGTCATCCTGAAGACCGACATGACTCACTTGGCCAACAAGGGCGAAGATCGTTCATCGATTCTCGCCGGCCTCTACGACGCTGTCTGCGAGAACGTCCAGGTGCTCATCAAGCCGAGGGTCTCTCCCCCGAACGTACTGCTAATCGGCGGTGTCATGCGCTCGAAGCGAGTGCGGAACAACTTTGACAAGTTCTTCACCGCCAATGGCATGAAATACGTGGAGACCGAGGAAGACGATAGGCTTTATCTTGAGGCTATGGGCGCTGCTATGACCGCCTTCGAGAGCAAGGCCGAAATGCCAAGCCTCGATGCTGTCTTCTCAGAAGATCACCATGCCGACCACGAGAAGGTACCTTCTCTGAGGGACTCGCTTGAGCAGGTCAAGCGCATGCCCGTGCAGCCGATCGTGGTCGTGACGACCTCTCGCAAAGTTGTTCTCGGCTTTGATATCGGATCAACAGGCTCCAAAGCTCTGGCAGTCGAGGTTGGAACCGAGCAACAGATTTGGGAGGGCTATATTAATACGCTTGGCGACCCTGTCGACGCGGCTCGCAAGCTTGCCGGAATGTTCCTCGCCGAGACCGAGGGGCTTCACACGGTTCACGCTATCGGTGCCACAGGTTCTGGACGAGAGATTGTTGGCTCGCTGATGTCGAGTTGCTTTGGCCCCACACCTGTATTCGTGCTCAATGAGATCGCGGCCCACGCAACTGGAGCCCTCTACTTCGATGGCGATGTCGACACAATCTTCGAGATTGGTGGGCAAGACGCAAAGTACATCCGCCTAGACGGTGGTCGCATCTGCGATGCCGCTATGAACGAGGCATGCAGTGCGGGCACCGGATCGTTCATCGCCGAGCAAGGTGGGAAATTCGAAGATGTCGACGATGTCGTTCAGATGGGCAAGCTCGCTCTCGACGCCAGCCATGGAGTTTCTCTCGGCCAACACTGCTCGGTCTTCATGGCTGAGGTTATTGACGAAGCGGTATCCGCGGGCGTTTCAACACCGCCCATCGTCGCCGGCATCTATGACTCAATCATTCAGAACTACCTAAACAGGGTCAAAGGCAATCGCTCAGTCGGAAATCGAATCTTCTGTCAGGGCATGCCGTTCATGTCAGACGCTCTGGCGGCTGCTGTCGCGCGCCAGACCGGACGTATCGTCGTTATCCCACCGAATCCAGGTACAATCGGTGCCCTCGGCATCGCCCTTCTGGCTGGGCGCGAGATCGATGCCTCTGAGATGCCGCCACTCGACTTGCGCCCCTTCCTTGGGGCTGTGGTCGAGAGCAAAGATACGATGGTCTGCAAGTCTACGAAGGGCTGCGGCGCACCCGGCAACTTCTGTAAGATCGACAGGCTCAGAACTCGCGTTGCCGGCAAGAAGCAGCGATTCCTCTGGGGCGGCAACTGCTCTCTCTTTGACAAGGGCACATCGCGCAAGAAGCTACCTGACCTATCACCGGATCCGTTTCAGGCTCGAAACCAACTCATCAGCGAGCTCATCAAGAAGGTCTCCGAGCCGACGGGAAAGCCCCTGGTTGCAATGACCGATGAGTTCTCTCTGAAGAACTTGATGCCCTTCTTTGCGACCTTTGTTCGCGAACTCGGCTTCGATCTCAAAATCTATACGAATGCAGGACAGTCCTCTCTCAAGAGAGGCATCGAGGACGCGAGCGTTCCCTTCTGTGCTCCCATGCAGATGTATCACGGCGTCATGGCCGAGATCATCGACGATGCTCCCGAGTATGCTCTGATGCCGCGACTTCGCGAGACGCCTCGTCAGAAGTCTGAGAAGAGCGGAGTGACGTGCCCAATTGTCCAAGGGGCACCAGACATCATTCGCAAGGCCGTAGGCCCCAATAGCGAGACCACCTTGATTACCTCGAGAATCGACATTGGTCCGGGCAATCTCGAATCCGAACGCTTCATCGAGACGACTCGCGCTATGGCCCGTGCCTTTGGCGCAGAGGATCGCTTCGACATAGCGTTCTACTCTGCTCGTCGCGTGCAAGAGAAATTCCAAGAGCGCTGCCTGGAGATTGGTAGGGAGACCCTCGCATTCTCCAAAGAGCACAAGGTGCCGGCAGTCGTGGTCCTCGGTCGCAGCTACACGATCTATAACGATGTTCTAAACTCCAACGTTCCCAATCTGCTTCGCTCTCAGGGAGCACTCGCGATTCCTGTTGATTGCTACCCAGTCGACGATGATGTCCCCGTCTTCAATGACGTCTTCTGGGGCTACAGCCAGGCAAACCTGCGAGCTGCACATCAGATTCGGCGGCAAGACGATGTCTACTCAGTCTTCTGCTCGAACTACTCGTGCGGCCCCGATAGCTTCAACCTACATTTCTATGCCTACATCATGGAGAACAAGCCCTTTGCCATCATTGAGACCGATGGCCACTCAGGTGATGCCGGCACAAAGACTCGTGTTGAAGCCTTCCTCTACTGCGTGGAGGGTGACCGACGGCTGGCCGCAGAGACCCGAAACGCTCTAGAGTTGACCGAGTTCAAGGCGATTGAACAGGACAAGATCACGGTCCCCGAAGCCAAGGTGCGCCAGGACTTGATCCTCATTCCTCGCCTGGGTCCAGGTGCAGAAATGACGGCAGCGTCGTTTCGAAGCGAGGGAATCCGAGCTGAGACGCTGCCGATTCCAACACGTGAATCACTGCGCATAGGTCGTCGCTACACCTCCGGCAAAGAGTGCGTGCCAATGACCATCACGACCGGCAGCCTTCTCGAGCGCATCGATCGCGAGACCGAGACCGAAGAGCACTTCGCGTTCTTGATGCCAAGGGCCAGTGGTCCCTGTCGATTTGGTGCCTACAACGTTCTTCACAACATTCTTCTCTCGAAGACAGGGTGGAAAGACCGAGTAAAGGTGATTTCCCCAGCGGATAAGAACTACTTCGAGGGCGTAGCCGCCGACTTCCAAATTCGAGCCTGTGTCGGCTTTGTGGCCAGCGACCTGCTGCTCGCAAGTCTGCACGATGTCCGCCCAGTGGAGACCGAGAAGGGCGCAGCAAACGAGATCTATCAGCGCTACTTCGAAGAACTAAAGGCCCACATGGAGGGCATTTCAGGCGGGAGCCTTCTCGCGGCGCTCGCCGAACTCTCAGGCGGCGTCTTCGGAGTGCGAGAACTTCTTAGTCGGGCAGTCGCTGAGTTCAAGGCCATCAAGGATTTCGAGAAGGAGATTCCGACAGTCTCGGTCGTTGGTGAAATTTACGTACGTCTCGACCCATTCGCCAACGATTTCGTTGTCGAGAAGCTAGAAGCCCGCGGGCTCCGCGCTCACATGGCACCGTTCCACGAGTGGCTCGAGTACATGACCTTCCTCAAGACCCAACGCCGCACTGAAGGCAATGGAGTTGCAACGGATAACGCGATGAACTCGTTCATCACGACATCGCTGCAAGACACGCTTATCTCACGCCTCTACGAGGTCGTGGAGGACGCGCTCGATTGGGAACCACGCACGACGGTTCCAGAAGTCGTGTCTGCTGCTCAGCCATTCGTCAGCTCAGAACTCTACGGAGAGGCAGTGTTGACGGTCGGAGGGCCGATTCACGAGTACGAGCACGGCGCAATCGACGCCGTGATTTCCGTGGGCCCTCACGAGTGCATGCCCAACAAGGTATCCGAGGCGCAGTTCGCCCACATTGGCGAGGAGAAGGGGCTTCTCTCCATGACTCTCGCTCTCAACGGTGATCCGTCGGATCCGGAACTTCTCGATCGCTTCGCATTCGAAGTCAAAGAGCGCTTTGCAAAGTCGCCAAGCCGCAAAAGGCGCCGCCGAGAGGTATCCACTCCTCTTCAGCAGAAGGCCGTACTGGCAGCGCTCAAGCTCATGACGCCACTTGCGGCTGGGCAGAGACGTGCGGAAGCGCTCAAGGCCTCGGCGGCGAGGAATCCACTCACGCGACTTCGGCGCCGCGGCAAGCCGCCGACCGCCGCACAGTAGCGCAGGGGAGGAAAAGGCAAGTCGAACCGGATGGGCGGGAGAAGCACGCTGCGTGATTCTCTCGCTCAATCCAAGTGAAGTACGCTCGAAGCACCCAGAATCTCGCAGTTCTCGCTATGCCGTCTTCCCTTTCAATTTGGACCTCGGCGACCCCGGTGTTCTCGAGGTACGAAGTCTCTCCATGTTTGGCTTCTCGAGCATCTCGGGGATTTTCGAAGACGGTGCTAGTCGCATGCGCATCTTGGTGATACGGCTGTCAGACAAGGGGCCTCGTGATTCACATCAGCACTTCGGTTTTGTTCACCCTCTCGGTTCTTGTTGCCTGTACCGGCGGCTCTGGTGATGCAGGAAACGATGCATCGACTTTCGCAGTGGACGCCGACCTCAATGCACCCGATGCTGACCCCAATGCACCTGATGCTGACCTCAATACACCCGATGCGAATGGTGGTGGCGGTGTCGAGACCATGACCATCACGTTTGCAAGCGAGCCGGTTGGCGGAAGCGCATACGCTCCGACCAACGTCGTTGCAACCTGGATCGAGACCGCGAACGGAGCCTTCGTCCAGACTATCAATCGGCAGTCGGCTGCACGAACGCAACACCTTGTTGCGTGGACACAGAACTCGGGCGGGCAAGAGGTCGATCAATATGCTGTCACCGGACCGACGCGCCTGAATCACAACTCCCCGGTCATTGCAACGTGGACCATTCCCGCCGCTCTACCCGACGGCATTTACACGGTTCGCATTGAGACATCCGACGACAACTCCACCACGGCAGAGCAAGACACCCAAGGGGTGTTCACCTTCGAGAGAGACGGAACCGCGAGCACCCAAATACCGGCGGATCCTGGCTACTCCGGAGTAACGGTCGACTACAGCGGCCGTTAGTATAGTTCTCGCGAGGGTTGAGAAACCTGCACGCCCGGCTTCGGACCTAGTCGCGATCGCATATCGAGTCATCGCGCAGGGCTGTCTGATGCCTCGTGGGCATTAGAGTTGTTCTCAGTCCAAGTTGGGATCGCTGCTTGGTCTTCGAGTCTTCAACTGCGATGAACGTCACATGGGGAAGTACCCCACAGTTGGACTACGGATGTCCTCATCTACCTTGGGGCTAGAGGAACGAGTCGTTGCGATATTGGCTGCCGAACTCTCTGGACAGACCGAACTTCACTGCAATGTTAGTAGCTTGAGAGGGGAGGCGCGATCGCAGCTCGTGTGGCACACCCGTTGCTCTGTCGGACAGCACCTCCCACAGGAATCAAAACAATGATTAAGCAAATCGGATTTGCCGCCCTCCTCAGCCTCTCCCTCACCGGCGCTTGTGCCACTGACATAGGTAGCCACAATCAAGACCTTCAGAGAACCGATTCTGATGAACGAGCCGGCGAGCGATGTACTCGCGTCGTTGGCGACTTTGACGGAACGACAACACCACCCCCCATCGACATTCTTGTTGGAAATGATGTCATCAGCGCTCAGGTTGCTATCGAAGGGGCTCAAGACGTTCCCAACGATCCTCGCGCTGGGTTGTTAGCAGTGGCGCAGGTCATCGGCATTTCGGCAATGCTGCGAATCTAGCTCCCAGTCGCAACGACGTAGTGGCCGATGCCGCCAAGTGTGGGGGTGAAGTGCACTGAGGTGAAGCCCGCGCCCGCAAAGAGGCTTCGCAGTTCATGCATTTTGGGGCGTCCTTCAATACCGCTGACCGTGCGCCAAGCAAGCATTGCTGCTCCCATGCGCAAAGCGGAGAGTGGGGAGCGGACCAAGGGACTCAGATCGCGAGTTGCGTGCAGCGCGGCTTTGGGGAAGGAGCCTTCGTCCCGCGGCTCCATGAAGACGACCCGGCCGTTCTTGCGAAGCACTCGACGGACTTCTTCAAGAACTCCTTCGCGATTTGGGACGAGATAGAGAAAGCTATTGGCGACGATGAAGTCCATCGATGCGTCGGCAAATGGCATGCTGGTGGCGTCGCCATGGCTATAGGAGAGATTCTTCACCGCAGCGGAGGTCTTGTTGGCCGTCGCCACCATCGCCTCTGAGAAGTCGAGACCGTGCACGTGACCTCGGCCTGCGAGGGACTCGGCGATTGCCCGGGTTCCCACTCCACTGCCGGAGCCTAGGTCGAGAATCTGCGGATTCGCAGGCAGCTCCCCGAGCTCATTAAGTAGCCCGAGGTTCTGCTCCTTCCAAATCGAATGAGAGGTGAGAAAGGAATAGAATTTCGTAATCGCTCTCGATTTGAAGAGCTGTCCGGCGCTCAAGGTTCTCATGCTGATGCCTCAAGGTTCTCATGCTGCGTGGCGCAAAGCTGCACGGGGACATCGCCCTCATTGAGGGCACCAGAGGCACGTTTTTCAGACGCCTGGGATTTTGAACTTATTGTGTACCATGTACACTAAGAAAGACGTATGGTTTACCAATAGATGGGGCTCTAGATGAACCAGGTGTCCCTTGGACGCAGAGAATCAGGCGCCAGCACAGGCGTGGGAGAGATATGTTGCTAATCGTCGTCCTCCTTCGAATCTCAGGGCTCCTCGGAGCACTCTACTTGGCGTGGCGAGTTGTTCTCGGCGCGCTGCGAGTTCGTTGGGCTAGGTACGCCTATCCTGTGTCGCCTCTGGAACGGGGTGGCAGCCCTGCTGCGAAGCTGGATAGGTGCCGTGGCTCTTTGATTGGAGTGGGCTTGGGAGACGCTCTCAATCTGCCGGCGGAAAGCGTGCCGCGATGGCTCACGCGATTGCGCTATCCAGGGCCGATCCGCATGCGACGCGGGCTCGTGCGGTTTCTCAGACGCGCAGGCGACGTCTCCGATGATACGCAACTGACCATTGCAGTTGCTCGCAGCGTTGACCCGGGGGGTCGCTACCGCCACCAGCGCTTTCTCGACGAACTCGGCCTCTGGTCCTATACGCGCATTGGGGCAGGGCGAGCTTCGCGAGATGCCGCAGTTCGGATTCGTCGAGGACGCAAAGCAGAGAGCACAACCTTGAGGCGGCGATGGAATCAGTCTTCCGCGCGGGTGGCGATACCGATAGCGTGGGGGCAATGGTAGGTGCCTGCATTGGCGCGCAGCTTGGCTACGAGGCCTTGCCAAAGGTGTGGTGCGAGACATTGCAGCATCGGGATACGCTGCTTCGGCTCGCTGATAGGCTCGCAACTCCACAGAAGTCTGGGGTGCTCAGAGGCGAGCTCATCGATGTCACCGGAGACATCGCCGAGCGCCATGTTGACGCGATCGTCAATGCCTGGAATCGCAACATCATTCCGCCCTGGCTGCTCATTCCACAAGGCGTCTCTCGGGCCATTCGCCAGAGGGGTGGAAGGCGCGCAATAGTGGAGGTGGGACGCAAAGGGCCACTTCCACTGGGAGCATCCGTGGAGACTCTGGGGGGCGACGTTGCAGCGACCTGGATTGTGCATGCCGATGCGATCGACTTGGCGTGGCGTTCGAGCGAGTCCTCAATCCGTGACGCGACTCGCTCCGCCCTCAGGCTCGCCCAATGGCTCGGTGCCCGCACCGTCGCTGTACCTGTGCTGGGAGCCGGCAGTGGTGGCTATGCCAGGGAAGAAGCCCTGGAGATGGTTCGCGAGGAATGCGAGAAATCCCTCGCGAGTTTCGATTGCATCGAACTTGTGCGTGGGCCATAGCAAGGCGTGCTTGGTCGTACCGAGTCACCTTCGGCTTCTCTCTACTGAATCGCCACCAGAGCCGCGCGACATTTAGTTGTTCCTTGCTGGCCGCCCCGGGCTGTAGCTATGGGCCGGCCTCTTGTAAGCTTCGGTCTTGAGCGAACTAGACGTAATCGAACACGCCGACACCGACATCGGCATGATTTACCTTGGAAAGCGTGAGCGGGTCGGTGGCCCCGGCTTGGTCTACGACATCATGATCGAAGGGCAACTGCTGATGAGCAGCGTCAGCCCGGTGTCGGAAAAACGCCTCTCCACGAGCGCTAGCGCCATGCACGAGGGCGTTGCTCCTCTGCGCGTCCTTGTTGGCGGGCTGGGGCTCGGTCACACGGCTCAAGCTGCGCTGGAGGATTCCCGAGTCGAAACTGTTCGCGTCGTAGAGAAGATGGATTTCATCATTGACTGGATGAATCGAGGGTTGCTTCCGGTGTCGGAAGAATTCTCACAGGAGAAGCGGCTGGAAATTGCCCAGGGTGACGTCTACGAAGAAGTGCTAGGTCCCGTAGCGGAAACATACGACTTGATTCTCATCGACGTAGATCACGCACCTGATAGCCCTCTATCCGCAGCAAGCGAGCCCTTCTATACCGTGGAGGGCCAGAGCCAAGTTGCAAAGCACCTCAAGCCCGGAGGCGTACTCGGAGTATGGTCCGCCTGTGACGACGATGACTTTGCCGGCGTCTTGACGGAGGCATACTCGGAGTCTCACCGAGAGCATGTTGACTGGCCGGATGATGAATCACCGGAACTTCGCTATCACAACGTTCTCTTCTTCGCGCGCAACTAGGACGAACGCCGCCCCGTTCAACTGTCATCTCGTCCGACGAGTGTTGCTCGAGCGCGCCCGCTGAGAGGAGCAGTCCGACTGTGCCTGCGAGGCTGGCCGGATGGGGGCGTCGAGCTGACACACCGCTAGGTAGGTGAGGACTGCCTTTTGCCCCCAAGAACGCAGGGGGGAATGAACTACATCGTAGGTTTGTGTGCTACCTCTATCTGCCGGAAATCCTTGGCTATTTCTTTGGCTACCACTCAAATAGGGCTGTTACTTATGGCACTTCTTGAGTAATACCCCTTACGGGTTCACGGTTTATTAAGCCGGCAGTGTTGAAGAAGGGCAGGTGCTATGGGCACACAAACGTTCGAGATCGACTAGCAATCGTTGTGGCGACAGCCGCGCTTTCTCTGGGAAGCGCATGTGTCATGGGGGAGGACATCGGCAGCGACCAAGAGGGAATCACCAACTGCTTCGATACGGGCGATGGCGTCGTCTGTGCCGAGGACATGGATGTGGAAGAGTTCTCTTGGCGCGAGCCTGGTTGCAGGCGGGCAGACAGATGCAATCGCGATGGTGCGGCATCAAGCCTCTGCCTCTGAGAGTTCCGAGTCGTCTGAGAGTTCCGAGTCCTCCGAGAGTTCGGAGTCCTCCGAATCAGATTGCCCTGGTGGTGGCGGTGGTGGCGACCCGACTACGGGTACCGAGGATACTCTCGGTATTGCCGAGGCGATCGAGTTCGACTCGGCGACCCTCGTTGACCAAGTCGCTGTGACAGTCGACATTGCTTGGGTCAGCTCACCAGATCACGCTCTCGATATCGAGATTACCGGTCTCAACGGTGGTGTGGCATATCATGGTACCCAGGTCGACAATGTTCAGGACACAACGGTCTTCAGTACCGACGTGGACACGGCCCTGGTTGTCGTGGATTGGACTTCTGATCTGGTAGTGCGGCACGTGAACGATGTCTATACGGTGTGCATCCAAGTTCTCGTAACAGGTACGCCAACAGACCCTGTGAAGTGCACAGACTTCGGGCCGTTTTAGGCCCACTGGGCCATCTTGGCCCCGCGTTGACCGTCGTCTTCAGAAGAGTTCCGATTGCATCGCCGATGCATCGGTGAGCCGGCATAGCTCCTCCGACAAGACCGTTCCCTGCAGCAGAGAACCCAAACAACTGTGCATACCGAGCATGGAACGATATTGGTGTTCCCAAAATGCCCTTATCTGCTAGCGGAGCTTGGCGCAAACGGCTTCGCCAACCGCCTTGGTGCTGAGATCGCCGCCGAGGTCTGTGCTTCGAGCGCCCTCGGTGACGGCATCAAAGACAGCGGTCTCGATTGCCTTGGCCTCTGTCTCAAGATCCAGCGAGTGCCTAAGCAGCATTGCAGCGCTAAGGATGGTGCCCATGGGGTTGGCAATGCCCTTGCCTGCGATGTCAGGGGCCGAACCGTGAATCGGCTCGTACATGCCGAGCTTGCCGTCTCCGAGGGATGCGCTTGGCAGGAGCCCCAAAGACCCTGTGAGCACCGATGCTTCGTCGCTAAGAATATCTCCGAACATGTTGCCAGTGACGATAACGTCGAAGCTCGAGGCCTGGGTGATGAGGCGCATGGCGGCTGAGTCGACGAGCTGGTGATCGAGCGTGATATCGGTGTGCTCTGCGGCAACCTCGTCGGCGACCTGGCGCCAGAGCCGCGAGGATTCGAGCACGTTGGCCTTGTCGACTGAAGTCACGCGCTTCTGGCGTCCCTTGGCAATTTTGCAGGCCAGCTGCACCATGCGGCGAACCTCGTAGTCGCTGTATTCCATGGTGTCGATGGCCCGGACGACGCCGTCCTTCTCTGCGCGATGCCGGGGGCTGCCAAAGTAGATGCCGCCGGTGAGCTCTCTCACCACCATGATGTCTACACCGGCGAGGCGCTCTTCTTTGAGAGGCGAGGCCGAGGCCAAGGCTGGGTGCAGAGTAACGGGGCGCAAGTTGGCGTAGAGCCCGAGCCCCTTGCGCAGTGCGAGAAGGCCCTGCTCGGGGCGTACTTTGGCATTCGGATCGTCCCACTTGGGGCCGCCGACCGCACCGAGAATGACGCCATCACTCGCCCGGCAGGCATCGAGGCTCTCGTCCGGCAACGCTGTTCCCGTCTCGTCAATCGCGCAGCCGCCTACGAGCTTCTCTGAGAACTGGAAAACGTGACCAAACTTCGAGGCGACCTCGGCCAGGACCAAGCGGGCTTGCTCGGTGATTTCTGGGCCAATACCGTCGCCGGGGAGGAGGGTAATCTTCGCGTCCATGGCTTAGCGGCCTTTCTCGTACTCTTCGATGTTGGATTCAAAACTCTGCAGGTAGCCGAGCTGGTCAAGGCCGTCGAGCAAGCAGCGTTTGGAGAAGGCGTCGATAGGGAATTCTGAAGGCGCTCCGCCTGCAAGCGTTAACTCCTGTGCCGCAAGATCGATGGCGATGTTGGCATCGTCTTTCGCGGCCACGAGCAGTGCGTGCTGCTCCGCATCGACTTCGATGAGAAGGAGGCCGTTCTTTAGTGCGTTCGAGCGAAAAATGTCGGCAAAGGAGGTGGAGATAATGACGCGAAATCCCCAGGACGATAGGGCCCAGGGGGCGTGCTCTCGCGAGGAGCCGCAGCCAAAATTGTCGCCGGCGAGAAGAATCGTGCGCCCCTGCATAGCTTCTTGGTTGAGTGCAAAGTCGGCATTCTCGCTGCCGTCCTCGCCATACCGCCAATTGGAGAAGAGGTTCTTTCCCAACCCTAGCTTGTCGGTGGTCTTGAGAAAGCGCGCTGGGATAATCTGATCCGTATCGATGTCGTCGACGAGGATCTTGATGGACTTAGATTGAAGGGTGCCAAATTCTTGCATGGTGCCTCCTACTCGTTAAGAAGAGTTCGTACGTCAGTGAGGCACCCCGTTATCGCAGCCGCGGCCGCCATCAGCGGCGATGCCAGAAAGGTGCGACTGCCCTTGCCCTGCCGCCCCTCGAAGTTCCGATTGGAAGTGCTGACTGCGTATTGCCCAGGCTCCAGCGCGTCGCCATTCATGGCAATGCACATGGAGCAGCCCGCTTCTCGCCACTCGGCCCCAGCTTCAGTAAATACCCTATCTAGCCCCTCAGCCTCCGCTTCGCGCTTGATGGCAGCGGATCCGGGGACTATGAGAACCCGAGTGCCCTCAGCCACCTTGCGGCCACGCAGAATGCTGGCTGCATCTCGCAAGTCCTGCATTCGTGAGTTTGTGCAAGAGCCAACGAAGACCACGTCGACCTTTTGTCCCGCCAGCGGGTTGCCGGCTTTCAGGCCCATGTAGTCAAGAGCTTTGGAGAGAGCATCGGCTTCCGACGCAGAGTTGGCGTTGGTGGGATCGGGAATCTTCCCAGATACGCCCATGCCCATACCGGGATTGGTGCCATAGGTAAGCATCGGCTCGAGAGCGGAGACATCGAGGTGCACCGTGCGATCGAAGCTCGCACCCTCGTCGGTGCGGAGCCTTTTCCAGCCTGCCAGCGCTGCATCCCAGGCCTCGCCCGCTGGTGCCATTGGGCGACACTTCATGTACTCGAAGGTTGTCTCATCTGGCGCAATCATGCCGGCGCGAGCACCGACCTCGATGGACATGTTGCAGATCGTCATGCGCTCATCCATGGAGAGCGCCGAGATAGCATCGCCGCGATACTCGATAACGTGGCCAGTAGCGCCACCAATGCCGATTTGTGAGCACAGACCGAGAATAATGTCCTTGGCGCCGACGCCAGGACCTGGCGTTCCACTCAGAACAACTTCGAGAGTCTTTGGTCGCTCTTGGAGAAGGCACTGCGTGGCGAGCACGTGCCCGACTTCGCTTGTACCGATGCCAAAGGCCAATGCGCCAAACGCTCCGTGAGTGGCTGTATGGCTATCGCCGCAAACGATGGTCTTGCCTGGCTGGGTAGCGCCAAGTTCTGGGCCGATAACATGGACGATGCCCTCGCTACCGGAGCCCCAGGGATAGAGTTTGATGCCGTGTTCTTCGCAGTTTCGCTCTAGCGTGTCGAGCAAGTTCTTGGCGCTATCGTCGAGCACCGCCAGTTTCTTAGGCAGGGTCGGCGTTAGGTGATCCATCGTCGCGACAGTGCGATCGGGGCGGCGAACTTTGATGCCCCGACTGGCGAGTTCCGCAAACGCCTGGGGCGATGTCACCTCGTGAATGAGGTGAAGGTCGATATAGAGAATAGGCGGGCAATCCGGCTCTTGGCTCACGACATGCGCTTGCCAGACTTTGTCGAAGAGCGTTTGTGGAACGACGCTCATGCTTGCTTCTCTGCATCGCTTGCAGCTGCCTGATCGTTTGCTGCGTCTTCGCGCTTCTCCGCAATAATTAGCTTGTTGAGGGCTGCGATGTAGGCCTGAGCACCAGCGACGACGATGTCGGTAGCCGTGCCATGGCCAATGTAAGAGCGCTTGGCATCGGCGCCACTTTGCGGATTGAGGAAAGAGTCAGAAGACTGCAGGCTCTCGACGCGAACTGTTACCTCGCCGAGCGCATCAATGCCGCCGGTCACCGATTGCACATTGAACTCGAGCAGCTTGCCGTGCTTGCCCATGATTTGGTCAATCGCTTTGTAGATGGCATCCACGGGACCTGCGCCGACAGCGGCTTGAACGTGGATCTCCCCATCGGGCCCAGCAAGGCGAACGGTGGCCGTCGGCATATCTGTCGTGCCGCTCGCGACCTGTAGGTCGGCGAGGTTCCAAAGCTGGCTGGCGTGTCGAAGCTCGTCCGTCACCAGGGCCTCGAGGTCCGCATCGGTAATGTTCTTCTTCTTGTCGGCAATGTCCTTAAAGCGATCAAAGGCCTTCTTGAGGTCATCATCGCCTAGATGATAGCCAAGCACGCCAAGGCGCGTCTTGACGGCGTGACGACCCGAGTGTTTTCCGAGAACCAACTGGCTTTCTGCCACACCCACGGTCTCGGGGCGCATGATCTCGTAGGTGGACTCATTCTTGAGCATGCCGTCCTGGTGAATGCCCGCTTCGTGAGCAAAGGCGTTGGCACCAACGATCGCTTTGTTGGGTTGCACTTGCATACCGGTGCAGCTCGATACGAGCTTGCTGGCGCGCATGATTTGAGTGGTATCGATGCCGGTTGTCTTCTCGTAGAAAGGCGCCCGAGTGTGCATGGCCATTACAACTTCTTCGAGTGCGGTATTGCCCGCACGCTCGCCGATGCCGTTTACTGCGACTTCGATTTGTCGCGCCCCATTGAGGACACCGGAGAGACTGTTGGCCGTTGCCAGCCCAAGGTCGTTATGGCAGTGTACCGAGATGATGATGTCATCAGTCATGCCCTTGGTATTCTCCTTGATGTTCTTGATGAGAGAACCGAATTCTTCGGGGGTGGTGTAGCCAACCGTATCGGGGATATTGAGCGTGGTGGCGCCAGCGGCAATTGCGGCGGCGAGCACCTCGTAAAGAAATGCCGGCTCCGAGCGCCCCGCATCCTCTGGTGAAAACTCAACATCCGGGCACAGCTTGGATGCGTAACCCACCATCTCGCGAACCTGGGTGACGACTTGCTCGCGCGTCATGCGCAACTTGTACTCGAGGTGAATGTCGGAGGTGGCCAGGAAGGTATGTATGCGGGGCCGCTTGGCTGCCTTTACTCCTTCCCACGCTTTGTCAATGTCAGAGGTCTTTGCGCGGGCCAGTCCGCAAATCATCGGCGGCTCGCCACTTGGGGTTTCCGTCGACTGGCCCACGGATTCGGCAATGGCGGCAACGGCCTGTAAGTCGCCAGGGGAAGCGGCGGGAAAACCCGCCTCAATTACATCCACACCCAGCCTGGCGAGGCTCTCCGCAATGAGGAGCTTCTCGGCTCGGGTCATGGTCGCGCCCGGCGATTGCTCGCCGTCGCGAAGTGTCGTGTCAAAGATGCGAACGTAATTGGTATCCATGGCGCTGCTTATTGCTGCTTGATCTTGACGGCGTCGAGGAAGGGCATCATGTCGCGGAGTCTTACTCCGACTTCTTCAATAAGATGCCCCTGTCCCTCTTTGCGGCTGGCGTTGAAGGTCGGTCGGCCGGCCTTGTTTTCGTCGATCCACAGCTTGGCGTAGGTGCCGTCTTGAATCTCTTCGAGCATCTTCTTCATGGCCGCGCGAGTCTCGTCCGTTACCACGCGTGGTCCACCTGTGTAGTCGCCGTGCTCTGCGGTGTCGCTCACCGAGTAGCGCATGTAGGAGAGCCCACCGCGGTACATGAGGTCGACAATGAGCTTGAGCTCATGCATGCACTCGAAGTAGGCAATCTCAGGCTGGTAGCCAGCATTGACTAGCGTTTCGAATCCAGCTTGCACAAGCGCGGAAACGCCACCGCAGAGAACCGCTTGCTCCCCAAATAGGTCGGTTTCGGTTTCTTCGGAGAACGTTGTCTCAAGTACGCCGGCGCGGGTGCCGCCGATAGCGGCTGCGTAGCTGAGAGCCAGATCCTTGGCGTTGCCGGTGGAGTCCTGATGAACTGCCATGAGGCAAGGCGTGCCGGCACCTTCCTGGTAGGTCTCACGGACGCGATGACCAGGAGACTTTGGAGCAATCATGATGACGTCCACGTCCTTGGGCGGCGCGATGATGTCGTAGCGAATGTTGAAGCCGTGGCCAAAGGCAAGCGTGTCACCAGTCTTGAGGTGGGGAGCAATGCTCTCGCTGTAGATTGTGCCCTGTTTGGTGTCGGGGGCGAGCACCATGATGACGTCGGCCCAAGCGCTTACCTCGGCAACCGAGCCGACTTTCAAACCGGCTTCTTCCGCCTTGGCTTTGGAAGAGGAGTCCTCGCGAAGACCTATGCGAACGTCGACCCCGCTTTCCTTCATATTGAGGGCGTGGGCGTGACCTTGAGAACCGTAACCAATAACGGCGACCTTCTTTGCTTTGATGAGGTCGGGGTTGGTGTCTTTATCGTAGTAGATGGTTGCCATGAGAAGTTTTCCTAAGCGAGTGATTCTAGTTGCCAGTTTGAGGCACGAGAGCGTGTACGAAGTGAGGGTGAACGGTGGTCGCTTCTGAACCGCGTGTCATTGCGACGCCGCCGGTGCGAACCATTTCTATAATTCCAAAGGGTTGGAGGATTTCCAAGAGGCCGTCGATTTTGTCTCCTGTACCGGTGATTTCGAGCACCAAGGATTCCGGGGCGACGTCGATGATGCGAGCTCGGAAGACCTCGATCATTTGCATGACCTGGGGACGAGCATCGGCATTGCAACGCACCTTGATGAGCGCGAGGTCACGCTTCATTGCGGATACGTGGGTAAGATCTTCGACACGCAGCACGTTCACTAGCTTGTAGAGGTTGGCCTCGATGAGCCGCGCTTCTGCATCGTCGGACTCGGTGACAACTGTGAGGCGTGAGACTCCAGGAACGTCCGTATGCCCCGCAGTTAGCGAGTCGATATTGTAGGCCCGCCTTCGAAAGAGCGAGGTAATGCGCGAGAGCACGCCGGGCTTATCCTCGGCGTAGACCACGAAGGTGTGTAGTTGCCGCCGTGCTGCCGTACGTTGAATCGGTTCGTTTGGATTGAGCATATCTCTAGGTGTCCTGCCGTATTGCGGGCGTCTTGCGTGGACGGCGAACCATCTGGTCGAGTGCTTTTCCCGTTGGCACCATGGGGTAGACCGCGTCCTCTGCAACCACTCGGAAGTCGGTGAGACTCGTGCCCTTGTGTGCCTGTGAGGCTGCTACGGCACCAGGGACGTCACCCAGAGTCTCCACTCGAGCGCCGGTTAACCCGTGGGCTTCGGCGAGCTTGACGAAGTCTGGAGAGGATATGGGCGTCTCCGAATATCGCTTGTCGTAGAACATCTCTTGCCACTGGCGCACCATTCCAAGGTAGCCATTGTTGATAACGATGATGTTGAGATCCAGATTCTCTTGGGCACAGGTCTGTAATTCACAGGCAGTCATCTGAAAGCCGCCATCTCCGGCGATGACCCAAACTTCTTTGTCGGGGCAGCCCATTTTGGCGCCAATCGCAGCGGGCAGGGCGAAGCCCATGGTGCCCAAACCACCCGAGGTGATGAGGGTGCGTGGCTGATTGTGGGCGTAGTACTGGGCTTCCCACATTTGGTGTTGGCCAACGTCGGTGACAATGATGGCGTTATCGCCGGTGAGTTTGCGAAGCTCGTCGATGACATGGGCGGCGTAGAGGCCACCAGGTTCGGCGGCCTTGAGAATATCGTGCTGCTCCGCCTCGCCTCGAGACTTCTCGATGTACTCAGACCAAGCGTCTCGCTTCTGTGGCTTGAGCCTCTCGTTGAAGGTCGTGAGAACAGCTCTAAGATCGCCGACAATGCCAACATCGACTTTGACGTTCTTGTCGATTTCCGCCGGGTCGATATCGACGTGAATCTTCTTTGCATTCTGTGCGTAGGTGGCCAAATCGCCGGTAACTCGATCGTCAAAGCGCATGCCGAGTGCGATGAGCAAGTCGGCTTCCTGGATTGCCGTATTCACCCAGGCCTCACCGTGCATACCCATCATGCCCAGGTTGGCTGGGTGGGTGGTAGGCAATCCGCCCAGGCCGAGCAGTGTTAGAGCCACTGGAACGTGAGCCGCTTCAGCGAGCTTTCGAAGCTCCTCTTCTGCGCCCGACATGATGATGCCTTGTCCCGCCAAAAAAAGAGGTCGCTTCGCCTCGCTCAGAAGCTTGAGTGCCCGGTCGTACTCTTCGGGCAGAGCGCTGAGGTCGGGACGATAGCCCGGTAGGCGAATCGGCGAGTCGCCCCACTCAAAATCCACTTCCTGGTTTTGTGCATCCTTAGTTATGTCCACGAGCACAGGGCCGGGACGCCCGGAGCGTGCAACGTAGAACGCCTCGCGTAAGACACCCACGATGTCCTCGGCCCGGGTGACAAGGTAGTTGTGCTTGGTTATCGGTTGGGTAATGCCGGTGATGTCGCATTCTTGAAATGCGTCTTTTCCAATGACCGTCGACCCAACCTGGCCTGTGATGCAGACGATGGGCGACGAGTCCATATTCGCCGTGGCAATGCCCGTGACGAGATTGGTGGCGCCGGGGCCCGAGGTTGCGACGGCAACGCCGACCTTGCCTGTTGCCCGTGCGTAGCCATCGGCGGCATGCGATGCGCCCTGCTCATGACGAGTCAGAACGTGGTGCAGATTCTTGTATTCCACGAGTGCGTCGTAGGCGGGAAGAATGGCACCTCCAGGGTAGCCAAAAACCGTGTCGACACCCTCGCGAGTGACGACTTCCCAAATCAGTTGTGCTCCGGTGCGCTTCATTGGCTTCGGACGCGATGGTAGCGGCACCGCACCGGCATTCTCCACTGTGGATCCGGCTAAGAACGACGTCACGGCCGCATTTGCGAGCCCTGGTAGCGCATCTGAGTGTAGGCCTGTATCGTCCCAGGCGTAGCGCGACCGGTATGTCGCTGAGAAGACGATATGGCAGACGAGAGCATTAACAAGAGAAGCGCGGCGGCAACAGGAGGTGTACAGCGTTCACCCAATAGGGCGATGCTGCGAGCGGTCGGATTTGGGGACGAAGACTTCCGCAAACCCATCGTTGGCGTCGCCAATGCGCACAGCACTCTTACGCCCTGCAACGTCGGAATCGGCGGCCTAGTGGTTCGGGGTGAAGGCGCTCTGCGCGAGGCTGGCGCGATGCCACTCATGTTCGGAACCATCACCATTGCCGATGGCATTTCCATGGGCACCGAGGGCATGAAGTACTCCCTGGTTTCTCGCGAGGTCATCGCTGACTCCATTGAGACAGTGTGCACTGGGCAGAGCATGGATGCGGTGCTCGCCTTTGGCGGCTGCGACAAGAATATGCCCGGCGCCATGATAGCTATTGGTCGGATGAACATTCCCTCGGTCTTTGTCTACGGCGGCACTATCAAACCCGGTCGCCTGGATGGACGCGACCTCAACGTAGTGAGCGTCTTCGAAGCGGTGGGGCAGCACGCTGCGGGAACCATCGACGACGAAGAACTCGGCAAGATCGAGCGCAACGCATGCCCAGGGCCTGGCTCGTGCGGCGGCATGTACACCGCGAATACGATGTCCTCGGCCATTGAGGCAATGGGCATGAGCTTGCCCTATTCCTCGACCATGGCGGCCGTGGATGAAGAGAAGGCTGATAGCGCCGCTGCCTCTGCAGATGTTCTTGTGGAGTGCGTGCACGCCCAGCGACTGCCTCGGCAGATCATGACCCGCGAGGCATTCCTAAATGCGATCGCTGTAGTCATGGCTGTCGGTGGCTCCACGAATGCGGTGCTGCACTTGCCCGCTATCGCACATGCGACTGGCGTGGAGATTACGTTGGAAGACTTTGAAGCGGTGGCCGCGAAGGTTCCGGTGCTCTGCGACCTCAAGCCTTCCGGACGCTTCGTGACTATCGACTTTCATCACGCAGGGGGCGTCCCCCAGATCATGAAGATGTTGCTTGCCCATGGGGTTATCGATGGCAGCTGCATGACGATTACTGGCAAGACCGTTGCTGAGAACCTCGCCGACGTGCCTGATGTTCCCAGAACGGACCAAGAGGTGATTCGCCCGTGGGAGTCGCCGATGTACGCGCAGGGGCACCTCTCAATTCTCCGCGGTAACCTCGCACCAGGTGGATGCGTTGCGAAGACTTCAGGTGTGAAGAGTCGAGTCATCAAAGGGCCTGCCAAGGTCTTTGATTGCGAAGAAGATAGTCTGCACGCCATTCTCTCAGGCGAAGTAAAAGCCGGTGATGTCTTGGTGATTCGCTACGAGGGGCCGGTTGGCGGCCCCGGCATGCGCGAGATGCTCGCACCTACTTCAGCCATTATTGGAGCCGGGCTCGGAGACAGCGTTGGACTCATCACGGATGGTCGCTTCTCCGGTGGTACCTACGGCATGGTCGTTGGCCACGTGGTTCCCGAAGCCGCACTCGGCGGTCCGATTGCGCTGGTTCGAGACGGCGATATGGTGACGATGGATGCAGACGCCTGCAGTCTCACCCTGCATGTTGAGGATGCAGAACTTGAGCAGCGCCAGTCGAAGTGGGAGAAGCCCGAACCGCAGTATACGCGAGGGGTCTTGGCCAAATATGCTCGACTTGTCTCACCGGCTAATACCGGGGCCGTGACCGATTTGGAGACGTAGAGCCTCAGACCTCGGCGACAAAGCGCTCGGCGGGGGTCCCCTCGATTTCCAAGAGCTTGGCCATCGTAACCCGGTTGCCAAGCTCGATCCCCACCGTCCGTACTCGCAAGTAGTTGTCGGTGTAGCCCTGGAAAGCGGTGCGCCCATCTTCGAGCGCACGGCCTGATTCCCAGAGTACAGGCTGGCTGGTACCGAGGTAGCCAGCCATGTGCTGCTCCTTCATGCGAGCTGCGACGCGGTGCATAGCTCGGCTGCGCTCTCTTATGGTCTTACCGTCGATGCGGCCGATGAGTTTTTCTGCCCGGGTGCCCTCGCGTGGGGAGAAGCCAAAGATGTGCATGTGGCCAAAGCCGATTTCTTCGACGAAGGCCAGGGATTCGGTGAATTCATCATCCGTTTCGCCAGGGAAGCCCACGATAAGGTCTGTAGTGATGTTGAGGTCACGTACGTTGGCGCGCAGATTCGTAACCAAGTCGCGATATTCGTCGGTGAAACAGCGACGGGACATGCGCCGCAGCACCGTATCACTGCCACTCTGCAGTGGTAGGTGCAGGTGCGGCATGAGACGCGGGTTGTCCCACAGCTCGGAGAAGTTCTTAGGCAAGTCCCAGGGCTCGAGAGATGAGAGACGCAGCCGCTCGATGTCGGTGTCCCGGAGCAGAGCCCGAACCAATGTGAAGAGATCTGTGTCCAGATCATGGCCGTAGCCACCAAGATGCACGCCGGTTAGGACGGCCTCTTTGTAGCTCTCCTCGTGCAGCCCGTTGATTTCATCGATGAGGTTGGCAATGGAACTAGAGCGCTCATCGCCCCGTGCAATCGTGACAACACAGTAGCTACAGTGATTGCGACAACCGTCCTGAACTTTGATGAATGCTCGGCTTCGTGGCGTCGAGCGCTTTCCAAGTTGCAGCAGTGCGCTCTGAGCTTCCGAGGCATCAGGGGGATCTGAGTAGGGATGCGCGCTCTCGGGCTCTGTCGCCATTTGCGGCATTGCCTCGAGGTCGAGCTTGTTGAGCACTTCGGCAACCAAGGCGTCCTTGGCCATGTTGGAAACCACCATGTCGACGCCGGCTAGCGCTGCGGCCCTCTCAGGCTCTAGCTCCGCCATACAGCCTGTTACAACGAGCCGAGCATTGGGATTCTTCCGATGCAATGAGCCGGCGAGCTTGCGGGATTTTCTTGACGCCTCGCTTGTTACCGCGCAGGTGTTGAGCACGATGAGGTTGGCGTCTTGTACTCGGCTCACAACCGTATGGCCCTGGTCTTCCAGTGCCCCTGTCCACGATACGAGCTCTGCTTCGTTTAGCCGACAGCCCAGGGTGCTCAGATAGACGGCGGCCTTCATGGAGTCCACGAGGGGGCAGTTAGTCGGCGACGGCCTGAGTGATCGAGGGGCAGGCCCTCTTCATCGAGCCCTTTGCGATCCCAGAGCTTGCAGGTGACTTGCTTGTGCTTCAGATCTAGGCCTTCGCAGTAATTGGTGTACTCGCAGGGGCGCACACTCTCGCCCTTTCCAAGTCGAGCTTTGAGGAACCAATCCGGGTCGGCAATGCACTGGCGTGCGGCACAAATGATGTCGGCCTCACCTCTCTGTAGTATTCCTTCGGCCATCTCAAAGGTGCCGATGCCGCCGGCGGTCACGACGGGAACGTCATGTCCTGCCTTGCTACTCGTATGCTTGATGGCTGTAGCAAGACCTACGTTACGCCCAAAAGGCCCATCCGCATCGGAGTAGACCGAAGGCATGCACTCGTAGCCCGAGGGCCCGGTAAATGGGTAGACCGCCTCTCCGACCTTGGGAACCTTTGCGTCTTCGAATTCCCTCCCCTTAGACACCGAGAGAAAATCGACGCCAGACTCGGCAAACTTCTGAGCGTAGAAGACCGCATCGTCCAAACGATCGCCTTCCTCGATTACTTCGTCACCGAGAAATCGAAGCCCGAGGAGCTTGTCAGGGGGCATCACCTTGCGCACCTCTGCCAGCACTTCGAGTGGCAAACGCACGCGATTTTCAGGGCTTCCGCCGTAGTCATCCGCTCGGTTGTTGAGAGCCGAGAGAAACGAGGCCACTGCGTAGGCACGAGCGTAGTGCAGCTCTACTCCGTCGAAACCGGCGTCAAGGACATGCCTGGCTGCATTGGCGAAGAGCCCGGGCAAGGTTTGCGGCAACTCGCGAATATGATCGAGATGGGTATCCCAAACTCTCTCGCGATAGCCCTTGAGCAAGGCATCGAGTTCGCGCTCGTCTAAGACGCTGGCAAGCTCTTCTGGCGAGAGGGTCGCTAGATGGTCGCGAAGTGCGGCCTCATCGCAGGTCTCAAACCCAGTCTCTTCGGTCTGTGCTGCCAGTGCCTCGCGATGCTCAGGACGAATGTGCAGGAAGGGAGAGAAGAACTTCTCAGTCGGTGGCCGGCGGCGGATCTGCAAGAAATCGATGAGCTGAATGAAGAGCTTCGTCTCGCCCTCGGAGGCGTCCTTCACGGCCCGGGGCAGCCGGCGCAAGCCCGGCACGAAGCGCTCCTGTCCCGCGCGCATCAGAGGCCCGGAGGGTACGTCCCGAATGCCGGTCGCCTCTACAACTATTGCCCCGGGGCGCCCTTTGGCAAGGCGCGCGTACCAATCGATGACATCGTCTGTGAACATGCTCTCGCTTGTCGCTCTCCACGGCACCATGGCGGGAATCCAGGTTCGTGAACTCAGCGATTGTGGTCCGACTTGAATGGGGGAGAAGAGCATGGAGGATGCTGCCTCTTCAGCACTCGGCCAGTTCATGACGGGGAGGGCGTGCTTGATTCGCTCTGGCGGTTGCCACATATCGAGGCCTCTATAGCATGCACAGCGAGTCCCCAGTTGAGTTCACTCGTCAGGACTCCCGTGTGCCTGAGCTTGAGCAGCGCGAAGCGAGCACGAGTGGCTGAGATAAGCAGGCCGTCGTCCTTACTCTCAATCTCAAATTGTCCGCGTTCAATGGCCTCCCTGAGCCCATCAAGGAGCGTGCTGTTGTTTGACATCTCCTGCAGCACCGTGCGCACCAAGGGGACTGCATCAGGGGGCGCTCGCCTGTAGGGAAGAAATGCGTCGAAGGCAGAGCTTCCCGAGTCGAAGGCGACCCAAGGAGTACGATTGCCCGTCTTCCAGGAGTCTCGATGCTCAGATTCCGAGCAGACGATGAGCAAGTCGCCCAGGTCGCGGAAATAGGGGTGCGAGGTGCGGGCAACATCGATCCATCGCGGCTCTCTATCACTGGGCCGCCAGAAGTGACACTCGGAGCGCAACTCAGATCGTGTGAATGTGGTCAAAGGGCGCACGCCCCGTGCACTCGAAGCCGTGGAGCGCTAGCAGCTCTGCGCATCGAGTCTGCCGCCAGCGGACCATGTGGTGATGGCGCGGGCGCTTCTCGATGGAAGTCGGAAAGGGGGACACAGTTGGGGCTATACCGCCCCTCGGTACGATGCGCGAATTCCGCAAGCCAAGCAGAGCGGTTGAGCTCTGCTGATGTCATGCGCTGCAATTCACTGCCTATCGGCGAACCCTATTCTCTTCTTTGAGGTTCTAGGGTGACGGACGCAAGCTCTCAACTCAAGCGTGGGGCGACCACCAGGCCAGACGGGTGCCCAGAAAAATTCGCAGAACTGCCGTCACGGTTCGGGCGCGGTCGGCTCCGGGGGGGCAGATCCTCAAGCGTCTCTACGACGATGTCACCAAGGCACTTGCCGGCCTTCTCAAAGTCATCAAGCTCCCAGGCGATCGAGAAGTCGAGCGATTCTCCGTCGCCATACTTCTTAGCGAGCGTTTCGAACTCGTGAGTCTGCGCGATCGCGCACCTGAGATCGGTGCACGTACACGCAGCGTAAGCCCAGTCCTCGAAATCTCCTCCTCAATCGCCACGCCAAACCCCATGCCACCACTGCAGCGCACTGCCGAGGACGTTGTCCCCATCGTCATCGAGACGCGCGACGGCTTGGTGGGGCAGAAACGGCACGCCAACCAAGGTGAGGAGTACGAGGAGTGCTGCAACATACCACTTATTCTTGCCGCCAGATCGCGCTTCCTCCTGCGTTGGCGTTGGCGTTGCTAGGGCGCCACCGCCTCTTGCGTTGGGGCCACGCCGCTTTGCTGAACAACTAGAATGGCTTGTGCCACCGCTGGATACACCGCGAGAAGGCGCACCGAACTCTGATCTATCTGAATCGTAATCCCTGGGGACAGGGTAATCTCCATCACGCGTTGGCCGTCGACAAATGTTCCGTTTGCGCTACCGGAGTCACGTAGCCACACGACACATTCGTGCAGCACGAACACGCTCGCGGACTCAGCAGACTTCATCGTGCGGCGTCGACGACGTATGGAGATGTTTTCTTAGGCCGTCGTTGGCCCTCCAAACTCTCTGTTCCTGAGCGCCTAGTCGAACAGGACGGCATGTGGCCGTTGTAGCGATGCAAGCGCAAACGATGGCGTAGCCGGGCCCACCTGGTCATAACCTGGTGGTGCGGCTGCGCCAATACTGCACGCTACTTGCTCTTGCGGCTCGGCACGGCCAGCGCCAGCGCTAGTAGCCCCCCGAATAGCAGGAATGCGCCGCCAAAGAACCACATAGTGGTGCCCGTGCTAGGCGCGACTCCCTTCGGCGGAACTGTGAGCGTGAGTGGCCTCTCAAGCCACCCCGGGATAGGCGCTATCACGAGAGTATCGCCCGCAGCTATCTGGAGCGCGATTCTCTTGCGATAGATTGACCTGTGCGGAGTGGATATCGGGCTCGTCGGCTCTTTGTGGCCAATGCGTGCCTTCACACCTCCGTTCCGTCCATGAACTTCGAACGTGATTGGGCCGGTGTAGAAGTCGCGGCTCGCCAAGAGACCGCGCTCGTCGGCTTCACCGTATTCGCCGCGTGCAATGAACACGGATATGCCCACGCCCCCGAGGCTGCTGTGCTCATCGGCGAGCAACTCCACGCCCGTGTAGTCGACGATAGCGACCGAGACGGTAACGTAGTCGAGTACGTGTTCGGCGCTGAGCAGAAGCGTGGGTTTCGTTGCTGCTTTGACTTGGGCGTCGGCGACACCAGTGCCAAGCGTTGTTGCCAATGCCAACATGGCGGCTATCACCGGCAGCTTCTTGAGTTTGCGCCGGCTCGGTGGGCGCACGACCATGTTGTCGCGAGGGCATGCATCGAAGCAGCGCAAGCAGTTGTCGCAGTCTTGCCCGGGGTCACCGGAGTCGGGCTGGAGATGTAGCCAGCAAGCTCGGCTACACAGCTCGCAATTCGAGCTACAGGCCGATGGTTCTGCCAGTGTCACGCGCAGAAGTCGTGCGCGACCGACTAGGCCAAGTACGGCTCCAGTGGGACATAGAGTCGCGCAGTACAGCGTCGGGCCAAACATGAGCCCAGCGACGATAAGCCCCAGCAACGCGCCGAGGATTGCGCCACCGCCGCCGAGCAACCACACGGAGTAGGCGCTCTGTTGCATGAGCAGATGTGGCAAGAAGAGAAATAGCGCAACTTGTACGCCAAGCATACTAGCGAGCACAGAAGCGCCGAGGATGATCCAGCGAAGCGGCCGTCGGTTGGGAACGCGAAACCGCGGGTGCTTCCAGGGAACGCGTTCCAATAAATAGCCAAGGGTTCGCGCCACAACACCGAATGGGCAGAACCAACCACAGAACATGCGGCCCGCGAATAAGGCGAGAAGGAAAGGCAGCGCGAGCGCCAAAACGGTTCGACCGCTGAAACCGCCCCTTACGGCCGCGATAGTTCCGGAGACCGGATCCGAGACGGGGATTGAGAAATACTCCACAGCGAGACCGCCACCGATGAAGTGGAGGGAGTCGTATGCCTTGGCCGGCTTGTCGCCAAGGGGGAGCTCATCGCGCACACCTAGCGGCAAGTTCCAACCCTCGCTTCCCCACATGGCGAGTTCAGTGCGATCGAGCCTCTGCCAACCTCCAAGTAGTGGTGCAGCGAGAATGGCGAGTAGCGCCAAGATTTGGGTTAGGCGGCGTGCCCACTTCCAGACGAATCCACCCGATGGTCCCTTCATGATCTGACTCCGCGAAAAATGTCGATGGCAGTGGGCGTGGATGGGCACATCTCCACGCAACGTCCGCAGCCGACGCAGCCATCCGCCAGCACCACCGGCCTAGCAGGAGGGACTAGCTTGATGGCCTTGCCAGGCATGGGGCACGCATCGTGGCAGAAGCCACAGAGGCGGCCCAGGTAAGATAGGCAGCGGTCTGGGTCCACCACCGCGAGCCCCATATTGATCTCATTGCCGATTATCTTGAGGTCGCGCTTCACCGGCGTGAGCGCGTTTGTCGGGCAAATCTCAGTGCAGCGCATGCAAAGAGTGCACGAACGGCGGCGTACATCGAGGTGCGGTGTGAGTGATCCCCACTCGGCTTCGTCCACACCGAAATAGCGAATGCAGCCGTTCTCACAGACGGTGCCACATAGTCCGCAGCCGATACACGCTGCGCGAAACACCTCGTCATCGAGGGAGGCCGTCGGCGGGCGAATTGGCTGTCTGAACTTCTCCAGTGCCCAGGCGCTCAGGCGGAATCGGGTGAGCAAGATGCCTGCTCCGGCGACGAGCATGCCTGCTCCTTGCATGAGGAACAACCTGCGAGGCACCTCGCGGCGTTTCTCAATCCGTCTCTTTCGCTTGGCCCACCACGATTTGTCACTCCTTTTGGGCGCTTTCTCGCTCATGAGGCAAGTGCTCCGCGAAGCTTGGAGGCCCACAGTGCTTGCCTCTGCGACGAGCATGCAGTGGGCTCAAGCTCTGGGCGCCGCTGCTTCTTCCGTGGCGAACAAAGGCCGTCCGGGGCGTCAAAGTACTTCGAGCTACCTCTCACAATGCTACTGAGCATGCCTACGATGTGACCACTCTAGATAGTGAGGCGCAAGCACAGGACTGCTCGACCTGCGTATTAGAAGAACTCGGAGTCTACTTCGACCGACACATCAGGGAAGAATCGGAAAAAATGGCGCGCGAAGGAGATGAGCACGCATCGTGGATAGTGCAACGTGTGCTGTGCAACATCACAGGTTTTGCGGGTGCAGGAGATGCGCTAAAGCCAATAACAATTGCGCGATTTAGCGCTAGTTCCCGGGAGATCCATTGTTGGTCCAGAGTTCTAGAATCTCTCTTTGATCGTCGGTTAGATCTGAGTCAGGTGGCATTTGCCCCGTGCCGGATTCGCTGTAGTTGATAGCGCGCGCGAATTCGCTTGCGAGACTCAAACGCACCGGCGTACTGATCTCGACGCAGATCGTCGGGGGCTCCCGGTACGTTTGTCTCTCCATGGCAGCGAGCACAATTGGCGACGAGTATCGTTTCTATCTCACCATCCCAGACCGGCTCATCGGAGTAGTCAGAGGCACATGCCGTCGTTGCGAGCACAGCAGAGAAGAGTGCTGAGCGGATTGCTGTCATAGAGATTGCTGTCATAGGTGATGTGCCTGAGTCTTTGGCGTGAACGCTGGGCCAAAGCGCCGAGTGCGCGAATTGCGAGAGCTTGCCAACCTGCATGGCTCCACTCTCTTAGAGATAGTAGTGGAACTGCAGCATGCCGGTGTAGCTGCGCCCAGGAGGGCCGATGCGCTCAGCTCGTCCCATTAGTATTACTTCGTAGTGGGCGGCAGGTAAGAATGAGACGGTACTCGTAACGGCGTGACGCTCTACGTATCGAGCGAGTAGGTCTTCGTCGAAGTGCTCGTATGCCAAGGAGGCGCTAAGCCCCTTCATGGGAAACCAGACGGGCCCGACGTATCCCAAGAGCTGCAGGCGAGAGTTGTCGGGAGAGCCTTGGAAGCTCTGATACCCTGCGTTGAGTTCGGCCATGAGCATGAGCTTCTTGCTCTCGAACCAGTGTTTGTAGTGACCGCCTACCCACGCATGTGTGTTGTTCTTGTTGTAACGAAGGCGTGCGCCGGCGCCCAAGGCGTGGGCATCCCCGCGCTTCTCATGCATAGCCGTCGCGCCGAAGGTCGGTGTCTCGGGGCCCAGTACGGGGTCGGATATGTACGCGAAGGGCACGACGAAGAGCTGCTCTGTTAGTAGATCATAGGCTTGGTCTACGTCCTCCAGATCGATGCCCGCAGTCTTCGAGAGGGAACTGTGGCAGCTCACGGTTGCGCAGCTTGGTTCGATAATCGCGGCGTGGATGAAGTCCCAATCCGCTTCGCGTTCACCTGGATCCGTGCAGCCTGCCCCAGTGGCGGGCAGCAC
>JAAEPE010000445.1 GCA_024222395.1 Myxococcales bacterium
GCGCCCGCGAATTGGCTCGCCCTCGTGGAGTTGTGGAACCGCACCGGGGTTGACCTCGCGGATGTATAGCCCCACCTCGCTGTAGTCCAAGGTCTCGTATTGGAACTCCTTGCCCGAATGCTCAATGAGCACGGGAAGCGCCTAGCCTCCAAGATCCGCCCCTGCCCCTCGGGCAATACCAGCAAGCACATTGGCGTGTAGCTTCCGGCGATGAGCACGTAGATGGCCGTGTGATCGACTCGCCGCAGCCACATGCGCACCCGAGGCGTCCAATTCGGGGTGTGATAAACGGCGCTCGTGGTTAGCAAGAAGACCAAACTCAAGCCATAGACCAAGGCTGCGACTACGGCGCTATCAGAGCCTGCATGGCCCACCCCCAGCGCAACCGCTGGCAAGGCAACGACGGCCCCAACCAGGTGCACGACTCCCCGGAATCTCGGTTTCACCAGGACAGTATTCGCAACTGCTGTACCACTCATGGGGCGCACCCTAGGGGCATCTTTGTCGGGCCGGGGTCACGGTTCTGTCAGTGTTTGCTGCCCGGCCAGTGGCGCATGGGCAGCCAATCGCCGCCTAGCCCGACTTGGTCACCAGGCCACAATGACGGAGGGCGTCGTGCAGCTGGCCCCAGCGCTGCTCCAAGCTGCCTGTGTAGCCAATCGAGATCCGCACAAGGCCAGGGCTAATCCCGACTGCACGCTGCTCATCATCGCTAAGCTCGCTCGAGGTACTGCTCCCCGAGCAGGACATGAGCGTCTCTGAGTAGCCAAGGCTCACTGCCATAAACCCAAAGCGGTGATGATTCTGCAGGTACTCCATGAGCTGGTTTGCGCTGTCGGTAGAACCCGCATCGATCGAGAATATGCCGCCGTAGCCGAAGCCCTCGTTCAGCATGCCGGTGAAGAGTTCGTGCTGGGGATGCTGCGCGAGCCCCGGGTACACCACCGGAACCTCTAGCTTGTCGAGCCTGGTGCACAACTCGAGTGCGCGGCGGCTGTGCTCGGCCATTCGCAGCCCAAGATGCGGCAGGCGCATGGAGACCTCGAAGGCAATGCGAGGATCCATTGTAGGCCCGAGCAGCATGAGCGAGCCCATGTTTAAGTCCATCAAATCGGTGACAAACTCGGCGCTGCCGCAAACCGCTCCACCGATGATATCGGAGGCGCCGTTCATGAATTTCGTCAGGCTGTGCACAACCACATCGGCGCCGTGCAATGCGGGCGTTATCATGAGCGGACAAAAGGTGTTGTCGATGACAAGCGCAGCCTCGTGCGCGTGGGCAAGCTTGGACAGGGCAGCGATGTCGGCGACCACGAGCGTTGGATTCGACAGGCTCTCCGCAAAGATCAGTCGCGTGCGCGGCGTGATTGCAGCCTCCATGGCCGCGAGATCATCGGGCGCAACGAACGTTGTGTGAATGCCTGCCTTGGCCGGGAGAAAGTCCCGCAGAAACGCAAATGTGCCGCCATACACCGCGTTGCTAGCAACAATGTGGTCTCCGGCTGAGCAGAGCTGCAAAATCGCCGCGCTGATCGCAGCCATTCCGCTGGCACAGCAGTAGCCCTCTTGCATGGACTCGACCGCTGCTATCTCGCGGCCCAAGGTGAAGACCGTCGGGTTGAAATGGCGCCCGTAGAGAAAGCAGCCATCCTGGTCGGCCGTTCTTCGACCGCTGAAGATCTCAGGCATCACTTCCGCTGCAGTCACCGTGAAGGTGGTACTCGCCTCGATCGACATGTTCACGCCACCGTGCTCACCAAAGGTGTGCTTGACACGGGCGAGTTCCTCGAGCGGATTGAATCTGGTCATAGGCGTCTTGTAGCGCATGCCTGCCTTCCGCAGGCCAAGAAGATAGCGCAATCCTTGCCGGCGAGGGCCCGTCAAGCCAATGCTCCCTGGTGGGCCGCACCCCAACGAACGCGCACAGACTTGCTATGATTCGCCATCGCCTACCGAGAACAAGAAGCGGTCGACCTTTGCGTCCTTTGTCGCAGTGAAGGCGCCGCGTGCAAGACATGCGGCGCTCCGCACTGCGAGCAGCACCTTCTCGACGGCATAGAACGTTCAAGGCGGGCGTCTCCTGCGATGAGCCCCTCTCATGCATGAGTGACCAGTCCTAAGCATTGTGAGCCCCGTCACATGACAAATGCCAATCTCCAAAGTGCGACGTACTTTCACTAGAAAGCCTTACTGGGTGCCAGGTACTGGACGACCGTCGCCAGGTCGAGTATGGAATGAGCCAGTTGCAACAATTGCAGCTAGCACTACTGTGTTGCGGTTGCACAGCGTAAACGATCGAACTCATAGCATCCAAGCGTGAAGGTGCGCAGCGAGGCGAGGTGGTGGCCTCTGCCGCGGCGTCTGTTTGTTGATGGCTCGATTGTCGCGATGGCAGCAC
>JAAEPE010000446.1 GCA_024222395.1 Myxococcales bacterium
AATCACAGTATTCATCGATTCATTATAGGTAAAACACGCTAGAAAAACGAGGCTACGAAAGCCAGTGTTACAAAGCTCGCGTGCAGCAGAGGGGTCGAGCTGGACGACGGCTGTGGCCCGGGTGGGCCTGGCTTCGGCGCCGAAGCATCCAAGGCGGCCAGGAGCTTCGGGGTCTCCGGTGTATAGCTCGAGTCGAGATATGCCACGCACTGGCTACCGTCGCCTCGATTCGACACGGTTAACTGCATCTTCAGGCATTGGCCATCGAGACGGAGCGACTCACTCACGAGGAACATGCCCGCGTTCAGCTTCGTGACTCCGGCGCAGACCGAATCAATAGATTCTGTGAAGTTTCTCGAATTCGCGAACCAGTCGAAATAGCTCTTGATCTCATCGTACATGTTCCTCCTCACGGCACTGACCGTGCCCCACAGGGTGGCATTGTCACAATACTCGTCGGTGATAGCCGTCGAGTTGTTCTCCAGCAGGTCACTGACCCAAGCGGCAAAAGCCTGCTCTGTGGCGCGAGTTATCTGCTCATCCGTCAAACTTCCCCATAACTTTCACAGGGAACGCAAGATCCCGTGGCAGATGGTACAAGAGCCTCTGCAGCGTCCATGATGACCTCGTCGCCGTCCTGCCACGGCATCTGGTGTTTCTTATCGAAGTCGACCTGACGAAGGTCTTCGGGATAGTTGGCGACCGAGGACCCATACGCCGCAGCAATGCAGCCTTTTTGCGTATCTACCGTCCATGTCGCACGCTCGCAGGCCGGCGTGTCAGCCTACTCAACGAAACCCTGGATTTTTACGGCCCCTGCCGAGACCTCAATCGCCTGGACGCAGTTCAAGGTCGGGGCTTTTCCGTCCAGCCACGTCGTCATATACTGCTGATAGTTACCGATGCTCGTCGAGTCGTTCCGAAGCATCTCAGATTGGCCCTGCCACGAGAGGGGGCGCCCTCGGGACAGAACATTCCCGTCGCGGCTCCCGCATCTCCCTTCCCGAGATACGCGAGGTACTTTTCGACGACGCCTAGCGCCTGCCCTGCCAAGTCCGCGGATCCAGTCCCAGTAATTCACTGAAAGCTGGCATCGCACGGTGGGTAGGTCGAATAGTAGACGGACGAATCGGGACGAATAGGCTCGAGAAAGTCCGCAGCGCTGACCGAGGTTCTCGAAAAGCTCGAGACCGCCGAGAGTGCGGCAAACAGCGACACGACGGCTTGCAGGTTATTGTTCATCATATTGCAAAAATTGTATCGGCCGGGGTACTTACAATGAACTTACGAGAGAGCGTGCAAGAATGGATCTTGGCCAATATCTCCACCTTCCGAAGAAGGCCTCTTCGAAGAAGAAGAAGCTACCTGCGAAGGTGGGAATTCCCTCCCCCCTCCCTCGACTTGCATTCGACGTCCGCGATTCGTATCTTTTGTCTTGTAGCATACGGCATTGGTGTAATTATCGTTCGAATACTACATACTACGTACCATCCACCGAAGCGAGAAAGATTCCGCCTTTGTCGAACT
>JAAEPE010000447.1 GCA_024222395.1 Myxococcales bacterium
GCTGGCTTTCTAATGTTCGCGGTTCTTATGCTCCTTGGTCGTCGCAGACGGCTGCGGGCCACCAAGTAGCTCCAGCATAGCCAGCCAGAGAAAGCCCTCTCTCCCAGCACCGCCCGGATCAAAAACCGGTAGTGTCTAGCCATGGTCACACGAGACCCGCTTGAGGTGATGATCACTGTCGATGTCGAGGCATGGCCGCGCTGTGCGGATTGGCGCGCAGATGCTTTGGCCGGCGATCTGGCCCGCGACATCTACGGCGCAACGCCAGACGGTGACTTTGGCATCAAGTACCAGGTCGATTTCCTGCGCAAACACGGCCTAAAGGGGGTCTTCTTCGTAGAAGCGCTCATGGCCTGCGAAATCGGCATTGGGCCCTTGGCGAAGATTGTCGAGGACATTCAAGAAGCGGGCTCCGAAGTGCAACTCCACATCCACACCGAGTGGTTTGAGAAGATGACTTCACCGCTTCTTGGAGACAAGCGCGCGTACAACATTCGCGAGCTAAGCCTCACCGAGCAAATTGAAGTCATCGAGAAGGCTTTGGAGAATCTGCGGGCGGCTGGGGCCACGTCGGTAAATGCCTATCGGGCCGGCAATTTTGGTGCGGACTTTCAGACTCTGAGCGCGCTTGCGGACTGCGGAATCGAGTTCGACTCAAGCTACAACTACTCATATCTGGCGACCGAGTGTGGTCTGGGTATGGGTGAGATGATGCTACAGCCAGCACCGCTCGAAGGTCTTTGGGAATACCCTGTTGCGAATTTTCGAGACTACCCGGGCCACTATCGGCCTGCTCAGCTATGTGCTGTGAGCGACCGGGAAATGCGCGCAGCTCTCGATGAGGCGCACAAGGTTGGGTGGCAGAACTTCGTCATTGTCTCCCACTCCTTCGAGCTTCTGCGTGACCGCAAGTTGCCCCAAGACTTCGCGCATCCAGATTGGGCCCTGATCCAGCGCTTTGATGCGCTCTGCGAGTTTCTCGCAAGCCACAAGAGTCGCTTTGAGACTGTCGGCTTCTTGGACTTGCACGAGCCGCCCAGGACAGGGGATTACCAACCCCTTCACCCTCCGATGGCCATGGCCACAGCGCGCACTGCGGCACGCGTGGCGAGCCAGGCGCTCAGGCGTCTTCCCAGAGAGCGCGAGAATACCGTGCGCAAAGCGCTTGCTCGCGTCGGTCTCGGCAAGTTCTAGAGCCGGCGTCCAGCACGTACCGTGTACCAGGTATCACCTGCCATCAGGCAATTCTGTGTCAGCTTTGTAGCAGGAGAGCGTGGTGCAACGTGCTGATAACAAAGTTGTTTTGAATGGCACGGCGTGTGCGCTAGAGGAGAGCAACCCCCGAACCGGAGCATTTCCATGGCATCACGCAGCACATTCAACACCCTTCTTTCCAAGACTCTCTTTCTCGCCATGGCGACTGCCGCGTTGCACGCCGGAGCCTGTAGCTACGGCGTAAGTGCCCGGTGAAGGACAGGTATCGCCCAGGCGCGGCCTCTGCTAGGCGCCGCTTCGACTCTTCGCCCAGTTCTCGGGCAAGAGTTCATCGAGGCGTTCGAGTTTGATGCCACCTGAGATTTGCACGAGGATGTCGTGCAGGTAGGAGATTTGCGCATATACGGGGCCAATACTCTGCTCGTGAAACGCTCTCCCGCACGCTTATCGTTCACACGCGGCGCTCGCACATCGAAGGTCCCTCTCTTCGGGCATGGGCATTCCCTGGATGCCGAAAGAGGCACATTTCTTCCAGCCTTGCCAAAAGAACTCACCACTCTTCTCGCGGGCACGAACATCACCCTGAAGTTCTGCCTTGGCAAAATCAGCGACCGAGCGGCGAAATGCCTTCTGATCGGCGGTGATCGAGAAGTCCACGACTATGAGCCCGGGGTGGCGATTAGGGTGGCGATGCTGCCGATGGTTTCGAAGTTCTCGGGATCAAAATCAGCGTCATCGATTTCGATATTAAGATCCCCCTCAAGATAGCTCAGTAGCTTCACGATGGCGAGCGAGTCGAGAAGGCCGCTACTTAGCAAGTCGTCCTCCGGGCCAAGGTTCTTGGCTCCCTGTTCCTTGGCGAAATAGGCTTGCAGATGCTCGATAGCTTGAACTTCGGTCCCGTGGTGATCCTCATCTAGGAAGGGATGCAAGTGTCCCATAAATGAGTGCCCTATGCTATGAAACGGGCCTGTATGGCAGACCCAAGAAAAGGCGCTGGTGCTGTAGTTTGCATTCCGACGTACAACGAGTGCGAGAACTTACCGCTCATCATTCCTGCTGTCCTTGAGGTGGTGCCAGAGGCTCATGTTCTCGTAGTCGACGACAATTCGCCCGACGGCACGGGCAAGCTAGCTGACGAGATGGCAAACGCCGATTCACGGGTCAAAGTCATGCACCGAGAGGGAAAGAAGGGGCTTGGAAAAGCCTACCTCGCGGCATTCGACTGGGCCCTTGAGCGCGACTACCAGTTCATCTTCGAGTTCGATGCCGACTTCTCACACAAGCCCGAGTATCTGCCCGAGTTCTTAGCACTGCTAGATGGCGAAGCGGATGTGGTCGTTGGCTCTCGGCGGGTCGGCGGCGGCGGCGTGGAGAATTGGGGAGTCGCCAGGCGATTCATTTCGTGGGGCGGCAGCATGTACTCACGGGCGGTGTTGCAAGTTCCCGTCCGCGATCTTACTGGTGGTTTCAACGGATTCAGGCGAGATGCTCTGCAGCGCATTGGCCTGGGCGATGTTTCGAGCACCGGATACTGCTTCCAGGTCGAACTGAAATACCGAGCCTGCAAGCACGGTCTTCGGGTTGTCGAGTCGCCCATTATCTTTCCAGACCGCACTCGCGGTGAGTCGAAGATGAGTAGTGAGATCTTTATGGAAGCGGTAACCCAGATCTGGAAGATCCGAGGAAGCAAGATCTAGGCGGCCGACGGCTGCACTTCGTTAGTGGTGGCACTTCGATTGTATTTGCACTGAGTGGCTTTGCATGTGGTTTGTCAGACCAAATTCCGATTCTCGCAAGTGAAGTCGACTAACAACCTTCAGAATGGGAGTGCGCTATGAAAGTCAAAACAAAGCTCAGAGCCGGCGAACAGAGCAACCGCTGGTAGTGCTCTCAACCTGGGGGTGAACACAGCATTTTCAAATCCCAGGTTGTAGGCTGCCGAGGAGGGGCGCCACCCTCTCCGACATTCTATCACGCATGACTGCAGCGTTGCCCCGGCCATCGCTATTGGCGTCGATCGCCTCGACCGGGGAACCAAATGGCGAGACTCCGCCCCCAACGTCAAAGAACATGCCGGGGGTGAGTCGCTCATCGAGCATGCGATGTCTCATGGGTGCTCCACACTATGTCGCTTGTCGGACATCTCAATCGAGCGACCTCGCCGCCGCCTCGCTCACGGAGGCAACGTCGTCTGTGGCGTGGGCTCTTCGAGCCGCGATGCACTCTGACGCCTCACTGGGGCTTTCTTTGATACTGGCCGCTCGTCGCCAGAACTATGATGGTTCGAAACGGCACAGTCGCGCGCGTCATCGGTGCACTCGTAGTCTCAATGGCCATCTAGAGCACAAACCGGGACTACACGAGGGGGCGAGATATTCTGAGGCCCCTGAGATGCGATATCGCCGCAACTCAGCTACTACTACTACTGCAAGAGTTGCTAGGCGACTGATTGGAGAAGACGTCGTAGCAGGTGCCCCTGCCACGATAGATGATTCAATCAATCCGATGCGTGGTGGCAACCAAGGCCGTCAGCCTTCTTCTATACGAAGAGATTCAGGGTACACTAGGGCAATCGAGTTCTATCCCGTAGCCCCTGTAAGCACAGGGCCTGTTCATTTCAAACACCCAAAATCGTTACGAAGAAGCAGTTGACCTCTGCCTGAAAGTTGCCTGGCAGTGACGCCTGTGATCAGGCATAGCTATGGCGACGAAACTCCGAGAAACGCGTTTTGGAATTACTCTGAAGACCTAGAAGCTCCTCGAGATCAGGGGCGGAATTTCACCTATTCGTTTGAGAGTGTTGTCGTTCTCGCGGTCATGGGAATTTGCAGCGAGAAGAAAGTTACTAGATTACACTGTGTTTTCTTTCCCCTCTGCCAGAGCTTCGCCTGGCGCAATTAGCGGTTGTGATTATGCTGCATGGGCGAGCTGAGGGTTGTCCAAGTACTCGTCAACCTTGGCTGGAATCTTGTTGAACGATGCGGCTGACCATTTGAAGGGGTGTGCGACCTCGTTCCACTCAGGGATGAACTGTGCGATCTTGACAGCGAGGGCATCGAGGTCGGCGAAGTTGGGTGCGCTGAGACGCTTGCGCCAACCACGTGGATGGCCGAAACGGTTTTCGGCGTATCAGCGTCGATCAATTCGAGTAGGGCGATAAACTCGATTTGGCGTTTCCGCCTGCGCGTTGTCCCAATAACCTTGCCTGTCCAGACGGCAACCAGGCAGATGAGCATGATGGCCAACCCACCAATCATGGAGTGCCAGAGTCCTGGTTCAACCCAGTCAAACTTGGCCAACCTACGCGATAGTGGGACCAATGGCAGACAGGCGACTGCAGCGAGAACAAGTGCCGCTGGAGCGAAGGGAGCCGCGAAGCGGTGCGCGGTTGTCAGGGCAGCGGGCTCTGCAAAGGACGCCTGAACGGCATCGAGAACAAGGAGCACAAATCGGCCACACAGCAACGCCCGGAGCACTGTGCGAAACATCAAGACCGCCTGCTTCACTCCGAGCGCGCCTTCTCTTTCGGTCGGCCCTGCTTGTCCTTCGCGCTGAAGAAGCGCCCTGATGGACTCTTTGGATGTCGGCACCCATGGTCCTCTTCGCAGCGCCATACCCCGTAGCTGGAACGAAGTTGTGGGAGTAGGCGCGGCTCTGGGCTCAGGTGGCCGTTCACTATTCTGAACATATCTGGAAGCGTTGCCCGAAGCTTGGCCGTGAGCCTCTTCGATACGAGCTCGTTGGGGTAATTGGCGAGGTCGAAGTACCAAGCCGATGTTCGCCCCTTGGACACAATGAGCTTGGTGGCACCCGCTACGTAGCCGTAGCAATACTCGTCGTAGTAGCAGGCGAAGTAACTCTTCTTCTGTTCGTGGACTGGACCGAGGACCGATGCACCCAGGAGTGCTTGGGAGACGGCAGGTTCGAGTTTGAGCCCCAAAACATCGAAGATCGTAGGCACGATATCAAGCAAGCTCGTGTTGTTCTCGACGACGCCAACTGGAACGCCAGGGCCCGCCATGACAAGCGGCACGCGCAAGCCTTCCTCGTAGAAGTTGTTATCGTGCTGCTTTACCCCGTTGGCCCCGAACCCCTCACCGTGATCCCCTACGACCACGATTACGGTATTTTTCTTAAGGTCTCGACGCGAGAGAATCTCATCAAGGGCGCCCAACATCACATCCTCCGCTTCCACAAGTCGCGCGTAGCGTTGCTGGTCACTGCCCGTTGAAAGCCCACGTTCTTCGGCACGTGCTCTTGCAACCTTAGACAATCGGTAGGGATGGTGCGTGGCTGAAGTGAGAAGAGTGGCCAGGAACGGCGTCTGCTCAGATCGCTTGTCGAGCCAGCGCTCAAGCGCAGGAGCCGGGCTCTCGTCGTCAGAGGCCAGATAGCCTAGAGGCTCGCCCTGTATGTCCTCCCATGCCAAAAAGCTCTGGTACCCAAGATGCTCTACCAAGCGAGGACGGTCCTCAAACGATCCAAGCGCACTCTGCATGAATATGGATTGGTAGCCGGCCTCTGCAAGGAGCGCTGGGAGACACTGCAGGGGCGCATTGGAAGCGGCCTCGAGATTACGTCGCTGCATCATGGGCAAGCGACCGCAGAAAATGGAGAATAGCGACTTGCTTGTGTGTGGAATCACAGCGCGCCTGCTGTGCCACCGTTCCGCGGTTCGCTAGAGCCAGCAAGTTTGGAGTGCTTGCCATCGCAGCTTCTCCAGCCAAGGAAGTGTGGTCCCAACGGGTCGATTCGAGAACCACGAAAATAATATTGGGCAGAGAAGAAGCGGCCAGCGTCGCAACCTCTGCCTCTAA
>JAAEPE010000448.1 GCA_024222395.1 Myxococcales bacterium
GGATCGGGCTCACGAAATCAGCTTGGTTTCGGGCGAGGCGTAAAGATGGTGCTGGACGGGCCCAGCAATGGATGAACAACGACGGGCCTGTGGCATCCAGAAAACAAGAAGACGAGTGAGCACAATCTATGTCCCAGGATCTTGTCGATGGACATCCTGGACGAACTCGACGAAGTGGAGAAGGACGTAGCCCACAGGGCTGCACGTCTCTATCGATTCAACGAACGAAAGTACAAGAAGCTTGTGAAGGCCGGCTTCGACTTCCAGATCTAGCATCCTGAAATAGAATGACTTCGGTGCGCGCTAAAAGTCTCCACGATTGGTGGCAAAACGCTCACCATCGCGGCGACCAAGGTCGTAGGCGTGCTGGAGTGCATCGGGATCCGAGTAGTCCCAGCCGCCAATTGGAATCGCCTCGGATGGCTCAACGTAGGTTACGCGCTGCGACTCTGGGAGCTGGTGATACTTCTTGGTAAGCAGCACCAGGATCCGTTCACATTCCGGCAACGCAGCTACGGGTACGTTGTTGGTGAGTCCGCCATCGAGCACTGGCCTACCCTCACGCTCAAAGGCGGGCGTGAAGGGCGGTGTGCACGAGGTCTGCAAGAGCAAGTCGGCGAGCTCTTGGATGTCTTCGCATTCGTCGGCACAGGCCCACTCCACCGAATAGCCCAGCCGGCTCGCCCACCTCGTGTGCACCCGCCCTCGGGCCCACCCTTCGAGCTTGTAGGCCACGATAGCTGCGGCGAGTCGAGCGCCGCTTGGCACGCGAGACTGGGGGCTGCGCGTTAGGGCGATGCGAAGCTTTGGGCCCGTCTGAATCGTAACCAGAGTCTCAGCGTCGATGGTCTCAAGGATGGCAGCTCGGAAGAGCCCCTCATGGGGAAACATCGGCTCCTTGGACAGCAGGAGTTCAGGGTAGATGTTGCGACTATTGCCGGCGGCGTGGCGCTTGAAGTTCTCCAGAGCCCGGCTGCCCACGCCGGCGAGACTCACGGTGCCGAGCGCCGCTCCGGCGCTTGCGGCAGCAGCGTACGCGGGCTCTATGCAGAGCCTCGGTTGAGCCTCAACATAGAAGCCCGCCTGCCAGAAACACCGGCAACCACCACCGGCAAAGACGACGCCATCAAACATGGCTACAAGACACCGAGGTCTTGCAACTGCTTCTCGGCCTGAGGGGCCCAGCCGCGATTGGCAATCGGGCTCGCGGGGCTAGGATGCAAGATGCGACCGATTTGCACTCCCATGCCTTCGCACAGCCGTGCGGCTTGCTTCTCTGCGTAAACGCCAACCCCGACGATTATGCGGGGCTTAAGAAGCTCTACGGTTTCCACAAATGCTCGGTCGCATGCCTCGCCAAGAGCAGCGCGCTCCACAGCTCGGAGTTTGTCGGGCGTTATGTTGCGCGCACTATCCGCCATGAATACTAGAGGACAGTAGTTGGTTACGAAGTTCTTCTCGAAGAAGGCATCAGAACTCGCAAAGCGCCCCTGCGCCCAGCCCCAGAGACGGGCGCCACTCACCTCAGAGCGAGTGCAGTCGAGGCCCAAAATCTTGCGTTTTGCATGCTCGCGCTCGGGCGCCTTCACTCCGCCAGATAGTTTCATCCAGTCGCGCACTGCAGCGACTTCGCCGAAGGGAACGCCAGTCTGTGCCATGCCCCAAGGCCCAGGGTTCATGCCGAGGAAGACGACTTCCTTGGGCCCTTCGCCAAAACGCTTGAGATACTGGCTGTGCAATTCCCAGGCGTACTCGAGTGGGTTGTAGACGTAGGCAACCGGATCCGCAAAGCGCATATTTCCGACTTCCTCGGAGAGCCTTGCCGAAATATCGACAAGGCTCGCAACAGCACTACTACTTCGGGCTGTGCGGGCCTTGGCTCCCACGGCTAGCTCCGCTTCACTGCGGTCGGCGCGAGGGCCTTGCGACGGCTATCGACAGCGTCGTAGTACGGAGCGAAGCACGGCCTATCGATGTAACGCCCTGCCCCGCGTGTCACCCGCAGCTCGCCGTCGGCCCAGACCACCTTGCCTTGGCTAATCGTAGTAGCGGCGACGCCGGTAACTTCCATGCCCTCGTAGACGTTGAAGTCGATCTTCTGATGGTGCGTCTTCTTGGAAATGGTGCGAGAGGCGCTTGGGTCCCAAACCACAAGGTCCGCATCGGCTCCTACGGCTACAGCCCCTTTGCGCGGATAAATATTGAAGATCTTTGCTGTGTTTGCGCTAGTGACTTCGACAAACTCCGATGGCGTTAGACGGCCCGTGCCCACACCGTGATGCCAAAGAACGCTCATGCGATCCTCCACGCCTCCAGTGCCATTTGGCATTTTCCTGAAGTCGTCTTTGCCCATCTCCTTCTGCTCGGTGCAAAAGCAGCAATGGTCTGTAGCAGTGGTCTGCAACATGCCGGAGGTGAGGCCTTTCCACAGAGCCGCTTGATGCTCGGGTGCGCGGAACGGAGGACTCATCACGTGATGCGCAGCCGAACTCCAGTCTTCGTTGCGATACACGCTATCGTCGATGACTAGATGTTGGGCCAATACTTCGCCGTAGACACGCTGGCCTGCAAGCCTTGCCCGTGTGATGGCTTCTAGCGCGTCGATGCAGGAGGTATGCACAACGTAGAGTGGGACGCCGAGAGATTCTGCGATGCGAATGGCTCGGTTGGCGGCTTCACCCTCGACGGCCGGTGGCCTGGAGAGCGGATGCCCTTCGGGACCAGTGATGCCTTGCTCGAAGATGCGCTTCTGCAGCTCGACGACGAGATCGCCGTTTTCTGCGTGCACGGTGCTCAGAGCGCCCAATTCGCCAGCGCGTGAGAAGGAATTGATCAACACCTCGTCGTCGCACATCATCGCGCCCTTGTAGGCCATGAAGTGCTTGAAGCTGTTGACGCCCTTCTCCTTGCACAGGATGCCCATCTCTTTCGCGACCGACTCATCCCACCAAGTCACGGCAACGTGAAAGGAGTAATCCGAGGCTGATTTCTGTGCCCACTCACTCCACTGGTTGTAGGCCTCTATAAGGCTCTGCTGCGGGCTGGGAATCGCAAAGTCGATGATCATCGTGGTGCCGCCGGCCAGGCCTGCGCTAGTACCACTAAAGAAATCTTCTGATGCCACGGTGCCCATGAAGGGCAACTCCATGTGGGTATGAGGATCGATACCACCGGGCATAACGTAGCAGCCGCCAGCATCGACCTTTTCCGCACCGGCAGGCACATCGAGGGACTCACCAATGGCCTTGATAAGACCATCTTCGCAGTAGACATCAGCGCGAAAGGAGCGCTCGGCGGTCACAACTGTGCCACCTTGAATAAATACAAACATGGGTCTCTTCTCCTTGGTAATAAATGCTGGTTGCCGGATCAACCGCCCTTGGGCTTGATAAGCACAAGACCGCAGCCACTCTCGCCAATCCAAGCGATACGCGCCAAGACGCCGGGACGACCTTCGCAGGTGAGAATTACTTCTCGGCCTATCGCCGGAACTTCTTTGTCACAAGCAAAGAAGACTCCTCGGTGGCTAACGTTCTTGATGTAGCCAGCCCAGTTCGTACCGTCGTCGTGCAGCATGGCTGGTCCACCAACCTCGATACGCTCCCCCACCCGTTGCTCATCCATCTCCGAATCTTCCATCCCGAGACAATACAGAAGATCCGGAGCGCTAGGCCACGAGTGAGAAGCAGGAAACAGCCTTGCCGGTGTCGCTAGCGGTCGATGCTGGCTACCCCACGATCTTGCCTGGCATCGGGCTCTCCCCTCTCATCAATCGGGCGATAGATATCGATACAGAAACGCTCACTGAACCATGCGCCACGAGGTGTGCTAAAGTAGCCTCCCGAGCCGCACTTTTTGCGCACAGTAACAGTAACAGTGACGGAGTAAAAGCCGTTGGCTTCTGGAACTCCCACGATACGTAGGCCCTCCGCGTCAAACTCCAGTCCGGGTGGAAGTGAGAGGACTTTGACGTGGGCTCTACCAAGACGTTGGCCGCGCAACTGGATCCTGGCCTCAAGTTTCTGGGCAACCTCGCCTGTGGTTCGATCCAGGTCGATACGGCTGACCATGGGTCTTCCTGCGGAGCTGGAGACAGGAGCAGGGGCGCAGCTCATGCAACCTCCAGCAAGTGTGACGGCTCCGAGAACGAAAGCAGCGAAATGCGAGGTACAGCCCATGCCCTTGAAACGGTGCGAAGGGTGGGCCGTCGTGCGAAGCGCAGGTTTTGCTGGGTTTTCGAGCCTTATCAGAGTCTAGTGGCTGGGAGCAATCCCCCAAACCTCGAGGCTGAGAGGCCCCGAGCGTCGACCTATTGGGGGGGAGACGCATCAGCATCCGAACGCTTTGGCTGAGATATTCTTCTGCAACCACGAGTGTGTCATCCATGGAATCAGCGCCAGTGAGGTTCACAAGTTCCAGCTCTGTGGAGATGGCGTATCGAGCCACCAAGGTGATGCAGCAGTGAAGCGGCATGCGCAATTCCAACGGTGGGCAACCGACGATCTCACCGAGGTGTGTAGTGATTGCGTTGAGGAAAGGATCGCTGGTCGATTCTTGACGCTGGGAATCGAGCTCGCCTTGGCCCATGATGTCACGCAAGAGCAGGCGAACCGAGGAGTGATGCTCGCAGCAGAACCTGAAGCTGAGGTGAACAGCACGATCGAAAGCCTCGCCCGGCCCGCTGCACACACCCGGCTGGAGCAATCGGCCCATTTCGATAGCTAGACCGTCGAGCGAAAAGAATGACCGAGGATGGTGAGTTCTGATCTTTCGAGTGCAAGGCGCGAATGAGGAATTTGCCAGGGCAAATGACGAAATGAGCAACGCTGCAATCGGGAAAGCAGGACCATCAGACCGATCATTGTTTGCGCTCGGCGGTCTAGGCCTCCAAGCTGGCAGTACATCGTGTCAATGACAGCTTGACGAAGTCCATCTTTGCCACCAAAGCAATGGTGAATCATGGCAGAGCTCACACTTGCGGCTGAGGCGAGTTCACTGAGAGACAGAATCGATCCCCCTTGGCTCCGAACATATCTAGGGCGCTGTCTAGGATTCGTTCCTTGGTGGCAGCGGCGTCTGCATTTGCTGGCCAAGGATCGCCAATTGCTATCTGGTGGACTGGCCAGTTGCAAGTACCAACCGTAGAACCTGCCTCAGGAAATGACGGCAGGTTAGAACGAAACCTTGAGCCCCAAGGCTGCCATTAGGTAGCCACTCTCATAAGTCCCAGCGTTGAATGGGCTTTCTTTCTGCTCGGCCTCCCCATAGAGGGGCTGCGCGGGCGTTGGATTGACGGGATCTACCCCGTCCTCACAACCGGGGGAGTCGCGACTTGGTCCAGCCGGAGCTTTACATTGGCCGACGGTGATGTCTGGCTCCCAAACCGCACCGAAGCCAAGGTCCAAGCGATAGCGCCCATGCTCAAAGCCCAGGCCCGTCGCAAAGGTCGCCCGGCGCTTGCCGTCTTGATCCGCTCGCGTCCAAGAGGCAGGAGCCGTCTTGGTGTCATAGGCAACGCCCGCGCGGACTTCCAATCGGCCCTTTGCTACGTCTATGCGATAGCCTCCGCCAAGTCGCGTGGAAATCACATCCTGGTAGCCATGGGGATTGGCGACGGTCTCCAGAAGACCACCAGTCACGTCGACCATGCCATCAACCTGGACAGTGGACTTGTTGGCCACACTCCAGTCCTCCCACTTCACATTCAATTCGATATCGGCCTTCTCGCGACCATCGGCTTCGCGGTGAATCCAACGGCCGCCAACCGTCGCATTCTGCGCTAGGGTGAGAGAGACACAAGCCTTTAGCTCACCAGTAACCCCACCGGGCCCGCACAGAGCGATGTCGTCTGGACGAGGAATAACTTGTACGGTGGCGTCGCCAAATGGAGTGCCCGTAATCTCTGATGAGCCGGTGCCCTTGGCGTCGATCTGCCCTTGCGAGTTCCAGGCGGCGCCAAACTCGAAGCTGTTCGACGGCCGGTAGAGAACACCCAAGCCCATCGTGGGGATGAAATTGTCCTTCGCCTCCGTAAGGGTGAAGATCGCGTCTCGGTTCGGACTCTCTTCGTAGTTTGGAAGGGTCCAGACGGTCTTCGAGCCCTTGAAACTGCCGAGGCCCCAACTTCCCCGAACGCCAATGTCGATCGTATCCGTCGGCGAGTAGGTAACCGCCAATGACGGTGCGGAGAGAATGATCTCTTGGCTCACAACATCGTATCGCTGTGGTGCAGGAACGACTTGGCCAGAATCCAGGGTTACGTCTCTGCCGTATCGACGCGAGGGAAATGCCTGCACGGAGTAGAGCCCGACGGCAAAGCGCACGGGCCATTCAGGGTGCCCGAGATCCGATGTAACAACGAATGTTGGCAAGACCTGAGAACCCAGGGGCCCGATAGCGGCATCTCCGTCATTTTCGACCTTCGGAAAAGGCTGGCCCTCATATGGGAGATCATCTTCTCCGGCCCCAGGTGCCTCATAGCTTCCAGAGCGCTGGTAGCTGAGCACGTAGCGTAGGAAGTTGGATCCGACGTATAGCTGGGTTCCGTCCTGTTTGGCGAAGCCCGCCGGGTTGTGACTCATGGTCGTTGGATCGTCGGCCCGGGCGACAAAGGCCCCTGCCCTGCCTTGCGCCGACGGTCCGGCTCCCGGAACGAAGAGCCCGCCGGCCGCGGCGCTGCCCTCGAGAGCCAGCCAAACCAGAAGAATATTCCACGTACCCAATCGATTCACCCCATTCGTCTATCACGAGGCCCACTCAGTCATGGGCTTTGCGCCAGTTTTTTGCCGATCGCGCACAGGTGATCTGCAGCTGGTCTCTCGCCAGTTTATTTGGGAAACGATCGCTCTACGCCGACTCGAAGACATGGACTAGACCGCCGAGCGTAAACAATGACCGAGGATGGTGAGTTCTGATCTTTCGAGTGCAAGGCGCGAATGAGGATTTTGCCGGGGCAAATGACGAAATGAGCAACGCTGCAATCGGGAAAGCAGGACCATCAGACCGATCATTGTTTACGCTCGGCGGTCTA
>JAAEPE010000449.1 GCA_024222395.1 Myxococcales bacterium
CATGCACTTTTGGCCTCACAGGCCATCTATGGTCCTCTCCTCTAGATATCTACCCCATGAGGCAATTCCGAAAAAGATCAGTCGACACAAATCTCCCTAAATCTCTGCACTTTGCCGTCGTTTCAGAAGATCTGCACCCATTGGATTTGAAGGATGTCTTGCAGCCTGTGAGAACGACAGCGCCTGCGATGTTGATCCACAAGCGTGCCCGACCAAGCCCCCGAACGGCGAGTGCGGCTCTTGCGATCAGCAGTTCGATGCCTGCGTCAACGATGAGTGGGGCAGCCCTCCGACCGACAACTCGGGCTCCGAAGGCGATATGCAACACTGCGAGCAAATCTGGGCAGACTGCTACCAGAGCTGCGAAGGTGGCGGTGGCGGTGGCGGTGGCGGTGGCACGGATGAACTCTGTGATCTCGCTCTGAACATCTGCGAAAACACTGGGCGCGACTTCGTCGAAACTCCAGACGGCCAGATCGTCAGCTGCGACGAGGTTCGTCAGCACTGCCTGGGACCCATCGACCCGGGCCAGCCCACTCTGCCCGATGAGTGCAGCATCTGCGAAGACATGAGCAACCTCTGCCCAGAAGGCTCCGCCGGCAATCCAGAGTGCCAGGAGCGAGAGGAGTTCTGTGTCCAAATCTGTGGCTGCTAGTCCTCTCTAACAACAACAGAATGCCGGCACCCTAGGGTGTCGGCGTCTTTTGTTCACCCTGCTTAGAGAAGAACACCTAGGGCAGCACCGGCACTGGCACAGCACAGCGCAAAGACTGGCCTTGCGAACACAAAATTCCGATCGGGCCTCCCAACGATGGCACTCTGGGGTTGCTCTGGATCGAAACTCACGGCGAGGACCCGGCCAACGTACTTCTCGCCGGCGGCTTCTCGGTACACATTCGATGAGCCCCCTGGATGCCAGTCGATGACGTGCTGCTGACCGCCGACTTCGTAGGTGACCTTCGCATCGACGCTGTACATGATGCCGCCAGTATCGCGCCCACCTGGATACCCTGTAACCACGGCTGAGCTGACAACGCCGGGTGTCTGAGAGCGGTATTGCTCCGCTCGAATTCGTTGAATAGCCGCATAGGGTCCCGATAGCACCGCCATGATGGAGGCCACCGCGACGACGAGCAGTGCCTGGTCTTCACTACTCAGAAGCTCGGGAACTAAAGAGGTCAGAGCGAAGCCTATCGCCATGGCGCCCAGACCCAGGAGCACAACAGAGAAGATCAGAGGCGCGTTCTTCTTTCGAGCAGCAGCGCTCTTGGCTTCTCGTTTCTGGCGCCGCTTATTCGATGCTTCGAGGGCACGCTCTTGAACAGCCTGAAGGGCGGGCGAGAGTTCGGTATCGTCTTCGTTGGGCATGGTGCTTTGAAGGTGGGATAGGGGGAATCGACACGGGACGGCGACGCGCTGGGTATCTGGAGCTGCCAGGCAGACTGGGTCTAAAGCGTGCACGATTCTCTCCCCTAGGTCGACCCTATTGGCTCTATTGAATGCATCGAAGACGCGCTGGATGCGCTCTTGATGTGGTGTGCGGACAGGCCATTCGTTCGCCGTCTTGAGGCCTGGGAGACGTTATGCCGACGCTACCTGGGCCAGAGCCCTATTGCGAGGCTAGCGATAGGCCTTCCTATTCATCATCTGGGGCTCCCTGCATGCTGGACAAGATTTCGAGAAGGTCTGGGGTTTCCGGGTTCAAGATCTGCTCTTTCAGTATCCTTCTGGCAATCTTTATCTCATCATGGCTCATGCCACTGGC
>JAAEPE010000450.1 GCA_024222395.1 Myxococcales bacterium
CGAGTTTGCGAGGCTAGATCAGGGCCTCCACCGTGTGGGCTCGTGCGGCTTCACGCGAACATCGATAGTCTTCCCAGGTCTGGTCCTGTGGCCGCTCGTCTGGCGGTGGCCAGGTGGAAGGGTCGAAATGCTGGAACCTAGCCTCAGGAAAAGTCACCGACTTCATCATCGCCTGTAGCGATACGTGCTGTGACAAGATCCTCGCCTCCGAAGGCTAGTGATTCCCGGCCACCACCCAAGCCGAAACAGAAAAAACCCCGACGAAACCCCGTCAAAACGATTTAGAACGACTTCAAAACTCCGACAGAATTTCGGGGGTGCCACTGTCAGCACCAGGCGGCTAGCAGAGGGCTACCGTCCTCTTCGAGCGAGTTCCAATATAGATCCGCCTGGGCGGCAGTCGCCCAGGCAGAAGAGATAAGGAGCCTCTGCACGTTGGGCACTTCATGCTCCCCGCGCCTCCACTATACCGATTCTCAGAGTCTGCCTATAGATTAATGGCGTCGAAGGCTGCCTTGATCTTTTCGTTGGGTTCGCACTTTTGGATGGCTGGCAGCGCACCATCAAGGGTCGCCTTCATGTCGGCACCCGATTCGTCCTGCATTGCCTGGTTGTCTGCGTCTGAGAGTGCTTTCGCTGCAGCGACTAGGTCGGCATTCTTGGTAGCTAACTCCGTCATCGAGGCGCCAAGTTTTTCACAGTCGCCACCAGCCTCTTCTGTCACGACCGCAATCGAATCATACATAGCCAAGAGTCCCATCCGGACATCAG
>JAAEPE010000451.1 GCA_024222395.1 Myxococcales bacterium
CCGCACAGCTAAGACCAATAATGAGAAATAGGTTTCACCAGGCAAAGGGGCCTCAGCAATACCGCTGGCGGCTCCATTTATGGCCCGGAGTGGATCACTTTAGATTACTGAAGTGGATCACTTCTTCGTTGTTGACTGCACGCCCAGTTCTCACTCTCATAGAGGTACTTCGCCGCCTCAAATGCCTTGTTGTGGATGGCGGTGCCAGCCACGATGCTCGGAATGAACTTATTAGGAATTCCACGGTCTCGAAGCAGTGCTAGCTTGTTTCGGCGCTTGCGCTCTTCGGTATTGGCTTCCTCAACAAGCTGATTGCGTCGGCTCTCTTCCTCCTCGCCTGGTGGACGCTGTGGCGGGGGTGGCACCACCGGGGCATAGGGATGAGGTGGCGGCACAGTAAACCTGTCTAAGAGAGCTATTTCTGGTGGGGCGGCTGGTGGTAGAGGCGCAACATGTGGCGGGTGTATGGGAGGTGGCATTGGCGGTCGACCTGTGGGTGGCGGTGGCGGCATTGGATATTGCAATGTTGAAAGGGGCGGAGTTGGTGGTATCAGATTCGATTCTGCGGGAATCGAAGTCCAGGGCAGGGTTGGAACGACTTTCTTGTCGTCGTCGTCCTAGCCTCCTACATTATTGGCTTCTTGGCGAACCCTTTGAGGCGACCGCGAGTCACACGAAGTGTGCGGACGACCAAGCTCATGATATCGAAGGTTCTCCTCGGTGTCGGTTTTCTGATGGCGCTGGCATGTGCAAAGCCGTCTCGCATACCTACCCAACCAGGCACCGCGGCAACACTCAAAGTCATGTCCTTCAATGTGAATTTTGGATTGGACGGCGATGCTGATTCGCTTGCCGCCATTCGCAATGCCGACTCAGATATTGTCTTGCTACAAGAAACCACCGCTGTGTGGGAACAACACATTCGCCGCCACCTTGGCGATATCTATCCGCACATGGCGTTTCGCCAGTGCTGTGGGGCCGGTGGACTAGCAATCCTCTCAAAGGGGCGCCTGCTAGAAGACGAGTACTTGCAAGCCAGTGCAAAGGGTGGCTGGTTCCCAGCCTGGCGCCACGTTGTGGAGACACCCGTGGGCAGGGTGCAGGCCCTCAACGTGCACCTGCGACCCGCGATCAGCAGAGGGGGAAGCGTGTTTCGCGGCTACTTCTCAACCCCCTCCGTTCGTCGCAAAGAAATTGACGCCTTCGTCGCAAGCCTGGACGACACATTGCCAACGATTGTCGCGGGGGATTTCAACGAGGATAGTGATGGCGACGCGGTTCAATTCTTGCGCAAGAAGGGTCTTCGCAGCGCCCTTCCTGAATTTAGGCCTGGAGCTGATACTTGGCGGTGGCAGACAAGCGTTGGAACCATTCACTCCCAGCTCGACCACATCGCCTATGACCCACGGCTCATGCCTCTAGATGCCGTCGTCGTAAAGCGTGGACATTCCGATCACTGGCCCATCGTCGCGACGTTTGTGCGCGCGAAGTAGACATCGATTAGGGACGAATCTCGAGAGGTTCACTGAGCATCCGCCCACGGTCTTTGGAGAAATGATTGTTGTGGTCGAATGTCACGCTAAGAACCGAGAGCTTCTCGGGAATGGCATAGTGCTCGCCCAAGTCGACGACCTCGCTCTCCTAGCCTCTACACATTCTTCGTATCTCGCCTCGAGTTCTTCCACTCGCTTCTCTTCGACGTTCTTGAAGACTGCGTAGCCAGGGTTCTCATACAGGGCACGCGTACAGGCCTTGCTCTCGCAGGCACAGACGTCGGCCACGAACTTCTCTGCAGCGCCGAGCGCACTGTCCGGGAACATGGCCACGCAGATTTTCGCCTCACAGACTAGCCCCTCATCGCAGCTGCCATTGCCATAGCAAGCACCCGCCTTCTTCCCTGCTGTCTGTTTTTCGCCACAACTGGCTACGAGGGCTACGAGGAGAACATACTGGAACTTCATGGTCCGACCGTAGCAGTATGCTGCCAGCGCGCGACAGACCGCTCGCTGGGTTTGCTTTTGCCATTCCCCACCTAGGCTCCACTGCCAGCTACTGAACGCTCCACGCTAGTAATAGTAGGATATTGTGGGGGATTAGGGAAGCTGGGCATCCTGGATACCTGACGGGCCGCAATGTTCCGTCAACGAAGTACGCGGAAAAGGGCTGCCTTCTTACGGCTACGCCCTGCTTGGGCTCTCATCTCCGCCGCAGGAGAAGGCCGCTCACTCAGACTAGCCTCCGCTTCACCACGAGACGGTAGGTCCCGCCGCGAGGCTAGGCCGATAATCTTGCGCACCCAATAGGTGCTCTGTAGGCTTGTCCTGTTCGTTGGTTGCCTTTTGCAGCCAACCCTAGATTAACTAGTCCAAAGGGGGGGCATAGTGTTTGCCAACAAATTTCTAAAGTACTCGACTCTATTTCTAGCTAGCGGTTCTCTATGCCTTACGGCCTGTGGTGAGGGAGACGCCGCAGCCGTCGACGGCGGCGAAGAAGAATGTGGCGGTGTCCACAATCCTTGTCCTGACGGAGGAGTTGGTCCTCGACCTCCAGAGGTAACCGACCCCGAAGGCGGCATGGTGATCTTCGAGTGCATCGGTACCTCGGCAGCTCTTCAAGCTGGTGGCTTCCCGGCGAAGTTCGCTCGCAATATTTCTCACTTCACCTCTGCAGGCGGAGACGATCACGTCTTCCTTACCCCTGGTACCGGCAACGGCACTGCTGGCATCAATGAGTGCAACTTCGTCTCTGGAGATGACATAACTTGGCCAGCCAATGATGTCAGCGGACAAACCCACGTAAATGTCGGTGATCTGACCATCTCTGGCGGTAGCAATGATCTCGTTATTTCGCCGACCCTCACGGGTACGGAGGCAGAGATGACTGACATGATCAGCCGTCTGCACAGTGGTCCGTGGTACAGCGCCTTCGAAACAGAATTTGCTGACTATGTCACCGAAGACACTGTGTACACGGTTAGCATGTCCGGTAGCGACGACTACCCAGCCACTACCTACACCGACAATCTCTACATGCCATCCGCGATGACCATGACCAACCCGACTGGCGATTCGTCCATGGAGCGCCCCACCGGTGGCTTCACCGAGCCGTACACCGTGACCTGGGACTCCGGCGCCAGCAGCAACACACCTGACGGTGTTGATATTCTATCGCTCGTCATGCTCGTTGACGGCACGGGAACCAACATCATCGAATTCTGCGTCACTGAGAATGATGGTGAGTTCGTGATTCCGGTTGAAGTTCTCGAGGAGTACTACACCGAGCAGCCAACAGGCGGCGCAATCCTCGTCGGCAACGTTGCTCACATGCTTGGTCGCTTTGACGACGGTACGAGCGACGATCCAGACCGCCGCATCGACTTCCTCGGAATGTGGTGTGAGGCATTTGGCTTCGTCATCACCGAGCCTGCCTTATAGGTCATCTGCAACTACGATAACGGCACCTACGTGCTGCAAGGTCCACCCTTCGGGGTGGGCCCTTTTTGTTCATGCAATAGCCCAAGCTGCCAGAAGTGGGCGTGGCGGTACCGTATGAGTACATCTACCCATGTTCAGCTTTCTTTGCTTTGTGTCAATACCTACATCCGCAGAAGGCGCTCATCTTGGTAAGATACTGGGGTGATGCGTTTTCATGATCGAACTACTCGTAAAGCTCACTACATTCTTTTCACCGGCGCTCTCCTCGCCAGCATGGCCTGCGGCGAAGCCGAAGACCAAGTCATCGAGGAATGCTGGCCTATCGACTCAGCTGTCGCAGGCGAGGGCTCTATCCAACTAGGGCCCGGGCTTGGGGAATTCTCTCCCTTCGTAAACGACCAAGAACTCTACATGGAGGCCGGCGGACAAGGCGGTCACCACTTCCGGGTTATTACCCGCATCGAGGGGCTCGAGCCAGGCGATCCAGAGGACAGCCTGAGCAAGCGCAATCCGCGCACGCGTCTCAACTTGATCGGCGAAGACGGAGAGTCGATCACCAACGTACCCTGTCCCACACGCATTCCCTACATCGACAAGGGTGAGGGCTTCGAGCTACGGCGCGCCTACAGCGTAGTCTTCCCACTTGATCCAGAGCTACTTGAGACCTTCGAAAATCAGTCTATTACGATTCGCGCTGAGATCATCGATGCTGACGGCAACTTCGCAGTTTCCGAGAGCCGAGTGACCGCTAAACTCCCGGTCGTCGCCCCACCGTCTATCGGAGCCAGCATCGTCGAGACAAGCGAAGCAATGTCCCCCCTGTTGCCCTAGGCACGAGCGACTAAGAATTATTCCGAGTAGCGTTAGCGCTTGTGGAGCTTGCCATAGACCTTGATGCCGATCATCAGGACGATAGCAAAACCAAAGAACCCGAGAGTTCCCCACAGCGCATCGAGCCCCTGCTTGAACACCGCCACATATACGATGGCCACCAAGAAGAGAGTTGCGACTTCGTTCCAGAGGCGCAGAGACTTAGAGGACCAAGTGCAGGTGCCGACTTTGAGTTGCTTGTAGATGCGATGGGAGACGAGGTGGTAGGCAACCAAGAGCGCCACGAGTGTGAGCTTGATGTGCACCCACGGCAGGCTCCAGAGCTTGTACTGATACAGCAGCCATGAGCCGAAGCCGACCGTCGCTATCATCGATGGCCAAGTAATGCCAAACCACAAACGCCTGGTCATGATGCTCAGCTGCTCCTCGAGCACCGCTCGCTCCTCCGGAGGCCGCTCCATTGCCTCAGCCCAGTAGATGAAGAGGCGAATGGCATAGAACAAGCCCGCAAACCAGCAGACAAAACCGATGATATGTAGCGCTTTGGCGAGTGGGTACACGACGGGGTTACGTTCTACCCTTCTATGTCGGCGCAATCTATGGGCTTCTTGGCGGAAACGGCGTGTTCTCGATGGGTCATCGCAACACGGGCGTCTAAGTCCGTGAGATTAGGAAGATGCAATGCCAGGAAATCGACTGTGTTTGTTGGATCGGGTGACGATCCGGGTTGGGCTGGCTGGTAGCATTGTGGGTTCTGTCGGATCGGGGTGAATCATGGCGTCACCTGCTGCGACGCATAGTTGAGTGGATGGTATCAAAGAGGTGGGGACGAGGGCTGGGGCTCGGCGCGGGCAACCGCATGTTGTATGGTTCAC
>JAAEPE010000452.1 GCA_024222395.1 Myxococcales bacterium
GGTGGGGGGGGCGGGTGGGGGGGAGAAGGTGGGCATCAGGAGTTGTTTTGTGACTCTGAGATGCCTCTTGGGGCAGTCGCTGCCACACACACATACACACACGCACGCCGCCCCTCCACCCCACCCCGCCCCCTCTCGGATGCTCAAAAAAGGCGCATTGGGCGATCGCGGGCCGCTCTTGGAGCGCTATAGTATGTGAGCTCGTGGGAGCATATTGGGCGTCTTGGGGCTCCATTCGGCCATATTGGGGCCATCCTGACGCCTCAAGAGCGCATCGGAAGACAACGATCGACAAAGCAAACAACATTGATGTTCCTTTGGTCTTGGTGCAATTGTTGCATCTTTGTTGAGGGGGAGGGTGGTCCTGGAGGGCTCAGATTGCAATTGAAACCGTATATTGGAGCCGCATTGGAGCCTGGATGCATGTCGGAGGCGCAATCTTGATGTCTGTTGTGTAATCTTGAAGCCATCTGGGCTATCTGGGGCCCTCTTGGAGCAAATCCATTGAGCCAGCATGGGCGCTCTAACCCTTCGCGGGGAGCCCCTCTAGACGCAGTGTGCCTGTGTGTGTGTATGCGTGTGCGCGTGCGCGTGTGCGCGCGTGGGGTGGGCGGGTGAGCGGGCGGGGGGGGGAGGGGAGAGGGCGTAAACCTCCCGAGCTGGGAAAGGAGTGATATTGGAAAGAGGAACGCCATAAACCACCTGCGCCCAGAGGTGGGTTCACTGCTGGGAGTGCCATATATACGTGTCGGTCGGAAGGTGCCATATCGTCTCGTTGATTATCGGTTTATATCTATTGTGGGGAGTTCCCGACGCACTTGTCGTGAGAGTATTATAGGATTGCTGGGATCGTCTTCCACGCGCGTTGGGAGGTCCTTATCCACCTGCTCTGAAGCAGCATCTACGTTCGGTGCTGGAATTGCTATATGTACATGGGGAGGGGTGGTGCTGACCTATTGTATTTAGATCCGATCTACGTCTGAGAGTGTGATTCTACTTGGCGAGTCAGGGCCCTAACTATTTTCGGGTGGATCGTACATAGTGGGGGACCCCATACCTGCTGAGAAGCTCGTTGCTTGGTCGAGGTTCGATGATCGAGGACCGAGGTTCGCATATGGAGTTTCGAGGATGTAGAATCGAGGCTCGAGGTTCAAGATTTGATCATCGAGGGTCGAGGTTCGAGGTTCGAGGATCGAGGGTCGAGGCTCGAGGTGGGTCGATGATCTAAGCTCGAGGATCGAGCATGCGACTCGAGGCTCGATGATCGATCGAGTTGTGAGGGGAGGATCGGGGCTCGATGTTAGCGGTCCGAGACTCGAGAGTCGATGGCCGAGGCTTGCACGAAAGGTGGCACCCGCGTCACATCACGCGTGCCCGCGGGAGATCTGTGCAGGGGCGGCGCGCGCGCCCGCGGATGCATCGCGCGGTCGCGTTTTGTTTTGTTTTTTTTCTCATCTCGCAGGCGGCACGAATGCCCGCGGGAATGGCATAGCGCGCTCGACTCGCAGGGGGGCGGCGTCCCGCGGTTGAGCGAAGGAGCGCTCTGTATGCGCTCGGGCGCAAGGAGCGCCCTTATCTATTATAGGCGCGCGCCTAGTGGCCGCCTCAGATCTGATTCTCGAGGTTCTTGATCTTCTCGGCCAAGTAGCTGATCATCTTATCCTGCGCGTCGATCTTCTTCTCAATCGTGCTCAGGTCCGTGTACAGGTCACTCAAGACAGCCTGCGCCTGGAACATCATGCGGTGGCGCCGTTGTGCACTGGGGTAGATCTCAGCCACGGCCTGCTGGCCATTGTCGTGCTGCGTGTCGGAGTGCTGGTCCTTGCCACTGCCCGTCTGATCATCGTCGCCCTGGCCATCGTACTGCTGAGCCACGGCACGGTTGCCACTGCCCTGGTCGCCGTTGTCATGCTGCACGCTGGGCTGAGCGCTGCCGTGGTGCGTGGCACCGTCGTCGTGCTGGTCGTCCTGCTGCACGCTGTCCTGCTGCGCGCCATCGCCGTCCTGCTGCACGTTGTCCTGCTGCGCGCCGTCGCCGATCTGCTGCACGTTGTCCTGCTGCGCGCCGTCGCCGTCGCTGGGCTGCCCATGGGCGGACTTGCGCTGGGCCAGCATATTCTGCACAAGCTCGTAGTACCGCTCCTTGTCAGATGGAGACAACCGTTCCCAAATGGCGGGATCGATCCACCCAGTCTCTGGATCAATGCCGTCGACCCACATGTTGTCCACGAACGCCCGAGCGCCAGCGACGCCCCTGCACGCCAAGCTCGAGCGCTGCGCCATCGAGGCGGTCGGGGAGTAGGGCGCGCGGGACGGCACTCGGGTCGGGCGCTCTGAAAGAGCGATCGAGGATTGCCTTCGAGAGAATCAGTTCTACGGACAGGGGGGGGGTGCAATACAGAGCTGCTGATGCCTTCCCCCACATTCCCCCTCCCACGACCACCGCCGCCCCTCACAACCCCAGGCACGCGCATGTTGTTATCACTGTTACATCCTCCCCCAAGTTACACATGGGTTCCGTCGCTGACGGTCGTCGTTGAAACGTGATCCGCAGAACAGTACACCATAGCGCATAGCAGCGCACTTGCTCGTGCCGCAGAGTACCCGACGCAGCAGCCACACAAAAGTTCACGAGTGCACGACAGACGAATCAATGAATGCTCCGCGACACTTGCTGTCACGCAACATCCGATGCTGCAACCGAAGAGACCGAATGGCCTGTGCCGCTCGATCGTGCAGGAATCTCAGTCAGAGTCCTCGAAGACCACTGCATCTTCGATGGTGTACGTGATCTTATAACGTATCGAGCGTGTCATGTTTGTATTGGAAGGGCCGTCATCAGACTGCATCATGTTGAACGTGTTCCGAGCAGATTCGGGCATGTCGGCGATCGCAGAATACGTGCGCGTGATGCTCCGCTTGCGCCTGTCGTCAACCGAAGGGGCAGCCTCCGCGGGCTCCGACGACATCCCTTCGCCCGCGTGCGAGCCCGAGGAAGCGTCGCCTGCAGGCGCGTCGCGTGCAGGAGCGTCGCCTGCAAGAGCGGCGGCGCTGACGCCAGGCGGCGGAGATATCGGCGACCCTGGTGGACTCCCTGGAGGGTCGCCTGCAGGGGCGACGCCTGACATCTCGCGCGCGCGCACGCGGCTTGAGTCGGTAAGAGGCGCGAGCGCCGAAACGCAATGCAAGTTAGAGCAACAAATGACCGCGGACGTAACGGGATATGCTGCGAGCAATGTCACCGATGCAATGCGTTGGTATGCACGTACATGCATTTGTATGCGTATATGCCTGTATTTGTGTATGTATATCCGCAACCGTGCCGCGCGGCACGGAGTGGGCGTGTCCTCAGGTCCCGTGTACAATCCTCCGAGCCTCGGTCCTCAGTAAGGGGACCATAACCACAATTTCCAATTCTCTCGGGCCTTCCCGCGGTTCTCCTGGGGCTTCTCGCAGCTTCCCGCGTGGCGTTTTCGGGCCCAAGCGGGCCTCACGACTGGCAACGAAGGCCCCGAGAGGCCCCGAATACACCCAATGAGCGCTCCAAGACGCTCAATATGGCCCCAATACGGGCCAATATGCCGCACAGACCGCCCAAGAGGCCCCTAAGGGCCCTCCCAATTCCTCACGCTGCGCGTATCCCCACCAGCCCATCCAGAAGCAACGCCCAGGCGAGTTGAGGTGATCAGGGACGTGCGGGAGCAAAGATGGGAGACAGCCGAACCGTGCGAATGAGGAATGAGGAGACGGGGGAGGCTGGATGGATAGATAAGGGAGTGGAGAGAAGGAATATGAATAGGAGGAGGAGGAGGATGAGGAGGAGGAAGGAGGGGCAGAAGGATGATGATGAGGAGGAGAGCAAGCAAAAGGGCCAAAGGTCTTGTAGATGCCTTTCGGAGCCTCTTGGGATCTCTCTTGGGCGCTTCTTGGAGGCCTCTTGGGGCGCCTTGGGGGTCTCCTGGCGGTCCTGGGGGTCTCTTGGGCGCCTTGGGTGCACCGGAGAGGCCTATGGGGTCCTCTTGGGGGCATCGTTGGGGCCTCTTGGTGGCTTTTGGGGTGGCCTCCTGTGGCAATCTTGGGGGCCTCTTGGGGCCGCATGGGCGCTTCTTGGGGCAATCTTGGAGGAGATATATAGAAAAAGAGGGGAGCTTTCATTAGCGTTGCCCCTCTAGAGCCTTTAAAATCGCATTATGGGGCCCTCTTGGGGCGCTCTTGGAGCGCTCTTGGAGCGCTCTTGGGCGCTCTTGGGGCTGTCTTGGGGCTCTCTTGGGCCCCTCTTGGGGCCCTCTTGTGCCCTCTTGGAGCAATGTTGAGGTCTCGGATGGCCATCGGAAGCGAAAAGGAGAGAAGCAGAACATCATTGATTTTCCGTAGGTTGTTGAAGGATTTTGGCTTATTGGGGAGCATCCTTGGGGAGCTATTTGGCCTTTTGGAGCCGTATTGGGGCGGTCACGGGGCATCTTGGACCATATTCGGAGCCATCGTGGGGCATCTGAAGCTGTATTGAGCAATCTTGGAGCTCATCTTGGGCTCTCCGAGGCGCTCTTGGAGCAATCCTGGGCCATCTTGGACGCTCCAACCCCTCGTGGAACGCCCCGTCCAGGTCCAGGGGAGGGGGTAGGGGGGAGGGGTAAACCCCTCCCCGAAGGGGAAGAAGGAAGTTGGAAGAGGA
>JAAEPE010000453.1 GCA_024222395.1 Myxococcales bacterium
GGCGACCACAAGGTCTATCTGCGGTCCTGTCGATTCGCGCCCTCAGGCAGAGCAACCGATTTCAAGCTGCCTGGCATCACAGACCCGCTCCCCGCCTCGTAACCCTCGCAGAAAGCTAGGTCGGTTTCTGGTCCAGACCCAAGAACCCGCGCTATACACAACGCTTTGCCCTGCATGTCGGCAAGCTGTGCCGGGATAAGCCGCACAAGGCAGTCGCCGACCTCGAGCGCCTACACCACAGCACGGTAAAGGAGCTGGATAAGCTCTACATGCGAGAGCAGGTCCACAGGGCCGGCTTGCCGGCACCGCGGGCCATTGGCATTGATGAGATCTCCATCCGCAAGGGACATAACTACCGGGTCATCGTCAGCGATCTGGATAGGGCTCGCCCTATCTGGGTTGGTGGCGAAGGTCGCAAGGAGATTGACATCGACCTGTTTTTCGAGGCGTTGGGCGAGAACAGGAGTGCCCGCATTGAGCTAGCGGCAATGGACATGTGGAAGCCGTTCCGGAACTCGGTGATGAACAAGGCACCGAATGCGCAGATCATCTTCGACAAGTTTCACATCATGCGCCATCTATCAAAGGCTCTCGATGAGGTCCGACGCGGTGAGTACAGACGGCTCAGCGGCAAAGACCGGTCCTACATCAAGGGGCAGCGTTACACCTTACTTTCCCGCCGTAA
>JAAEPE010000454.1 GCA_024222395.1 Myxococcales bacterium
AATGGCCCCGAGAACAGTGGACGACGAACCCAGTTCCTAAACCGAATGGTGAGCTTTGCTGACCGCTATCAGCTCAATATCCGACTTGCCTATTACGCGCCTCACCACAGCAAGTACAATCCGGTAGAACGCTGTTGGGGAGTCTTGTAGAACGATTGGAACGTAGCGCTGCTCGACACCTTGGAAGCGATTGTGGGCTACACCAAATCGATGACCTGGAAGAAGCAAAACCCTGTCGTGCGACTCGTTACCCAAACCTACCAATTGGGCGTCAGTCTATCCAAGCAAGCAATGAAGGACGTTGAGCACAGGCTAGACCGACTGTCGCAGCTACCTGCATGGTTTATCGATATCAACTGCCAACCTGCTGCATGATCCGTTTTCTGTAAATCCCTTGAGCTCCTGGTTCGCAAGCTGAGTGCAGACGAACACGCTGGCCACGAAATCGTGACGAGGTGGCGCGACACGAGCAACATGAGCGCCAACCGAGTGGCTCTCTGGCTGGTAGGTGATCTGCGTTCTACCCTAGAGAGCATAGAGGACGAAGGGCAGAGCAAGAGAATGGCGGAGGAAGCCCGGCAAGACTTGATCCGTGCATTCTACAGCCCACTAATTCGAAGCGACATGCGCATTCAACCTACAAGTCCCTTCACCAAGACGCCACATGAAGGTGGCGGGCGCCGCACAGGCGCCAAGAGCAAGTCGCAATCGCTTCGTTAGAATTTCCGAAATATCGCGAAAACCGTCACCGAAGAGATTCGACTGGACAGTCTCTAGAGTGTGAAAATGCTCTGACGAGCACATGGGAAATCACACACTACGAAATTATGAGTCGATGTTAGAATTGCTCCCAGGCGTGGACAATCCAACTCCAATCGTACGCCTAAACAAGGTGACGCCGTACAAACACACTCAGGTCTACGCCAAGCTCGAGTGGTACAATCCCTTCGGATCGGTAAAAGACCGAGTGGCCGCAAACCTCATTCGAGACGCGGAAGAACGCGGAGTCTTGGGCGGCGATACCAAGCACCTTGTCGAGCCGACATCCGGTGGTACAGGTATGGGCTTGGTTATGGTAGGCAATCTCAAGGGCTACACCCTCACAACGCCGCTCTCGGCCGATATTCCCAAGACCAAGAAGACGGTATTGCGCTTCTTCGGCACGGAAGTCATTGAACTCGATGACTCCCTATGCCCGGCGCCAGGCGCTCCAGAGGGGGCCATGGTGAGAGCCAGCGAAATTGCCACGAAACCCGGTTACCACCAGCTCAACCAATACCAGAACCAAGCAAACCCTGATGCGCACTATCGCACCACTGGCCCAGAGATTTGGAAGCAGACTGGCGGAAAAGTAACCCACTACGTATGTGGGCTTGGCACCTGCGGAACAATTACCGGAACGGGTCGCTACCTGAAAGAGAAGAACCCCGAGATCAAGGTTCTGGGCGTTGACCCGGCGGAGGGCCACGACATCCCGGGTGTGCGCAGCAAACGGCAACTCATGCTCACCGACTTCTTTCACCCGGACGAGTACGATGGCACGCAAGACATCGACAACCAGGAAGCCTACGCGCTCTGTGCTCGTCTCAATCGCGAGGAGGGCATTATTGCAGGGCCAAGTTCGGCCATGGCACTGGCGGGCGCTTTCAAGATGATTCCCGATGAAGAGAGACTCGTCGTGGTGGTCATATTTCCCGACAACATCTTCAAATACACCGACTCAGTCATCAAACACCTGCCTGACCTCTTCCCTGTAGCGACACCCGAGCCATCTACCAGTTCCGGTGCGAGGGGTGACGCCGCCAGTGCGGAAAAATTCCTACTGCGAAAAATGCTTGAGAGTGCCCGAAACTCCGATGACGTCATCGACATGGGAGGCGTAGAAGACCTAGTGGGCGAAGAAGGCACGACATTCCTTGATGTCCGCACACCAGAGGAATTCGCAGAGGGCCACATCGAAGGCTCAGTGAATATCCCGGAGTCTGAGCTGAAGGCTGAGCACGAGGCTCTGCCGAGCAAAGAGGGCACGGTAGTCACGGTGTGCAATGTCGGAAAAGCCTCCCTGCGCGCACTTCTCCTTCTCAAGGCCATGGGCTACCGAGACGTCAAGAACCTCATGGGTGGGCTAGGCAGTTGGGTGGCCGAAGGCAATATGTTGGAAGAGTCGTGAGCCGAGATGCTGTGCTAGGCTCTGGCACCATGCGCGCCACTCGCAGTCGATGCCGTGCCATCGCCCTCTGTTGGGGGCTCACTCTTCTCGCCTGTGCCACGAAGGATGATGCGAGCGTCTCCGAGAGTGCGTCTCCCTCTGCTGCCACCGAGAGCACAACTGATGCTGGCGCCGTCTTGGAGCCTGCGCCCGCGGCGATTACCGTGGCGCCTCCGACCGGAACGCATCTCGATGGCGACACAGCCAGCTATCGTCCTCGCGACTATCAGCTCCGCAAGAACAAGAGCAAGACAATTGAATTAGTACTGCGCTCAAGCCCTCCGGGTGCAACTGCGTCGATCGATGGCAAGGCCATCGGCGTGACTCCCACGTTCTGGAGCGGCACTGCAGACCAAAGAGCCCACGACTTTACCTTCGTGAAGGGGGGATACACGATGGCCCGCTACCGCTTCGTCGCGACGCACAGCGGAACCGTGCACGGCAGCCTTTCGCCACTGCAGATTCGCGAAGAAGCCGAGACGACTCAGGCTGCCACACCTTAGGCAGCCGCTACGCGCCCGTGACAGTATACCAGATGAAGACGACTGGTATGGCAAGCCCAGCTCCCACGAACCATTTGCCACGACCAGCGATGCCTCGCTTGCCCTTCATCATGAAGAGGCCGGTTAGAACCAGGATTATCAACATCAAGGCGAAGATGTCGGCCACCCAAGTCCAAATGCCCTTGATACTGTTGAGATGCAGCGCGTTGAGCTCGTAGAGCACGGCGCGGGTCTTCACCTGTTTGAAGAGCCCTCTTCCAGTCTCGACATTGACTGAGACTTCTTCTGTATTTGTAAGGAACACACGGAATAGTGTCTCGGTTTCCATGAAGTGGCCCTTGACCGACTTCGGATTAAGTTCGAGCACTGTGACCACATGGTCTTGCATCGCCTGGTAGTCCCCAACCGGCAAGCCTCCGACATCGATCCGAGTATTGACGAAGGTGTAGTTTGGGTTCCAGTCATCAATGTGATTGACCGCGATACCCGAGATGCAATACGCGAGAGTCAGAGCTGCTACCGCGTATCCGATGTCGCGATGCAGCGTTCGGAAGAGCTTTCGCCAACGTATCTTCCCGCCAGCCATCGCTAGTCGCTGATGACGGCGCCGGTGCCTTCGATACGGAAGACAGTCTTGCCCTCTGTAATGCTAGCAGGATCGAAGTCTCGGCCCGATTCCTTGGCGTAGTGCCCTTCCATGGCGCGAGTATCTTCGAGAGAGAGCTTCTGAGCGATGATCTTGCCCTGTGCAACCGCGCTCTTGCCCTTTGCCGTCATAGGAAAGACCATCTCACCGTCATTCACTTTGAAGCGAGCCTTCTCACCGGGCGCTGTGCCGGCCATCTCAAACCAGCATCCGCGCTTGGCGCATACATCAGTGACCATGCCCTCGACCTGGACGGTCTTGCCATCAAAGGCCTCGGGGTCCGCAACGATGGCAGATATCGCGACCTTCTCCATCTCTGAGACGCCAGCGCCGTACTTCTTGCCATTCTTCTGTGCACTGTTGGTCTCCGTCACAGTGGGCTTGGCTGCTTCGGGCTTGGCCGCTTCGGGCTTGGCGCTGGGAGTGGCCGTCTCACCGGCCTTTGCAGCGGGCGTTGGGCTGCCGGTTTGTGGCCCTTTATCGCACGCGCCCGCGAGAGAGACGAGACCGGCGAGAGAGAGAGCACTTAGAATTTTGGTGGGAGACATATTGAGAAGGTTCCTAACTAGAAAGTTGCTATGCGGCTCGATGGAGCTTCTGGATTGCCCAGAAGCGAGAACTTGCCCAGCTCGACTTGCCCTCGTCAAGGGACAGTTTTGAGTGTTTCCGCTCTCGGGACGCGACAAGTGGAGCCTTGGACGCAAAATTTGCCATCTCGCCCATGCGCGTGCCTGGCTTCTCCGACCTACCAGAGTTCTGCACGAGCAGAAACCCCACTACTTCTCTGCATGGCCACGGCCAGCCGCGTGGCGGACTGGGTCGCGGAGAGGCACGCAGCCAGCGTCACAGTCCTCGAAACAGTCCTTCGCAGTCGTGAGGATGAATTATTGCCTCAGTCTTCGCCGGATGGCACCGCCACCCAGAGGGTGGCGCATTGGATTTTGGAGCGACATGAGTCCGAGTTCGAGGGCAACCTTCCGAGAACAGTGATGGCCGACATGCTCGGAATGCGACCGGAGACGCCCTCGCGAGCATTGAAAGCTCTGGCGGCAAAAGGCCTCATTGAGGTCGGCCGACGACATCTACTCGTTGTTGATCTGGAGGGGTTGCAAGCAACCCTACCGGCATAACGTTATCCGAGAACCCAATCTTCTATTCTAGGTAGAGACCTCGGGCGCTAGAAACTCCTCCGTTTCGAAGTTCCAAACTCGCTTGGCTTCGGCACGCGGCCCGAGAAACTCATCGAGAAACGCCTGATGTGCCGGATGAACTCGATAGACCTCAATCTCCTCGAGAGAGGCGAAGCCTAGGACAATGCAGACGTCCCAACCTTTGCCAGCGTGAGCGTCTGCGGGCTGGCCAGCCCTGCAGCGAAGAACCCCGGGAATGCTCGGAAAGACTCTGCGGCTCTCGGCGATGAAATCCGCCACCCCTTCCTGATTGGCCCACTGCTCCTTGAGTTTTACGAAGACAAAGCGATCGAACATGTCGGCCACGGTAACCAAAGGCATCTGGCACAGCTAGGGCAAAAGCAAGAACCCCTCTCACGATAACCGGCTAGCCTAGAGGGAACGCGCCCCAGTTCACAGCAAGAAGTGACCCGAGCATGAATTATTTGCGGCCGGGTCAGGCTCGCCGATGAGAATCACAGCCGGGCCCTTGGAATTGAACGCAGGAGTGAAAATCCAGCAGTAACGAGGGTGAAATCTCCACTCTCCGTGGTACTGCTAGCGCCTCTTTGTAAGGACGTTGTGCACGAACTACTAGAATCTGTAAAAGACGAATGCCCACGGGGCCTCTGGGCCCAAGGTGTCAAACTAGCGCGCACCGACAGCGTCGCCGGCGAGTCGAGTTCCGAGGAAGAGATTGTTCTTCGGGTCAAAGCCCCAGGCCTCCCTGTCGCCCCCACAGTTGTGCTGTACCCACCTGACAGGGAATGGGATTGCGACTGCCCCAGTCAAATCGACACTTGTGCACACGTTGCTGCCGCCATCATTGCGTTGGCAAAGGTGCGTGAGATTGGCGATGACTTGCCCGTCTCGACCCACATGGGCGGCCCGATTCACTACCGATTCAAGACCGAGAATCGCGGGCTCTCGCTACAGCGAGTGATCGTCGACGGAAAGCGAGAGAGCTGCATCGAGGGAACCACTCTCTACTCCATGGTCACAAACCACGGTGGACCCGCAGTAAACGCCAACAATACGGATTTGGAAATCGACAGCATTCTGGGCGTTCGGCCTCCAAGAGTACTGCCGCTGCAAACCGTGCTCGAGCTATTCAAGGCTCTGTCCTCCCTAGACAGAGTTAGCCTCGACGGCAAGCCTGTCGAGACTTCAGAAGAACTCCTACTACCATCTGCTCTCATACGCAATCAAGGAAAAGGCGTACGCCTCTCTGTGATGGCCAACAATGAGTTGGACTCACTCGTCGTTGATGGAATCGCGCTAGTTAGAGGATGCCTGCGCGTGTTGGGCGAAACCGGAGTAACCGGCACCCGCCTGGAGAATCTCCCCATTACGATGGCCTACCCCGCCGAGCGCCTCGGAGAGTTGGTAACGGCGGTACTGCCCACCCTCGAGAACCAAGTCATTCTCGACATCCGAACCGATAGGCTCCCCGGGGTGGAAACTGGGCTTGCCCCACGAATCGACATCGCCATCGAGCAAGAGGGACAGGTGCTCTCCGTGCTTCCGACTTTGGTCTACGGCGATCCCCCTCAAGCGCGCATCGATGGCAACAACCTTGTGCACTTGAGCGATCTAGTGCCGGCTCGCGATCACCGAGCCGAGAAGGCACTAAAGGAACGTCTCCGCGATCAGCTAAACCTCGTACCCGGACGCCGTGTCACGTACGAAGGGCCTGAGGCCGCCGCATTCACCGGAAAGATGCGGCGTTTCCACGGCGAGGTTCAATCGGGTCAAGACGAGCATCTATATCGTCATGCACTCGTGCCCAGGCTCGTCATCGATGGCGATAGCTACAAGCTCTTCTTCGAAACCTCCGAGAAAGACACGGGCGGAGAACCGAGACGCGTCGACGCATCTGCCGTGATCGGTGCTTGGCAGGGCGGTCTGCAGCTCGTTCCCGTTGAAGGCGGTGGTTGGGCTCCGCTCCCAGGACAATGGCTTGGCGAACACGGCCATCGTGTTGCCGACTTGCTTGCCGCAAAGGAGTTGAGCCGCGCCGACGAGGCCTTGCCACTCTTTGCGGTTCCGACTCTCAGCCAACTCGCAGAGAGCATGGGCCAGCCTCGTCCAGTCAGCTTCGACCGACTAGAACCTCTACTCGCCGACTTTGAATCCCTCGATGATGTCCCGCTTCCCGATAGCATCAACGCCGAGTTGCGCGAGTACCAGACCCGTGGCGTCAATTGGCTCTGCTTTCTTCGCAACGCGGGTCTCGGCGCGGTGCTCGCCGACGACATGGGGCTTGGCAAGACGCTACAGACGATTTGTGCCCTGCAGGGGCGTTGCTTGGTCGTCTGCCCCACCAGTGTGGTGCACAATTGGGCCGCGGAGATCAAGAAATTCCGTCCCGGGCTCTCAACTTCGATCTATCACGGGGCTAAGCGCAAGCTGAGCAAGAAGGTCGACGTAATGCTCACCACCTACGCAATCCTGCGCATCGACGCAGAAAAACTCGCAAAACAGAAGTGGACGGTTGTGGTGCTCGATGAAGCTCAGGCCATCAAGAATCCATCGTCGCAGGTGGCCAAGGCGGCGTACCGAGTCAATGCCGAGTTCCGCGTGGCACTCAGTGGCACCCCTGTCGAGAATCGCTTAGAAGAACTCTGGAGCCTGATGCACTTCAGCAACCCGGGGCTCCTGGGTGCTCGAAGCGACTTCGCGAATCGCTACGCCAAACCGATTAGCCGCGGAGAAGAGGGGGCGGCAGATCGCCTTCGCAAGAAGATTCGCCCGTTCGTGCTTCGTCGCCTCAAGCGTGAAGTTGCGCCAGAGCTTCCACCTCGAACCGACTCAGTCCTGCATGTCGAACTTGACGAGACGGAACGCGGTGTCTACGACGCTGTGCGCGCCTCGACCCGCAAAGACTTGGTCGAACGTCTCACTGCCGGTGGTAGCGTCCTCGCCGCCCTCGAAGCACTCCTCAGACTCAGGCAAGCAGCATGTCACCCCGCTCTCATTCCTGGCCAGGAGGCCGATACCTCCGCCAAGGTGCGTACGCTGGTCGGAGCACTGGCGACTGCGAACGCGAATGGGCACAAAGCCCTAGTCTTCTCGCAGTGGACTTCGATGCTCGATCTCATCGAGCCCCATCTGGACAAACTCGGTATCGAATTCCTTAGGCTCGATGGCGCGACAACGAATCGCAAAGATGTGGTCAATGGCTTCCAGGACGATAATGGTCCGCCGGTCCTGCTGGCTTCACTAAAAGCCGGTGGTACAGGCTTGAACCTCACCGCTGCAGACCACGTCTTCTTGGTGGATCCCTGGTGGAACCCAGCAGCGGAGGATCAGGCCGCAGATCGCGCACACCGAATCGGCCAAGAACGGCCTGTCATGGTCTACCGTCTCGTCGCTCGTGACACGGTAGAAGAGCGCATCTTGGCGTTGCAGCAGAGCAAGCGTAGCTTGGCGGACGCGGCTCTCGGAGAGGCGGATCAGGCTACGTCCCTCACGCGCGAAGACTTGCTTGCTCTGCTCGAGTAGATTTGGCCAGATTCCACGATGGGGACTGCTGGGCCGCTCAGTTGGCCACTGGAGCTTGTCCGGCGACGAGGGGCGCCACCACCCCTGCTTCACGACCAGGCCATAAACACATAGATTTACATATCTTATTGGAAGATCCACTGTGCCGAAATATGGATCAGTTGTTGCTTCTGTCCGGTGGCATGAAGCGCCTCGCCACTACCCTCGCCGCCGTCCTCGCTCTCGGAACCCTTGGCTGCGGAGCCGACGAACCTGCAGACGGAGAATTCGACGTCTTTCCTTCCGGCAAGACCGACGGCGGAATTGATGCCGACTCCCCCGAGGCCAAGGCAATTCTAGCTCTGGTGAACGACTTCACCGTCGACTTCGAAGAGCTTGATGACACCGCCAGACTCAACGCGCGCGCAGCTCGCAATATCATCGCGCACCGCGACGGCGCAGACGGTACTGAGGATGATGACGTTTTTGACAATCTAAAGGAACTCGATGATGTTCCCTATGTCGGCAAGAGAGCCCTCGAAGCGCTTCTTGAGTACGCAATTGCAAAAGGTCTTCTGAACGAAGATGAAGCAGGCGCTTCAGCCATCTTCTCACCACAACCTTTGGACGAGTCACACACAGCCAAGATCGCGGAGATGATCGGCCAAGCTCGCGAGACGATCGATATCGCAATGTACAGCTACTCAAGCGCTGCCATTGCCGATGCTCTCGAAGATGCTGTTGCTCGCGGGGTCGACGTCCGATTTGTCTTCGAGACTGCACGAGCCAAGGATCGCAAGCTCGAAGGTTCGGCGCTGCAAAACTCCAAGTCAGGCCGCCTCGAAGCCGACGGCATCAACGTCCGCTACGTTAATAAGATCATGCACCACAAATTGGTGCTCATCGACGGCCCTCGCCATGACCTCGCCGAGGCCGAGACCTCGCTGATTGCCACAGGTAGTGCGAACTGGTCGACTGGTGGTGCAACCATCTACGACGAGAACACACTATTTCTGAGTGGTGTCCCCGAGATGGCACTCAAGCTCCAACGTGAGTTCGACCTGATGTGGAATCACTCACGAGACCTCGTAGTGGATGACAACCTTCCCTACACGATTTCCACCCTCGAAATAAACGATGAAGACATCCCAGACAATCCAGACCTGGACATGTACTTCACTTCCGACAACTTCAACATCTCCGAAGGCTCAACCACCTTCAAGCTACGCTCACGTCAAGACTTGAGTATGAGTGACCGTTGGGTCCAGGCAATCGAAGATGCGACCGACTCTATTTGGCTTGCCTCTGGCCATATGCGACTGCGCCCCGTTGCCGAAGCTCTGATCGCCAAGAAAGAGGCGAATCCTGATATCGACATTCGAGTCTATCTAGACCAGCAAGAGTACATCTCGTTTTCTGGCGACGACTATCAGAAGCAGAAGCAAGCGGACTGCGTGGCAAACGCTACCAGCGACAACAAGCTATTCGACTGCAATAACAAGTCGTTCCTCTACGGCAAAGCGATTGGCGAGTCGGGTATTGACGTTCGCTACAAGTACTACGCCTACCGCTGGCACTTCTCTTACGCCAAGCAGATGCACAACAAGTTCATGATTGTTGACGGCGACGAACTCTACAGTGGCAGCTACAATCTCAGCATCAATGCCGAACACGGCACCTTTGAGAATGTCACCCACTTGAAGGCCCCAACCTTTGCGAATGTGGTCGATACCTACGCTGGCTACTTTGAAGACGTCTTTGAAACCGGCCGTGGCAATGGCGAACTCGAGCAGCTCCGACTGCAAATCGAAACAGATTCGTCAATTCCCTTGGTCTTTGAGAGCCTCTCGCTCTCGCACCAAGAGGCAACCAGCCTCAAGTCGCTCATCCGGGCCAACTGTACGGACGTCAACTCCACGGACTTCCGTAAGAATCCGGGCTCACACAAATACTGTCCGCGTTAGAAACCTCCGGGTGTTCTGACACGCGAAGGTTTCTCCGGGTCCTGGCTTCGCCAGCTCCCGGCTGTTTCGTGCTGTTGGCGCTGTGGTCTGGCGTTTCTCGCCAGACATTGGCGTTTCTCGCCTGACATTGGCGTTTCACGCCTGACGTTGTGTCGATTGTTGCTTCTGGGCGTGTCACTAGCGACACGCGTCGGGGTAACCAGCTGAAATAGTAGGGGGGAATATTCGGTTCGGGGCTTGCTCTCTATGGGGGCATGTCCCTTTCACAGAACGTTCAGCCGCACCGCGCTCCTCCTCCTATTGGGCTTGTTGCCAGCATTGTAATCGCTGCCCTTGGAGGCTTTGTGGGCGGCATGCTTCTTGAGCACGGCCCGACCTACTTGAACGTACATATCGCCCAGCCTGTGCTTGGCCAGGCGGCTGAACCTTCGGAATTTGTCTCAGCGCAGGCTGCGGAACCGGCACTTCTCGCCGCGCCCGCCTCTCTGGACGAAGGCAAGGACGCTCCCCGTGCCTTCGGTGCGCAGTCGCGCATCGTCGTACACGCAAATGACGCCGCCTACCTCGTCATCGCGGGCTCGGCCTCAACAAGTCTTGGTCGTGGCAACATCCGCTCCTCCGCGCACGAAGGTCTACTGACAACACTCCGGCAAAAAGTCAACACAGATAAACTCTCAGCGGATCAACGAGAGTGGATAGGAGCAGAAGTCACACTCTACGACGGCAGCGGATACGCCTGCAGCGCGATCGTAGAAGAAGTCGAGCTCTTGCAACAGTACGCAGGGGATGGCTCAAGCCTCGATACATGGGACGAGTACGCAGGTGGCCCCCTGCTAACAGCGCGAGTAACTCCGAGCAAAGGACGATGCAAAGCGGCTGTTTGGGGCCGACATGCAGGATTGACGACGCCAAGCATCGCGCGCATCGGAAAAGGTACCGCGAAGCAACGCCGAGAAGCCCGTCGTGCGTTTCGTAGCTCCAAGGCCTATCGCAAGCATCAGAAGGAGTTCTCTGCAGAGGGACATACGGGCAATTGGCACACCTACCAGGAAGGCGAACTCGACATCCAAGTTGTAAGCAGCCCAGAACAAGAGCTGGTCTTCGTACAGGCACAAGTTGGCGGCTGCGGAGACTTTGACGTGCAGCTCGGAACCGTCTTCGAGCGAGTAGCCGACGGCACACTAC